>JBDGYV010000056.1:0-18000 GCA_039588915.1 Gemmatimonadota bacterium
GAGCGCGCTGAAACCGGTCAACCAGGTCGTTCAAGCGTTGGCTTGAGATCGATCGAGTTCTCGTCGCCGCTTGATTCGGCGATGGAGGGATGTGCCGAGATCGTCCCAAACGTCAGCGAGCTTGGTACCACCCGCGGGTCCGCGTAACCGCTCTTGCAGCGTCACGCCGAACTCGGTGCCGCCAGGCTGCCCGTCCGCGCCGTGGACGTCAAGCAGCACCGTGCCACCGTCCGGACCATCGTTGTAGAGCCTCAGCGAAGCCACGTCGAGTGCGTCATTCATGAATAGGATCGCAGCTCCGATTTGCTCAAAAGGACGCCGGGAATCGATTGTCCACCCACCGGTGTTGAACACCTTTATTTCGCGATCGACGCCCTGCGGGGACACGATCTTCTCGAACGGCTTGTGGGTGTGACCAAAAACGACAGCCAGATCGCCGGGAACGTGTCCGATCGCTTCCTCCAACTGTCGGAAGGACGGCCCAAAGACGTATTTCTGTAGTCCCTCCATGGTGCTGTCAGAGTAAGGCCCATCGCGAACAAAGCGTTCGGTGACAAACCGTCCGGCGTACCAGTCGATCGCGAACAAAGCGTTCGGTGACAAACCGTCCGGCGTACCAGTCGAGGCTCTTCTTGATCACGACGCGCTCGAGCCGTTCGGACGGCAGCAACGGGAGATCGAGTGCCTTTGCCATGCGCGACGCGAGCTCGCTGGCGCGAGCCCGAACATGATCGGGATTCCGAAACGTCAGGAACAAGGCCTCAAAGTCCCGCCCAGCTTCGCCTGAGCGTCCAAGCAACGACCAGACGAAGTCGACCCAAGCATAGTTCTCGTTCTCGATCTCTTCGACTGTTGCCGGTTCGGGACGCCCGGGGAAGAGTGCCCGTCTGGCGATGCTGAAGAAGCGGTATACGTCTTCGGCATAATGTCCGTGGTGAATCAACACGCACCGGTCGGTCGACTCTCGGACCAGCGCTAGGTTGGGGTAGATCACATCGACACGCGCCACCGGCTCATCGCCACCACCGATTCGGGTAGCCAGGTTGTTCAACAGGTCCGACGGCAACCCCTCGTTTTGCAGTGGGGACGTCACGTGCGCCGATCGCGGAAGATCGTGTTGCTTGTCGCTGTCCCCGATCTGCCGCGCGTAACTAGCCTCCCGCGCCAGCTCCCAGATGTGATGATCGTGGTTGCCGGGGATATACACGATCGAATCGCACACCTCCGCACCGGGCCTGAATAGGTTCTCCATCAAAACCTCAAACAGGGTGAGCGTCTCTTGATAGGTCCCAAAGGCGAGCCCGAGCCCATCGCCCGCCACGATGAGCGTCGGGAGTTTGTCGCCCTCGTTTTGCTCAACCAGATGCCGCAAGCACGCAGCCAATCGCTCGAGCATAGGTGCCGCCGCCGGTGCACCATTCCCGGATCCCGGCACCTTGAGGGGCGTCAGAACGCTCTCCTGCTCCCCCAGATGGAGGTCCGACAGGCAGACGTACCGAATGTCGTTGTCTGGGAGTGGCACTACTCGCGATGGCGACAAACGGCTTCGATGTTGTTACCGTCAGGATCCAGCACGAACGCGCCATAATAGTCGGGGTGATACATCTCGCGAACCCCGGGCGGGCCGTTGTCCTGCCCACCGGCCGCGATAGCGGCCGCGTGAAACGCGCCCACCAGGTCACGATTCTCGCAACCAAAGGCGACGTGGACCTGAGTATGAAGCGGTTCGCGGTGGACAACCCAGAAGTCGGGCTTTCCGGCTTCCTTCAACCCAAACCCCGCGGCAACAGGAAACTCCTTTACGACTTTGTACCCGAGCGGGGCCAGGGCCTGTTCGTAGAACCGTCGGCTGCGATTCAAGTCAGCGACATTGAGAGTTACATGATCAATCATCTCATCGCTCCGTCGTGTGGGACCAGACGAACCCGTCCTCTTCTGGATCGTAAATCCAGATCTTGTGCCAAGACTCGCCTTGTGCCTCCCCACCCAGCACGCGAAGGTCGGGGTGCCCATCTCCATCAATGTCAGTCAACTCGGTTGCGCCGGGTTTCGACGGATCCACGCCGTTTCGAACCTCGATGATTTGCACGACGGCGCGGTCCGTCTTCCGAATCACATCGAGCTCATACACCATGTCCCGCTGGTGGCGGACCTGTATCTCGTGGCTCGCCTGGTTGGTGCTCTCGGTACAACCGAAACCAACCAGAATCGCGGATATTGCCAACATCTGTCGGTTCATCGCGTCTCCTTTGCGGCGCCACCCCATGGAGGAATAAACGTCTCGGCCTCGACGCCCAGTGCGTCGGCGATGCGGCTGATGTAGTTGAAGTAGCCGATCACTTGAACCGCGTCATGAATCGCATCATCACCAAGTCCGTGCTCGCGCAAAGCGGTGAGATCCTCCGGCGCCATGTCGCATTGGTGGTGAGTCAACTTGACCGCAAACCCGCACAGCTCTCGATCGGCCAGGGGCAACGGGGCCAAGCGCCAATCCCTCACAACCGCGTGCACGTAGGCGTCGGCTTCATCTTCTGTTTCGAACTGGTCCGCGATCTCTTCCCGGAGATCGTTGGCATGGGCTTGCGTTCAATAGTGACAATGGCCCTTCATCACGTCGATGTACAATCGCATGCTCGACTCCAGCACGCGCGGGTTCAAACTCATGATGTGGACGATGTTCCACACCCGCCCGGCGCGACGCATGGCGGCATCGAAGTGCTCCCGGAGGCGACCGGTGGCCTCGTCGATTGGGACTTGTTGAATCCAGGGCATGCTCGCTCTCTACTTTTGCGGGTCGATCGGCGTTAACACGCCGAGCTCGCTCTCGATCGCTTCGGCTGCATCCAGACAGAGATCCTCCCGATACAGCGAACCGATCACCTGAACGGCCTGCGGAAGCTCGTTGGCGAGACCGACGGGAACGACGGCTGCCGGCAACCCAAGCAAGTTCGCTATCACCACGAGCCGCATCGAGCGGAGTTGCCGCAGAACCGCCTCCCGCCCCTTTAGGTCATCACCGACCGCGAACGGTTGCTCGGTAGAGACCGGTCCGAGGATCAGCGGATACTCCTGCGCGAACTGCGTCCACTGACGCGCTATCCCGTTTCGATCCGCCAACGCACGCATGTAGCCTCGCAGGCTTAGCTGTGGGACGACCGCAAAAAGGTCATTGAGCACCTTTTCCGAATCCCGAGCCAAAAGCTCTTGCACCGCGGGAACGAAGTCGGTTCGTATTTCGGCCGCCACCACTCGCGCCCAGAGAGCAGCGGCTTCGGCAACCGCCGGCAACTCGACCTCCTCGATCGCGTATCCGGCGTTCGACAACGCGTCGGCGGCCCGCCGCACACCATCGGCTACATCTGGATCGGTGCCCTCCCCGCCCGGATCCGTCGTCATCGCCACTTTGATCGGGCGACCCTGGGACGGCCCCTCGAGCGGGGCCGGCACCCACCATGGATCGCGCGGATCTGACCCACTCATCGCGGCCAGGGCGACCCGCAGATCGCGAACGTGACGCGCCATCGGTCCGTTTGTCATAAACAACTGAATGCTGATCGGGAACTCGGCCGGCGCCATTGCCGAGTGGTCGGGAACCCGCCCCCGCGTCGGCCGAATCGAGCACACCCCGCAACATTGGGCCGGGTAGCGCGCCGAGCCGCCGTAGTCGTTTCCGACACCCAGCGGTGTCATCCCCAACGCCAACGCGGCGGCTTCACCACCGCTCGATCCACCAGGGGTTCGCGTGCGGTCCCACGGGTTCGCCGTTGCACCATGCAGCGAACTCTTGGTGTGCCAGCGCAACCCGAAGTCCGGCATGTTCGTGCGCGCCAGCGGAATCGCGCCCGCTGCCTTGAGCTGGGTCACAAGCGGCGCATCAACTGGTGCAATCTCTCCTTCGAGCCCAAGAACTCCCATCGATGTCGCCGACCCGGCGACATCGATGTTCTCTTTGATTGTGAACGGTACGCCGTGCAACGGACCGACCTCGGCCCCGTTCTCAACGGCCCGATCGGCTTCATCCGCACCTCGCATCGCGGTCTCATCCAGTACTTCCGTAATCGCGTTCACCCTGGGATTGATCTTCGCGATCCGCTCTAGATGGGACTCGACAACGGCGTGGCTCGTGATCCTGCGATCGCGGATCGCGGCCGCCAGTTCGGTGGCCGCCATCACCCACGGTTCGTCACCTATAACCGACAACGGTTGTGATCGAGGTCGAAGGAGTTTCGTCGGAGTTGCCCACAGCTCACCGATCGGCAGATCGGGAATGAAAGCCGCGGTAGACGATGCGAGACCGTAACCGAGCAGTGCTCGACGGGAGATCGGGCCGTTGATATCCATGATGGCGCTCCGGTTCACTGAATGAGTCGAGATCACGGGCGCTGGTTGTCCAAACTCAATAATAGACGCGAATTGCCGAGTCGGCAGCGGGCCACACTTCGTACTAGAATACGGCGCATGCAACACAGCACAAAGCCGCAGTGTGGCAGGCTAATCGCCGTCAGCGTGGGGCGGACTCGAACCTTCGAGTACAGAGGAGCCCCCGCCGAGAGCGCTATCTGGAAATCTCCTGTAACCGGACGCGTAGCGGCGCGTGGCGTCAACCTCGAGGGCGATGAGCAAGCCGACCGGGCTGCCCACGGCGGGCCCCACAAAGCCATCTACGCGTACGCCATCGAGGACAAGGCGTGGTGGGAGGCCGAGATAGGGCGCCCGCTGGCACACGGTGAATTCGGCGAGAACCTCAGCACGGAGGGAGTCGACGTTACGGGAGCTTTAGTCGGTGAGCACTGGCAAATCGGGACCACACTGCTCGAGGTTTCCGAACCGCGAGTGCCCTGCTGGCGATTTGCAGTCCGGATGAACGACCCCGCCTTCCCTCGAAAATTCGCTCAGGCCGGGCGACCAGGAACGTACCTACGAATAATCGAGGAGGGAGATGTCGGGGCTGGCGACGAGATCCAAATCGTCGAGCAGCCTGATCACGACCTCAGTATCGGAGATGTTTTTCGCATCTACACGCGAGACCGACACGAGGCCGAGGCTCTGCTGACCGCCCCTCAGCTGTCGGAAGGGTGGCGTGGTTGGGCCGAGAAGTTCGCGGGGCCAGCCCCGGTTTAGAAGAGGAAACCCAGCAGAATGATCAAGCCGACTGGGGCGGTGAGATCACCGAACAGCGTAAACAAGTCTTCGGCCAACTCGTAGATCTGAAACAGCACCAGGAACTCTTCCGGTGTTAACGGTTCGCCGTCGGCACCCAAGATCGCTGGATCATCGGGATCTCCGCTGGCGGTCGCGAACAGCCCGCCGTTGAGATAGAACTCCGCTTCCGGGGAATCGTCTGACCCATCGATCTCGATGACGACCGACTGGTCCCCGTAATGGACCTCGAGACCGATCTCGCCGGCATCGATCTCACCGTCGATTGACGCGTCGACGCGGAAACGACTGGATGCGTTCTCCAAGTGCACGTCGAGCTCGAACCCGTTGGCACCACCCTCGGCGCCGAGATCGAAATCGAGCCGATCGTCATCCCCCTGAACGAACCCCCCGATGTCAATCGAGCCGGATCCGTTGTCGCCCTCGGCGCGAACCGAGTAATCGAGGAACGTGCGGCCTTCATTGACGACCTCGAACCTAAGATCGATACCATTCACCCCGGCGCCGTTATCGATTAGGTCGGCATGACCGGTTTCACGCGCGACGTCAGGTTCACCGATGGAGCTCGTCGCGTACAGGATCAGGCGGATCCCATTCGCCGGGGCGCCGGGGCGCAACGGGTCGGCGACGTACTTGTTTTGATCGGGATCGTAGACAAACGTCATCCCGATCGAGCTATCGGAGATCAGCCGATCGGCTCGGATGCCGCCGTCGATCACGCCACGGATCGCTCGAATCGTTCCTGCCCGCGTCTCGGAGCGCGCTGGCGACGCGACCAGCGCTTCGAGCGTGCCCGGCTCGATCAAGAACCCGAAGTCACCCAGCTCGATCGGCACGCTGAGCGCGCGGAAGCTCGCCCAGTCGTCGTCAGCAAACACCGCTTCGACGCGTTTGAGCTCAGCTTTGGCGGTTGCCACATCGAGAGTTTCTTGCCCGGTCGTCCCGACGGGACCTGCCGGACCGCCACTGTTCTCAGAGCAGGCCCCCAAGAACCCAAGGAAAAGCACACCTGCGATGACTCGTTCTACGGTCGGCCTGACTCCACTGATCGTCATGTATGACTCCTCTCATCGTGATCGCAACCCGTGGTCGGGTACTACCCCGAACCCATCGATGAGTGTCACGAGGGGCTAAGACATATGACAGAGACGGTGCGGAGGCCTACAAGACTTGCGGTAGGTTTTCCCAAAGGATGAAGGCTGCGACCGGGATCAGGAACAAAGCGAACGCTCGTTTCAGCGCCGGCTGCGGCACGCGCGCGCCGATCGCACGCCCCGCAAACATCCCTAGAATTCCCAACAGCAGAAACAACCCGATGATCGACCAATCGATTGTGAGACCGAGCTCCGACAGAACCCCCAGGTATTTGACGAAACCGCTAGCCGACTTAAACGCGATAATCATCAGGCTCGTCCCGACGGCCAGATGCATCGGTAACCCACCGAGGACCACGAGCGCGGGGACGATCAGGAACCCTCCACCCACCCCGACAAGACCGGTCACGATGCCGACAATCACTCCGTCGAGTCCGAGCTTCCAAACGTGACGCTCGCCACGATTGTTCTGCAAACCGGCGGGTGTTCGAAACATCAACCCGGCGGCCAGCAACATGACAATGGCGAACAAAACGAGTTGTACCGATCCGGAGACGAACTTCGCCAGCCAAGCGCCGGCATACGTCCCCACCATCCCTGGGAGCCCAAAGAACAGAACACTCCGCCAGTCGACCAACCGTCGGCGGGCGTAAATAAGGGCACCGGCCAACGCGATTCCACCGACGATCCCGAGCGAACCGGCGATCGCGACTTTCTCGCCCTGGCCTACGAAGTATATCAGCACCGGCACGGTCAAGATCGAGCCCCCGGAACCCAACAACCCGAGGCTCAAACCGATCGCAACGGCGCCGATCCAGGCTAGGAACATGTCATCACGGTGGTCAGCCGTTCGATGGACGCTTCCTGAGACGAGAAATCGCCTACAACACGACCATGGCGCAGGACGACAAACCGATCGCCGACGGGTGCCGCGTGGCCTGGGTTGTGGGTGATCAACACGATGCCGACCCCACGATCACGGGCCCGCTGTATCTGCTCCAACACAATCTCCGCTTGCCGTACGCCCATCGCCGCCGTCGGTTCGTCCAACAACAGCACTCTGGCTCCCAAGTGGAGTGCCCGAGCGATCGCAACGGCCTGGCGCTCACCACCTGATAGTGTGCCGACTGTTTGATCGGGGTCGTGAATCGCAATGCCGAGCTGTTGGAGGTGCTCCAGGGCGACTGTCCGACACCGTTGGACGTCAATCCGGCGCAGCGGGCCCTGGCCGACCGTCGGCTCGCTACCAAGAAAGAAATTGCGCCACACCGACATGAGCGGGATCACCGCCAGATCTTGATATACGGTCGCCACGCCGTGTTCGCGCGCGTCGCGTGGGGATGAGAAGGTGGTCGGTTCGCCATCAACGCGGATCTCACCGCGGGTCGGTGGGTGAACGCCGGCCAGAATCTTGACCAGAGTCGACTTGCCGGCTCCGTTATCGCCCAGCAGACACGTCACCGCACCCTTGTCGACCGTTAGCGATACATCTTCGAGTGCGGTCACGGCTCCAAACCGTTTCGATACGCGATCGGCTTCGAGCAGCGGTGAGCGATTGGTGGTCACGCTGAGAGCGCTCGATGCCGGAGCGCATGGTTGACGACGACCGCCGCCAGCAGAACGATGCCCAGGAAGACCTGAAACCAGTCTGCGTCGACCCGGGTCATGACGATTCCCTGTTGGACCATGCCGAAAATGAGGGCACCCAGCGCCGCTCCAACCGCTGACCCATACCCACCCGTCAAGAGCGTCCCGCCGATCACCGCCGCAGCGATAGCGCGAAACTCCTGCAACTCGCCGCGCAGTACATCAGCCCCGGTGAAGCGAACCGTTTGCAGAACCGCCACCAAACAAGCTGCCAACGCGGTCATCACGAACAGCCCCATCTTGACGCGGTCCACCGGAACCCCTGCGCTGCGCGCGGCCTGTGCGTCTCCGCCGGCCGCGAAGACCCAGTTGCCGAGCGGTGTTCTCAGCAGGACCCATGTGGCCACCGCGATCAACACCAACCACCAAACGATCGACACACGAAACACGCCGAACACATCGCTGGCGAACAGTTGTCGGGCCCCATCGTAACCGGGGATCGAGTCAAGCCCACCGAGTTGCGTGCGACCCGTCCAATGCCGGCTGAGCGCGATGGCAAGCCCACGGAAAGCAAACAGCGTACCCAATGTCACGATGAACGACGGCAAACCAGTGCGAACGACCAACAAGCCGTTAAGCAGGCCGATCAGAGCGGATAGCACGAAGACCGCGCCGATGGCCGGCCACAGCGGCCAGTCGAAATGGGTGGTCAAAAGCATCAGCGACATGGAGGCGAAACCGATGATCGAGCCGACCGAAAGGTCGAATTCTCCACCGATCATGAGCAGCGCAACTGCTACAGCGAGGATGCCGAGTGGAGCAGCGGCGTTCGAGTAGGCGGCAATTCCAGCCGTACTGCGGAACGGTTCACCGGCGGCGAGTGCAAAGAAACCCCACACGGCGAGTACGGCCGCCACCGCGCCGAGCTCGGGCCGCCGGGCGAGCGCGCGTTTCAACTGACCACTGGTAGTCTAGCGGATGCCACGCGCCGACAGATCGATCACGTCAGCAGCCGTATCCTGGGTCACAAAGCCGGGCCCGGTGCGAATAACGTCACCGCCGCCCGGAATCGTCCCGGTCTCCAGGTACTTCACCAAGAACACGACCGGCAGATAACCTTGCAGATACTGCTGCTGATCGACGGCGAACGTCATCTCCCCGTCGCGAATCGCCTCGAGCACTTCCGGCGAAAGATCAAACGTCGCCAGCGGCACTTCACCGATCTTGCCAGTTTGGCGGAGCGCTGCCAACGCGGGGGCGGCGCCATTCGGACCCAGCGTCAGGATGCCGTCGATCGCAGGGCCGCTTGTGATCGCGCCAACGATCCGCTGCTGGGTGTCGTCTGGGTCAGCCAAGTTCACTACCAGCGCGTACGCAACGGCTCGGCGCTCACCCAACGCATCTCGAAAACCTTTGCAGCGTTGATCGAGGGCGCTGTTCCCAACTTCGTGATTGACACATAGTGCCTGGCGAACCCCGGCACGCGCTAGTCTCAGGCCACTCTCGTAGCCAGCCTCATACTCAGTCTGTCCGACATGCGCGAGAACACCGAGATCGCGGTAAACGTCACCCCCCGAGTTTATCGAGACGACGGGAACCCCGGCACGAATGGCATCGCGGATCGCCGCTCCCAGCGCGGCGCCGTCGGGTATCGAAACTACCAAACCGTCCGGTCGCGTAGCGACCGCGGCGGCTATTCGATCACTCATCTCCACCATATCGAACTTGAGCGGCGCGTGGTACTCGACTGCCACCCCCAGATCGGCACCAGCGTCACCCGCGCCGTTGATCACCACCGACCAGAACGGATCGCTGGATTGACCGTGCGTCACGAAGACGATCCGGATCTCTTCATCTTCCGGGACCGGTTCGGGTTCAGATCTCGCTGTATCAGAGAGTGGCGCTTCGCCAACAACTGCGCTGTCCGTTGACTCAGTGAGATTGTCCGGCGAGTCCGCACATGACGAGGCGAACGCCACCATCCCTACCGTGATAACCGATATGTATCTGAAGAGCGAATGCATCGATCCCGAGTCTAGCACCACGGCGGGCGGGGGCTAGCCGGGGATCTCAGGAAGTGGCTACGAGGCGGGTGCGGCTAGCTCGCTGCTCCCGCCGGGGATGATGATCCACAACAGCAGGTAGACCAGAATGCCCGGAAACGCTACCGACAGGATCGACACCACCACGTAGACGACACGGAGCAGCGTGACGTTGAGCCCAAAGTGCTCGGCGATGCCGCCCACAACACCGGCGATCATTCGATGGTCGGTGGAGCGCCTCAGAGGTGTGTTGCTTCTTCGCATCAATGGCTCCTCCCTCCTCACTGTAACCTACGCCTCGGGCCAGCTCCCGGTTTCAGTCGAGTGGCGGGTCGTCCAAGTAGTCTTGGAACCTCTGAAAGAACTCACCCACATGCAGACCGTCGACGAGAGCGTGGTGAACCTCTACCGACACCGGCATCCGCTCGTCGCCGGTAGCACCATGGCGGCGACCAAAGACGATCTTCGGAACCGAGTCTTCCGTGCCCCACCGCCTGGCATGTGAAAAGCTCGTGAACGCAACCCACGGGATCACCGAGTAGTGGATCATGTCATCTCGCTCCGGCTTGTCCTCGAGTGGACCGGAGCCCCTTCGAGCCACGTCAATCACTTCTTCCGCCTGGGTTCGAAACGGGCCGAAATTCGGGCTGTAATTGAAGTATCCAAACCCGAACGTCCCTTCGTCGCGTAGGATCGTCGAGCCGGCGTGAACTGCGTCGTACACGACCACGTCGTCGCCATGGATTCGGTACCGAAACGGTTCGACGTCGTTCGCGGCACGAAGAGACAGGTACAGCGACGCCGCGAAGAACGATGGTCCACCGGGCGCGCGGCATGCCTCGGCCGGCCTCGAGACGTCGACCTCCGCACAAAGGTTGAAGAACGGATTGTCATAACCGCGGAAGAAGCGGAAATGCTCTCGACGACTCCATGTGTCGAGATCGAGCAATGAATAGGCGCTAGGCACCCTTGTCGTCCTCCAACGGCCGTTGCGCTCCAACCGCATAAGCTCTGCGAATCCACTCCATGAACTCGTCGTCGAGCTCCTCCAGTTTTTCGAGCCTGAAACTGTGCGCGTGGGTGCGTGGTCCAAGTGACTCGACTTTGGTAAACCGCGGGCTCTCGATCGGCGCGTCGAGGATCAACCCGCCCACCACATGTGACTTGTGCGGCGTCAAGGACGCAAACCGGATGCGAACTTGAAACGCGATCCGCGTCTCTTGGGGAATGATCCGAACCGGGCCGCACGACCTGACCATCTCAGCAAACTTCTGATACAGCAGCTCCACTTCCTCACTCGCCCCCTCGAAGTGAGCTTCCAGATCGAACCGCCCGCACGAGTGCCACTGATTTGGTGTGGTAAACGTGTTCCCACATTGGGGACAGGTCCAAAGCTTACCCGTCATTGTCTCCTCTTGCGACGGGCGAACTTGAGCCCCGACCAAGTCTCGTCAACCGCGCAAATCTTATAGTCGACCAACCCAGCTCCGAGACCGGTCTCCCGCACGATCTGCTCACTCACGTCGGTCACAACTCCAGACGCTTTCTTGGGCCAGATAATCCACAGGCCATCCCTGGTGAACGAGCCCATTCTCTCGACGCGCCGCTCGAGATCCCGGCGCGACTCGATAAACCACAGCGCGAGGTCGCACGTGCCACGAGCGTTGTTCCGAAACCTGACGCCCTCGGGGATCTCGCCCAGTGTCGTGGCAAAGCCGGGTGGCGCGCCGACCAGCGCGACCACCGAGTCGGGCTTGATGCCGAGCTTCTTGGGTAACGGCGTACCCGAATAAGCGGCCATCATCGATTTCGGAACGACAGGATCTTTGGGTCGATCGGCGATCGCTCGCTTGAGCGCGCTCGAGATCCTGCTCCACGACGTGTAGGTGGCATCAGGCAGATACTTCTTGACGTTGGTCGCCGTCTTGGGATCTCCGTCGACGAAGACGATCGGGACGTTGCGCGCGGCCTTGGTCTTCCGCAACCAGATCCCGAAATCCCTCCCTTGCGATGGGATGCGCGAAAGGTCGATCACCACGAGGTCGGGTGGATCCGCCCGGAGTGTCTTCATGTTACCCGGGTCGAGGGGCGTGAAATCGACGTCGTAGCCCTTGGCCTCCAGTTTGGTCGCTCGCTCTTCCGCCTGGGCCGCATTCCAATGGATCAACCGGATTCGATTTTGACTCGTCTTCATCTGGCTAATCGAGCTGTCGCACCGATAGATAGTAATGCCAGAGAATACGCGCCGCGACGGCGCGCCATGGGCGCCACGCTTCACTCATCGACACCAGCTCTTCGTCGTTCGGGATGTCTTTCAACCCTTTTAGCTCCCGCGCCGCCTTGGCAAGCGCCAAGTCACCAGGAGGCCAAACGTCGGGTCGCCGCAGAGCCATCAGCAAGTAGATGTTGACCGTCCACTCACCGATCCCCTTGATTCGCGTGAGGTTGGCGGCGACCTCCTGATCGCCCATGCGCTTTAGCTCGCGTGTCTTCACGTTTCCGTCCCGGAACGCGCGCGCTAACTCCCGGCCATAGAGTGTCTTTTGTCGACTGAAGCCGGCCTGCCGTAGCGCTCGGTCATTGAGCTCGAGAAACGCCGCTGGCGTGACTCGGCCGACGCGCGCACGCAACCGCCGGTACGCCGCGTCCGCCGACGCCAGCGAAACCTGTTGCTCGAGGATGATTCGCAACAGCGTCGCGAACCCCGGACTGCGCCCCCACATCGGTGGCGGCCCGTACTGGTTCACCACCCGCGCCAGGTCGCGATCGGCAGCGGAGAGCGCACGCACACCGATGAGGAGCGTGTCAGGTGTGAGCGAGGAAGCAGTCGTGACGGACTTCACCTATGTCTTGCGTACCGGCGCCCCGGCAACTTCCAGCAGCGTCGCGTTGCGGGCGTCGAAACTTGCTAGAAGTTCTTCGGGCAGGTTCTCACGCAATGAGCCCATCGCTTCTGCGGCACGCGAGGCCGCCGCTCGCGCACCCGGCTCGTCACCCAGCTCCCGAAACACCTCAGCAAGACGCCGAAACGTCGCCAGAGCCAGAGACAAATCGCCGACCTGCAGTGCCAAGTCCCCTGCTTTGGTGAGCGTGCCGGCGGCCTGCTGTAGGGTCCCACGAGCAGCGGCTCCGTCACCCCACAGGTAGTGAAACAGCGCCGCCTTAGATGGTTGTGAGTCCAACTCAGCGGGGAAGTTCTCTGCCACTTCCAAGCCTGCGCGCGCCTTTGCGCGCCACTGATGAGCGGCGGCGATCGTCTCGATATCAAAATCTCGCTGCTGTTGAGCTAACTCCTCGGCGCGGGAGGAAGCAGCCGCTGCCGCTTCCCACTCCCCGCGAGCAGCTGCCAGCCGACCTTCGGAGAGCACGATCCAATCGTCGTGTTCGGTCACTTTGAGTTGGCCGGCTAGTTCTCGAGCCTCACGTAGCCACTCGCCCGCCCCCGTGTCATCCAAGGCACAAAAACAAACCTCAAACAGGAGGATCCGCACCGCGACACGGTTGTCCGCGTCGAGAATTTCGTCCCCCTCCTGGAGGCAAGCCTTGAGCGCCTGAAGCGCCGCATCGATGCGCCCCAGGCGTACATGACAGGCGGCCTGATTCCTCAAGCTGAGGAATCGGAGCTGAGAAAACCCGATCTCTTCTGTTACCTCCTGCATATCCGCGAAGCGACCGAGCGCGGTCACGTACTCACCGAGCTCCAGGTCGAGCGTCCCTAGGTTGAGGAGGAGATTGCACTGCATCTTGCGATCGCCGTTCTCTCGAGCGAGAACCAGGGCAGGCTCATAATGTTCCCGTGCGCCTTTGGGATCGTTCTCGAGGCGGAGCAACACGTTCCCGATGTTCATCAGGCTCTTGGCGTAGCCAAACCGGTCCTCGGCCTGCTCGCGCAAGCGCAGCGCCTGTCTGTGCTCTTCTAGCGCGCGATCGACTTGTATGTGGAAGTGATGTACGAGGCCCATCCCGCTGTGCAGATCGGCTGTCGCCCGCTTGTCTGTAGGCGAGCGCGCAAGTCCCTGCTCGAAGAAGACCCGCGCCTCGTCAACCTGGCCCCGGTATAGCGCGATCGAGCCGCGTTGAAACAGCGCCTTGCCGATCCACTCTTCCTGCTTCTCGAGTGTCCCAAGGTCTTGCAGTTGCTCAAACCATCGCTCGGCATCGTCGAACCGACCGCGCTCGCGGAGAACGGTACCGTAGGTCGTCATAAAGTCGGCCCGGCTGGCAGATTCTGGGAGCACCTCCGGGTGTTCCCCAAGCGTCTCAGAGAGACGGCTGAGGAAGCGTTCAGCGGTGTGAAGCTCGTATTTGTGCGCAGCCGCGCGGCCACCATTCCACAGATACGGAGCCGCGTCGGGATGCAAACCTGCCTCCCAGAAGTGGTGGGCGAAAAACGGGGCCTCAGCCTCCAGGCGCTCGGCGTAGTGCTCCTCGCCCAATCGCGCGGCCGACTCGTGGAGCACCCTCCGCACCCCGCCCAGAATGCTTCCGTAGGCGACCTCCACCATCAAGGCGTGTCGGAAGCGCCCGACCCGGTCGGCAACGGGAATCTCGAAGAACCCCTCCCCTTCCAACTTCTGCAAGGCATCTTCGAAACTGATCGGGTGTTGCTCGAGGTGATAAATCCGCGCCAGCAGTTCAACCGAAAAAGTGTTACCCAGTACGCTCCCCATCTGGAGCACCAGTCGGACCGAATCGTCCAAATGGTCGATCCGCGACTGGAGTAAGCCTTGAATGGTCCCCGGCACCGAGCTGCTAGCTGTTTCCACCGCATCGCGTAACGATCGAGCAAGCTCTTCGAGATAGAAGGGGTTCCCCTGGCTCCGCCGGATCAGCTCCTTGCGGTCTCGGGGTTTCAATGTCTCGAAGAACCCTCCCAGGATCGACCGCGCCGCCTCCTCGTCGAGGTTGCGCAGTTCGAGACGCTCTGCTCCGGTCGGGATCCATTCGGGCGCCGTGCCTGAGCGAACGGTGACGGCGACGCCAACGCGATGGCCAGCGATGAGCGGCATCAGGAAGGTGAGGAACTCTTCGTCGGCTTCGTCTGCCCAGTGGGCATCTTCCAAACGAATCAAGACCGGGCGGGCCTGAGCCCGAGCCGTGAGGATTGCGGTCACGGCCAGCCATCGGTTCTGCCGGGCCACGCCTGGATCCATATCGTGGGTCGATTCAGCATCGGCCGTCCCAAAAAGCTGTTGGGCAAGCTGACGGATACCGACCTCGTGGTGTTGGAGCTCACCACTCAGAAGTTTGGACGCGCGCTCGTTCACGCTCGGCAGGTCGTCGGGCATCACCCCATCCGCGTCACCAATCAGCTGGTGAAAGAGATCGGTCGACACAGACTGGCTGCCGGGGAGTTCAATTGGCGAGAAGTCGACCTCAAGAAGGTCCAGCTGCAAACCGGTCCGGGATAGAGCTTCGGTCACGAGCCTGCTCTTCCCAGCACCAGTCTCCGCCTCAATGATGAACACCCCAGGAGTACCTTCGGTGACCCGGCACAAAAAAGACTCGAACAGCCCGAGCTCCTCATCGCGGCCAACAAAGGGGGTCGCCTCGTGCGTGGACGCCGGCTTGGACGGCCGGTAGCCAATCACGCGATAGGCTCGCAGTGGCTCGGCCTTGCCTTTGACCGTGACTGGATCGATGGCTTCGGTCTCGAATCGGGAACCGATCCGTTCGTACACAGACTGGCTCACAAGCACCGAGTCAGGAGCGGCCTCGCCCTCGAGCCGCGAGGCCACGTTGACGGTGTCACCCATCACCGTGTACTGCTGCCGTGACTCCGACCCGACCGACCCGAATCGAGAGCAGATGATCGGAATCATCGCTTCTCTGCGCTGTCACCTCGAGCATGTCGAGTGCCGCGAGGACGGCCCGCTCAGCGTCGTTCTCGTGCGCGATCGGGGCCCCGAAGAGGGCCATGATCGCGTCCCCGATGTACTTGTCGACATACCCCTCGTACCGATAGACGACGTCGGCCAGCTCGCCCAGCAAGCCGTGCATGACGAGGCTGACCTCTTCCGGGTCAAGACGTTCGGAGAGCGCGGTGAACCCTGACAGATCAGCGAACAGGACGACGACTTCGCGCCGATCGCCTCGAAGCTCTTCTCGGGCGCGCTCATACTTGGCTCGCAGCTCGGGGGGGATGTTGGGCTCGGGGGCGGCATCCGCCGGCGCGCTTTCCAGTTCCACGACCGGGCCCGCTACTGGCGTGCCACACTGAGAGCAGAACTTCGCCCCCGGCGGCAGGGGCGAACCGCACTCAGTGCAGAATTGGGCGGGTTGGGGTAGGTCTGGCACCTTTCTTATCCTCGAAGTATCCTATCCCATTATCTGAGGTCAGGCCAAGCATTCCTTTGAAGGAGGCTCCCGTGCGGTTCTCTCTTCGATGTCTTCCTGTATTCTCGATCGGTCTCATGCTCGTGGGATGTCAGGGTGACGCCCAAGCACCGGTCGCGCTTGACCGTACGCTCGATGGTGCGGCCGCGATCAAGTGCCCCTGGGAAAAGAGCATAACCGACATTTACGAGAACAAGTTCAAGAGCGACAAGACCGCAAGAGCATAACCGACATTTACGAGAACAAGTTCAAGAGCGACAAGACCGCCGCTTGCAAGGAGATCGCGGAGCATATGGCGGCTGCAGATACTACCGCGGCCGAGCTTGGGATCAACCAGCTTCTCGTGGCGCTCTACAACGACTACGCAGCGTGCGTGGGCCTGCCCTTCGGAAAGCAGGACCTCGCTGCCTGCCCATTCAAGGACGGCGCCAGCGTCCATCTGCTCGGCGTGGTCGACTTCGCGCAAAAGACGTGCAACTTGGCCGACCCGGCACTGCCGCAGACCGGTGACGTTGATTGCGTCGTTCCGACGGTCGACAACCTCACGGTACCAGACGAGTACCCATGTGATTCTTTCTGTGACCCGACGGCTTTGAACCCGGTTGCTACCGCGGGAGGCTGGATCGCTGTTGCGTCGGTAGCTGAAGGCGACTCGGTTATCCTCCCCAGCGGCGAGTTCGGCATCCAGATCGACGACCTGGAGGCTGGAGTCAGCGAGGTTTTCGTCGCAATTCGCGAGAATAAGCCGACGCCGGTCGTCGGCGTCTGCCCGGTCAACTCCGACAACGACTGCGTACAGAACAACTACACCGTCGACATGGACGGCGTGGGCGAGGCTTACAGCGACAACGACCCGATCGCCGACAGCCCAGCGCCAGGCCTGTATATCGAGATCTGCGAGGGCCCGGCGCCATTCGCCGAGTTTTCGGTTCCGGCACGTTGCGAGAGTAGCTCCAACACTTGCGAACCGGCCCAATCAATCCCTGACCGCGACCTGCTCAAATGCAGCAAGGGAGCGCTGGCTTTCGAACCGAGCACATGGACAGCGGCCGACGGCGCACTCGCCGTGCGCGACGTTCTCTGCCAAGTGGAGTCCCACTCGCCAACGGTTTCAGAGGGCACGACCTGCACGGTGTTCGACGAGGATAACGACCTGGTCGACAGCTGCCTGGCGCTGCCGACCCCAGACCCAGAAGACAGCCCGAAAGCCGCGGAGTGCATGATTTTCGATATCCTCGCCGCAAACCTCGACGACGCGCACGACGGATCACCAGTCCCCTACACGATGGTAGCGACCAAGATCGAGAAAGGCGTCTCCCACACAGGGAGTGCGCCCTTCGATCTCTCCCAAACCGATCCGATGTTCGGGGAAGTTGAGATCGTACCGGTGATTGACGTCCTACCCCCAGGACAGGAATAGTCAGAGAGGCGCCGCCGCCAGCAAAAGCTGGCGGCGGCGATCCTTTTATCTCGGGTCAGCACCCGCTTCCACGATGGCGATCGTAAGGGTCGCCTTCGAAACCAGTTTCTCTTCCGACCCGATCACCGAGTAAACCTCCGACCACACGAGCCCGACCACGATCGTGCGATGTCTCGCGTCGGGAACCCGCGCCACCATGATGACGAAGGTGTTCGGCTGTGGCCTCGGGCGCAGCGATGTTTCTGCACACCGAAAAAAGCGTGGGGGCTCGAGCTGGGCCCCCCACGCTTTCGACCGTGGATTGGCGTCTACGACCCTACAACGCCTGGCACTTCAGCGTAATCTCCCCCGATGGAGAAAT
>JBDGYV010000057.1:0-13115 GCA_039588915.1 Gemmatimonadota bacterium
TGGTGGGCCTGGGTGGAGTTGAACCACCGACCTCACGCTTATCAGGCGTGCGCTCGTGATTGCCTGGGTCGTTCGAGCTACCGCGTATCTAGCGGGCCTTCTCCGAACAGAAACTCCGCTGTCGGATCTGGCAGCGTGAAACAAGCAGGCGCTCGTCTAGGTCTAGCGCACGCGGACCCGCCCCTCCTGGCCATCGTGGAGCGTGCAGACGTAGTCGTAGTCGCCCGCCACGGGAAACGTCCGCGATACCGACGTGCCCGGGGGCGAGTCGGGGATGTTCCCGTCCGGCGGAGCTTCGTCCTCGAACGTCACGTTGTGGGTCGTTCCCGAGAATTCCCACGTGACAATGCCGCCCGGCGGTATCTCCACTCTCTCGGGATCAAACGTTAGCCCAGGGGTCGCCACGGTCACGGAGCCCGGCGGTGGCGGCGGAGGTGGAGGTGGCGCGTTCGCCTCCACGCGGATCGCTCCAGCCATCCCCTGTCCGCCAGGATCTCCGTGGAAGATGCAGAAGTAGGGAAAGCTGGTGCCTGACTGTGCTTCAGCCGGAACGGTCCAACTCCAAGACTCGCCCGGGTTCACCGTCCCGGAGTCAAAAATCCCTGCATCGCTGGTCGCGGTGTGCGGCCGACCACCGACGTTCTGCCAGGTGATCGTCGTCCCAGGCTGGACGGTGATGTCACGCGACGAGAAGAAGTCGTCTTGCATTTGAACGACGGTGCCGCCAGGCGGTGGTGGGGGTGGAGGCGGGGGTGGCGGCGGAGGCGGGGGTGGTGAAGGAGGCGGGGGCGACCCGTCCGACGGAATGCGGATGACGCCAGCCATCCCCTGTCCACCCGGCGAACCGTGAAAGACGCAGTAGTACGGGAACACCGTGCCCGGTGCTGCATCGGCTGGAACAGTCCAGCTCCATGATCCGCCGGAGTTCACCGTTCCCGAATCCCAGATGCCGGTGTCGCTGGTCGCTGTGTGCGGCCGGTTGCCGACGTTCTGCCACGTGATCGTCGTGCCTGGCTGCACCGTGATGTCGGCCGAGGCGAAGAAGTCGTCGTCCATAGACACGATCACGGCATTTGGAGCCGACGGACCCGGGGTGCTGACGGCCACCGTGGTAAAGCCTTCGAGACTCACGCCCCCGCCCATCACCGACACTTTGACCGTGAACGTGCCCGCTTCCTGGTAGCTGCAGATTCCAACCGCGGTTAGTCGGTTCGACCCCGACGTCATGGATGCTTCCATGACCCCGTCCGCCGTACAGTCGAAGCCGAACTCGACATTTCCCGCGGGTGCAACACTGAGCTCAGCGGTGAGATCGATCACCAACGGAGCTGCGCCGAAAGCCGGATTGGCGGTTAACGCGACCGATGGAAGAGAGGGTTCGAGGACGGCGACATTACCCTCGTCGCACTGCACGATGAACATCGCCAGCAGCGCCGCCGAGGCGGTCGCCAACAGACTGGTCGTGCGTTTAATACCGTCCCTCGCCGCTTGTCGCTAGTTGAACTGGAGAGCCACAGTAGTTGGCTTGCCAGGCTCGACGACGACCTCGGTGGCGAGTTCACCCAGCGACTCGTGCCAGACCTTTAGCGGATAAGTCCCTGGTGGGACATTGTCGATTGAGAAACTTCCTTGGGCGTCAGTTACCGCGTGATACGGATGCTCGAATAAGACGACGTAAGCCGACATCCAAGTGTGCGCGTCGCACGTTACCTCGATCGTTCCAGCTCGCCGTGTTGCGCGCGAGGCATCCACCGGCCCGGCCTTGGCCGGCAGGGCGAGGTTAACCAACGACCTGCGCTTGGATCCCATCTTCAAATAAAGGCGAACATTGTGGAGCACACCGTCCTGATTGAACGCTTTCAGCGTGCTACCCACAGTGCCGGTCTGGACGTGCGGCTCAAACGCGCACTTCTGATTCTCGACTCGGAGTTGTCCAACCGTGAGCTGGCCCGGGGAGCTCGCGCCCTCGAGCGAGACGACGGCGTAACGAAGACGTCCTTTGGCTGTTGCAACCACGGCTTCTGAGGGTATCTCTTCACCACAGTATTCCTCGTCGGTATCCACCTTCAACGGCGAAGCGCTCTTGGCGGCCGACGCCGTGATCGTCCCCACGATCGATCCGTTGGGTGGAATGCCGTCCGTGGGTGTAGGTACCACTGTCGTGATGGCGAAAACCGCGCCGACGATTAGCAAGCCAAACGATCTGTTCATGAAATCCACCTCCACCTTTCATGCATGGTTTATCTGTGGTGTGCGCTAGAAAAACGTGTGCAACTCGAAAGTCACGTCGTCCTGATCGCCAACTTGAGGGATGTCCTCGAGCCGAGAGTAGTAGACGGATGCCTGAAGGAATTGCGTGATGAAGTGCTCGGCACCAACCCGCACTCGGTACCTCGAGTTCTCCCCTATGTCGCGATCCGGATCAAGGAAACCGTACGCGACCTTCAGATTGAGTCCCTGTGTCACGAGTAGATCGCCTTCGACGAACGCAATCGCCTGATCCCCGCGGCGACCTTCCGGCGGGTCGTCGTTGACGAAATCGTATTCCCCCAGGAACGTGAAGCGCCCCAGTTGGAACCCGCCAAAGGCCCCGAAAGCCTCACGGTCGCCCGTCTCGCCCTCATTCCTGGACCCACTTATCCCCACCCGCCACCGGGGGAACACCACGGCCGCGTACCCACTGAATTGCTTGTCGTTGTTGTTCTCAGCCGCGCCCTGGGTTCCGTTGGTCACCGCGACCGCCACAGAAAGAGGACCCGGTTCGAGACCGAATTCAACGCCTAGGTCCGAGTTATCAAAGTTGAATCCGGTTCGCTGACGAATGAACTCGGTATCATCGAGCAGTCTGAAACCGTAGGGAAGGAAGAACTTCCCGACCTTCAAGTAGGACTCACCCGGTAGCCCCTTAATCAGCGCAAACACTTCCCGGTTTCGGGGGTTTCCGGGAGCGAACTCTTCGTCCACGTAAAGCGTGAGACGGTCGCGCACTAGGGTCGCCTCGATATACAGGTTCCCTTCCTCGATTTCGAAGGGGTAGAGCGTGTCGTCTTCAGTTTCTTCTCTGGAGGCCCGCGCGCGGAGATCCGCACCGATCGAGAGGATGTTGGCGATGTCCGTCGCCATGAACGACCCGACGTCACCGAGGCTGGTCACCGTCATCGGGAGGCGCGTCTGAGCGTATATCGAGCCGAACGCGTTCCGCTTTCCTCCTCCGGTCATGTTCGTATGGCAAACCGAGCACCGCAGACCTGTGCGAACCGAGAGGTAAGGCTCGGCCGCCAAGGCGGTGCTCGATGGGCCGACTGAAGAAAACCAGAGAAGTGTAGCAACAGCTAGCAATTGCGCGTTTCGCATAACGATCACCTCAATTCTCGAGAGCACCGTCCGCGATCCAGGCGCGGATAGTGGCAATCTGCTTGGCACTCAGGGGCGACAATCCCAGTGGCATGCGCCCACCCGTGATGCCGGGTGCGCCCTCGATCTTCATCACTAGGTAACTGTCGTCGGGTTGACCAGGATCGACTCGCAACAACTCCGGGACCTCGACGCTCGGCACGCCCACTAGCTGGTCGTAACTGAAGCCCACCTGTAAGGAGAGGCTCAACGGGGCTGATGCACCCGCGTGGCACTGAGCGCAGATCGCCGTAAAGATGTTGGCTTGGATGCTGGAGAACGTGGGTTCAAGCACGCCGCTTCCTCCTTCTCCGAGCGGGTTTCCAAAATTGTCGAGTCCCTCACCCGAGCCGGCGCACGCGATGGTCAGACCGACCAACCAAACGACAACTAGCACCAAACCTCTGGCGTGGTTTCTCATTGTGGGCCTCGGGCTGGTGTCATGTTCGGGTCCTCGACAAAGAGGCGGTAGAACAGGTCCCGCGGACGCGCGAGCGATTGCAGATACGCGACCAACGACCACAACCGTCGCTCCGCGATCGCATCGCGTTCCGGCGGCGCCATTTCGTCGAGCTCGGCACGATCCGGCTGGCTCGCGAGGTACGCGCGAAGAGCCGACAGTTCCGTGGCGCCAAAGCCCGACTGGACGGAGGAGAGGTCGCTCTGTGATCCGTCTGCGAAGAGGACAACGCCGGGCTCGAACGCAGGCATCGGAGTGCCGAACAAGCCTGTCCGCAGGGTTCGATACAGATCCTCCGCCCGTCCTCCGTTCTTGTAATCGCCGCGGGTGAAGTCGTACGGCGTGATCGACTGATCCCAATCGTCGGTCAGGGTCCCGGCGGACGGGCCGTCCCCGCGCGCACCCACACCATGACACTTGGCGCAGCCCAACATCAAATAGACCTGACGCCCCTCGCTGACCGTCGCGCCAGATGGTTGACCGGGTAGCGGCAGGGGTTCCTCGTTTCCAAACCCCAGCGCATAATCAGGAACCAGCGTCTTTAAGTACTCGACCACTGCCCAGCGCTGTCGATCGCTGAGCAGTTTCTCCCAGGCCGGCATCCACGTACCCGGGACGCCTTCCGATACCGTGCGGAAGAGATCTTGGTCGGTGGGAAGAGCCCCTGACGGCGTGCTGCGGAACTTGAAAACCCCGCTGGTGAAATCGCGTGGTGCGGGGTTCATGTGTCGGGCAGTAGGTCCCAGGCCATCACCGGAGATTCCGTGACACGAAGCGCAGGCCGAGCGATAGACGGCGCGGCCCTCGGTAACGAGCGCGGCTGTTAACGCCGGATCCGACGCGGGCGGCGGGGTCGTTTGCGCTAGCCCGACGCCGGCTCCTACCACGAGGAGAAGCCACCCGAGGGCTGACGCCGCTGTGTAGAAGAGAATGCCTTGTCGGGAAAACCCCAACGAGCACGGAAGCTGGCTTGCGCACGTTTTTGTCTTCATGAGGACCTCTCTCGAGTAGAAAGAGGAGGTCATCGGTCCGAATGATACAGGCGGCCCGACGACCCCCCCCTTCCGTTAGCTCGGACCAGCTACGGACTCACGACAATAGTGCCGATCATGCCAGCGGCAGCGTGACCCTCGATCGTACACACAGTGTCGAACGTCCCGGTTGCCGTGGGCACGAGGAACAACTCCGCCGAGCCCCCGATCAACAGCTCTATGGCCTTGAAGTAGAGCGGCTTGATCTCGGCCTGCGAGTCTTCCGACTTCCGCACCACGACGGTGCGATAGAAATCAGCCGCCGTGTAGTAATGCTTCGATGCGTGACCAGCCGGGTTGCTCAGGGTCAGCTTGTAGCCCACGTCCTTCTGGAGCGCCAGATCCGGCGGACGGAAGCTGTAGGGCTCTTCCCAGATCACGACTTCGGTTTCGACCGCCGACTCCCACACGGAGTGTCCCCCGGACTTTCTCGCATCCTGGGTCAAGCCCATGTTGAAGTCACTTGCGATCTCCAGGTCGAGCACGTTGCCATCTCCACCGGTGACCGTGATTTGGCCAACCATCCCGCCCGGCGCGTGGCCAGGGATGGTGCACAGGAAATCGTACGTTCCGCCGAGAACGGGCACGAAGTAGATCTCGAGCGATCCGCCGATCAATAGCTCTACGGCCTCGAAGTGAGGCGCCTTGTACTCGGCGTCAGCGGTTTGGATCTTGCGAGTGGCGATCGCCTTGTAGAAATCGCCGAGACCTTCGGTTGCGAAGTAGTGCTTCTCCTGGTTCGAAGCGGGGTTCGTGATCCGCATGATGTAGGGCCTACCGGCTTCGAACGTCATGTTGCTGGGCGAGAACGAGTAGGCGCTACCTCCGCCCTCCACCATATCCAGTTGCACGACTGTGGCCGTGGCCCAATCCACCGAGCTCACCCAGTCGGATGCAGTTACCACAGTTGGGCCCGGACCGGGACCCGGAGCTGGACCTGGACCTGCAGGACCGGCCGTGCTCCCCTCGTCGCACGCTCCGACGAGAGCGATCAAGGCGATCATCGCGGCACCGGCCAGAATCCCCATCAGCCACGGAAGTAACCGTCGTGAGTTCATCGTTGTATCCCCTTTGCTGGCGAGATGTTTGTACTGGCGGACGGGGTTCTTGCCGTCCTCTGAAGAGCGGGAAAGCAAGCGTTGGGCCGCGCCTTTTTCGACCTGTCGACAGAGCCGCAACCCGTTGATTACTTGAGGATTGGCCTAGATGTAGAAAACCGGTGAGATGTGCATGGGTGCGACAGCCGGGGGCACAGTCGGGACCTTGATGGTCCCAACTCCTCGGTGCTCTCTAGAACGCCACGTCGAGGCGAAGCCAGAGGTTGTGCGGTTTCTGAAGATCGGCTTGTTCGGAAGAGTCGTGGCGCGAATAAAGTTCCGCCTCCACCACACCACGCACGTTCTGTCGGATGAGGAATACGACGCCTGGGAGAATCCTGGTGCTATCCAGCGAGCCCTGAGTGAACCCCTCCAACCGGAGTTCCCTTGCGACCGTGTCTCGGAGCATTTCCCCCTTTAGTGACCCCATCAGCCAGGGGTAGACGAAGTACTCCGCTTTGGCGAAGGCGCTCCAGTGGCTCACACTTCTTGGCGGATCCAGCCCCCACGGATTGTCGTTCTCTCCCCAGACGTATCCAGCACCGAGATCCAGTGGGCCGTTCAGCCATCGTGCTGACAATCCGAACGTTTGATACTCGTCCTGTACGCCCTCATTAGCGGGAAACTTTCCAACGTAGCCGAAGTGCTCGACGATGAGAGCTCGATCGAACAGTTGCCCGCCCGTGCCTAGCACGGGGCCACCCCCCGCGTCGTACGTTCCGTCCAAAGAGAGACCACCGAACTTGTACCGCAGCTTGTAAAAGAAATCCTTGCTGTCGTTGTTATCTGTCGCGAGGTCGGAAGTCCCCTGGCTGAGACCCACGGCATAGTATGCCCGGTGGCCCACGATTCCGTTGATCTCGATCGCCGGCTGCGAGAACCGGGGCTGTAACTCATTGGTTGAGCGGAGGATTTCTCCAGAGTCTGGATTGCTCACCTCCAGCGCTGATACGTCAAATTCAGACCACAGCAGGCGTTGTCTCGCGGCTCGATCGATCTGGCGATCCCCCAACGTAAGCAAGTAGAGATTCTGCTTTCCCACCCAGATGTTGAGCAAACGATCCGGGAGAAACGGAAGCGGATCCTGGAACGGTATCTTCGCCTGGATAAGCTCGACATCATCATCCTGTGTCCACTCCGCTTCAACGAAAAAGCCGATGCTTTCGCCCAGTGAGCCGCCGGATAGAAAATAAATCTCGTTTGGGAATCGGTACGTCCAGTCGTAGTCCACGGTTTCGTCCCGGGTGAATTGGACGTCGCTGACTATTCTCAGCGCGAACGGTACGGTCTCCGGTAGCTTGCCCGGCCAGATGGCCCGTGGCCATTGTTCTTTCCAGGGATCAGTCCCCAGCGGGATCGGTTTCTCCTTGCGCAGCAGCTCATCGTTATCTGGGAATCGGTAACCGTTAAGCCGGAAGGCCTCGCCGAGAACGTTGAGCTTTGGCGCTGCCGTGTGGCAGGTCGAGCATCCGGTTCGGTACAGCCTGGCGAAAACAGGAATCTTCGTATGAGCTAGCTCTTCAGTGTCGGTCGCCGATAGGGATCCAAAGAGCAGAACGGTTAACGGTGCGAGAAGAGCGAGCGTCAGGCAGATGTACGGAAGCTTCGTATGATCGGTTCGCATCTCTACCTCACCGTCGGCCTCTGATTGCACTTCGCCGCCCGTCGAGCCGGATCTCAAGTCGAAGATCGTCGTTCCCTCGCACAGTCACGATGCGCCTGTAGGGAGCAGCACGGCTATGCCAAACCTCGAGCGCATACGTGCCAGAGGGCAGGTTCCCGACGCGAAATCGACCCGTCGCGTCCGAGACCCCGTGGTAAGGAGTTGTCACCACGACGACATAAGCCTCCATCTCCGGGTGGATGTGGCAGAGGATCGGGTGTACGCCCGGTCGCCGGAACCGATGGCTGCGCCCCTGCCCCGCAGGGTACGTACCGAGATTGAAGTCCTCCCCGAGCGTGTCGGGGCTGAAAACGTTGTGAAACAGAGGATCGCTATTCCGGAACTGGACTTCCTGACCCGGGAGGACAGACAGGATCTGGGGAACGAAGCGGAGGCTCCGCTGGTCAATAACGAAGGGCTCGGTCGTCGTCGTGTCAAGTAACACCGACCCGTGATTCAGGTAGACGACAGCGCCATCAGCGGGCACCCCGTGTAGAAACACATTTCCTGTAACGGCGCTACCCTGGCCGATAGCCAAGTTGGGCGTCAGTGCCCAGGCAACAAACAACACCATGATGAAACGAGGCAATTTCATCTATCGCCTCTGTCGTGTTCGGTCTTGATGCGCTCCAACCAACGGTGCAGGGTGCGTCGGTTGAGGCCAGCAGCTTCCGCGGCGCGCGTAACGTTTCCATCGTGGCGTTCGAGAATCGCTCCGAGGTACCGAGCTTCGAAGGCTCGGGTGGCCTGTTGACGCGCAAGTTCGTAGGGAAGATCACAATACGAAGGCAGACCAGGGTCACCAGCCTGCAGATCCGGCTGACCCATCGAACCCGGCAGATCAGCGAGACCGACCTTCCCCTTGTCGTCGAAGATGATCAGGCGTTCCACCACGTTCTTCAATTCCCTCACGTTCCCAGGCCATGGGTATCGCTCCACCGTATCCCAAACGCCACGCGTCACGATCGGGACCGGCTTTTCATGGGTCTCGGCAAAACGTGTGAGGAAGTCTTGAAAAAGGAGGACGGCGTCCGAGTTCCGCTCACGCAGGGGTGGGAGCACTATCGGCACGACATTGAGGCGATAGTACAGATCTTCGCGAAGGAATCCTTGTTCGACAGCCTCGGTAGGATCGATGTTGGTCGCCGCGACAACTCGAATGTCCAACTCGATTACCGTTTCGCCACCCACACGCCTCAGCTCTCGTTCCTGTAATGCGCGCAGTAAGCGCGACTGCAGCGGCGGGTTCATCTGGGTGATCTCGTCGAGAAAGACCGTGCCTCGACAAGCCTGCTCGAGTAGCCCGCGCTGCCGGGCTACGGCTCCGGTGAAAGCCCCTTTCTCGTGGCCAAACAGCGTGCTTTCAAGCAAGCTCTCCGGTATCGACGCACAATCGACAGGAACGAAAGGACCTGTTTTTCGGGCTCCTCCAGCGTGAAGCGATCGCGCAACCAGCTCCTTGCCCGTCCCGCTTTCACCGCAGATCAGCACGTTGGCATCGGTTGGCGCGACTTTCTTGATGCGTTCCTTGAGTCGCAGAATCGCTCGGCTCTCACCGATGATTTCAGTGGTTTCCTGATGTCTCGCCACCTGGTCGCGCAGCTTCCGATTCTCTTCGGTTAACCGTCGTTGACGCAGCGCGCGGGTGATCGTCACGTTCAGTTGTTGGGCGGTGAACGGCTTCGCTAGATAGTCGAAAGCCCCCTCTTGGATCGCCTGGACGGCCGAGCTCACCGTAGCATACCCGGTAATCAGGATTACCGGGAGATCGGAGTCTTCACCGCGCGCGGCTGCCAGAAGTTGCATCCCGTCGGCATCCGGCATGCGCAGATCGCAAAGCACGACGTCCGGCTCGCTTTCCCGCAGGGTCTGCAGAAACTCTGCCGCCCGATCAAGTGTCGTGCACCGATGACCCTCCCGAGACAGTAGCCGCCGGCAATTCTCGAGCATTTCAGGCTCATCATCGATAATAAGAACGTGGCCGGGATTCACGAGTCTCGCTCAGCCTCCACCGGTAGTATCACGATGAATCGACTCCCCTCGCCCGGCTGGCTCTCGACCCGTATCTCACCGCTGTGCTCCTCAACGATGCCCCGCGTCACGGCCAACCCCAAGCCCGTGCCCCAAGGTTCAACCTTGGTGGTAAAGAACGGCTCGAAGATCCGGTCCATGAGATCCGTTGAAATCCCTGCGCCGGTGTCGATGACTTCGAGCTCGACCTTTCGTCCACCATTGACCGTACGGGTGACAACTCTGATCGTCTCGCCCGGATTTGAGGCATCTGCCGCGTTGAGCAGCAGATTCATAACCACCGACTCCAACCCTTGCGGACTACCCTTGATGGTTGGCAGGTCTACCGAAAGGTCCCAGTCGAACTCCAGGCCTCGCTTCTCCAATCCCGGCTGGAGAAAGGTGATAACACCGCCGACCAATCCACTCAGATCCAGAGGAACACACGTTGCAGGTTCTGCTCGAGCGATACTCAGCAGTCGGCGCGCTACTTCGCCTACGCGCTCCGTTTGGGCCCTAACAACTTGCAGATCTTCGCGAGCAAAACATTCGGCGCACTGCTCGTTCATTTCGAGCTCCAAGCAGTCCAGGCGGTTCACCGCTATTCCGATCGGGTTATTGATCTCGTGCGCGACGCCAGCGGCCAACCGTCCGGCCGCGGCCAGTCGCTCAGACTTCAGCAATTGTTTCTCGAACGCCTTTTGCTGCGTCACGTCGCGAATGATCAGCGTGTGCCCTAGTGGTTCTTGCGAGTCACCCTGAATGATCGTCTGAGACAGGCTGACGTCCACCGGGTTCCCATCCTCGCGCAGCAAGGTCATCTGATAGTTGAGGAGAGCTCCGGTTCTTTCGACCTCTTTGCCGATGTGCTCTGCTTTCTTACGTCCCGCTTCTCCGGGCGGCATAAGGAGATCGTACACAGCACGACCCATGGCTTCGCTCTCGGTATACCCGAAGATCTTCTCCGCCCCGCGGTTCCACACCTGTACTCGTCCATTGGGGTCTAGTCGGAGAATCGCGTCGTCGGAGTTCGCGAAGATCTCTTCGAGCTCGGCGTGGGCCTCCTGCAGTGCGGCGGTTCGCTGCGCAACTTGATCTTCTAGGATCTCCTGTTGCCCCTGAAGGCGATTCGCCATTCGACTGAAGTCGGCCGCCAAGTCCTCGAGTTCGTCGTTCGTCTCGATGTCGAGCTCATGATCAAACACACCTGCTGCGAGGTTCCGAGCGCCCTCACGGAGTTGGTATATCGGTCGCGTGAACTGGTTTGCCGCCACGAAGGCCAGTACGACTGCGACCAACAGAACTAGTAGGCTCCCGAGCCGCGCGTTGCGACGAAACAGGCGGGCCGGCTGATCAAAGAGTGATGTCGGCACCACCCGATAGATGAGAAGCGGTTGGCCATCCGGCCCCACCAAGTCGAGTGGGACGAAGCTGACGAGCGTGCCCTGAGAGGTTCTGACGCTCCCTGGCGTCCCAGCGAGAATCTGCTGCGCTACGTGGGACTCAAAATCAGAGTTCAGATTGTCGTTCGCGAGCAAGGTGTTCCAATCACTCTTGCGTTCTGAGTGGTACAGGAACTGACCCTGTCCATCGATCAAACCGGTGACGCCAGCCAATTGCGGAGAACCGTACTCCAGCGACTCGAATAGCTCGGATGCGTACGCCTCACCCACAGCGACCGCCAAAAGTCGATCGTCATCATCACGCAGGGGATAGACAACTGCGATGGCAGGTATGGCTTCTACACCGCCCCCACCGTCTCCAACACCCCGGATCTCCACCGGAAGGAGTAGATGCTGCCCGCGTTCGAGTTCGCGGGCGCGCATTGTGTAATACGCACCGCCTGACGCTCCCACTGAACCAGACGAGCCGAGCCCGCCCGCACGCGTAACCAACATCGACTCGCCGTCGGGAGCGAAAAGCTTGATCTGGAAGAAAGCCGTACTGAGCTTGAGAAACGTCTTCGTGGCCGACTCCAGCGAAGCGAAGTCGACCGGCTCTACCATGGCAGCCCGAAGGCGCATTTCAGACAGAAAAACGAGGTCTTCTACGGCAGCACCGAGGGATCGCTCGGTCTGGGCTCGGGCGGTGACAAGATCATGGTCAAGCGAGGTTGACGCCGATGCCTCGATTCGCCGTAGGGTGGTGTGTGTCCCTACGGCGCTGACGATTAAGAGCGGTGTAGTCGCCAGCAACGCGAACGCGACCGCCAGCTTGCTTCGTATCGAAAGCCGCGGAAAGAGCTTGTTAAGGTTGCGCATCACTAGCAGTTTGACTCGGGATCGCTCGCAAGTCTGTCAGGAAAAAGGCTACAAACGTGTCGGGAAAGACCTGACGAAAGAAGATTTCCTGCGTTTCTGGACGGGCGGCAGGTCGTTCTGGCCGGATTGACCGGAGCTTGAGTTTGTCACTTCCGAACTCGGTCGCTACCTCCCCACCCTGCTCTTGATCGCCTGTAGCTCGGCGCCCCAATCGACCACTCCCAGACTGTTCATGACGCCGTACTCCTCTTCGACGGCGTCGATGCTGGCGACGAGCAGCGCTTCGGTCAAAAACGGGTTATGAATCGGCGAGCTTCGGATGTCGCCGAGGCCGGCGTTGAAATTCGCTCCCTCTGCAACCGTGAAGATGTTGTCGTCGCGGTCGAACTCGCTGTCCGGGACCTGCTCCAGAAGGCTATCGAGCTCTTCGACGAGCCTCGCGATCCGATCCTTAGCGACAATAAAGGCCGAGCGAGCCGCATCCTCTGTGCCGTGGCAGCCGGCTGCCGTGCACGCATCGAAGGACCGTTCCTCGACCTCGCACTCCTCTGACACGGTGGGAACCCCAAATGGATCGAGGCACGGAATGGGTTTAAACGAGTGGCCGGAACCGGTGATCTGGAGCCCGGTCGAGGGATCGGTGAACTGGAGTTGATTCACGTGGCACGTGGCGCAAAGCTTCGGGTTGCGCTCGGTCCCGTGCGTTGCCACGATGCTGCCTTCGTCATGCTCGAAGTTGGGCGGTATCCAGCCCACGTTCTCGCCGAGCAGGAGCGGGCCCTGTGGCGAGTGCGGTCCCCTCTGCGGGTTTTCGAGATCAGGGATCGCTCTCCTCTGGTGACACTTCATGCACAGGTTTGTGTCGACGTCGCGGACGTCGATCGGAAACCGGGTCTGGCCACTGTTCGTACCGTCGTGGGGATCGTGGCACACCGCGCAGACGATGCCGATTTCTTCGCCCGTGTCCTTTTCGATGAAAACGTCATTGACACCCCACGCCAGGAGCACCCCCTGGGCTCCGTGGCAATTCCGGCACGTCTCCCGCTGGCGGATAGTGGGACGATTCGCGCCTTCCCCGTGGCGGGATTGGGACCACTCTTCCACGAACGGATTGTGGGCACCCCCGCTGGCCCGGTGGCACTCCCCGCACCCACTGGTCAGCTCAGTACCCACCTTGATCGACGCCAGCGGACCGGTGTC
>JBDGYV010000058.1:0-13107 GCA_039588915.1 Gemmatimonadota bacterium
AAGTATCCGTTCGCGTGCTCGGGTCCGGTGAGCGCTTGACCGCCCGCCAGACACTCGGAGCCTTCCTGCTTGCCAATCTCGATGTACTCGAGCACGGTGTCGTACTGCGACTGGTCGACCGAGGGCCCCATGTCGGTCTCGCTGGCCATACCGTCGCCGATTACGATTCCCGAGGCGTGGTTGACCACTCGCTCGACGAATTCGTCGGCGATCTCGTCGACCACCACCGCCCGTGAGGTAGCCGTGCATCGCTGGCCGGTCGAGCCGAACGCACCCTGGACGGTGCCTTCAATCGCCAACTCGAGATCAGCATCTTCGAGCACGAGCACCGGGTTCTTCCCGCCCATCTCGCACTGCACCTTCTTCAAGCATCGTGCCCCGTCCACGTAGAGTCCCGCCCCAATCTCATTGGAGCCGGTAAACGACAGCGCCTTGACCCGTGGGTCCTCGACGATCGTCTGCCCCACCTTCGAGCCGCTCCCGTAGATCAGGTTCACGACGCCTTTCGGGACGCCGGCCTCGACGAACATCCCGATCACTAACTCCGCCGTCTCGGGCGTCAACGAGGCAGGCTTGAAGACGACTGGGTTCCCCGCCACCAACGCCGGGGCGATCTTCCACCCTGGGATCGCCACCGGGAAGTTCCACGGCGTGATCGCGCCGACGACGCCGATCGGTTCGCGCACTGTGTAGGCGAATGTGTTGGCCAGCTCGGAAGGCATCGTGTCGCCGTCGAGCCGCATCCCCTCGCCGGCCATGAACTCGAGGACGTTGAGCGTCTTCTGAACTTCGCCCTTGGCTTCTGGAAGGATCTTGCCCTCTTCGCGGGTCAGCGAACCGGCTAGCTCATCGGCGCGCTCGGTCATCAAACGGTGGACGCGCGAGATCAATCGACCCCGCTCCGGAGCCGGGGTGGCTCGCCATCCCGGGAGCGCCCGCTCGGCGGCGGCGATCGCCGCCTCGGTCTCGTCCTTGGAAGACAGCGGGAACTCGCCGATGACATCGTTCGTGTTGGCAGGGTTGACGTTGGGCGCCCAGTCACCGGTCTCGGTCTCCCGCCACTCGCCGTCGACGTAGTTCCGGTAACGACGTTTGGTGCTCATGACGACTCGGCTTCTGTAGCTTCCATGTTGGCGACGTTTCGGAACCGCCACGACACCAGCAGCAGGCTCAGCACGAGCAACACGTTGAGGTACACGACCGTCTCCAGCGTCTGCCACTCCAAGAGAAGCATCAAGAACATGGAGAATGTCTGGAGCAGCGCCGCCAACATGAAGATGTACGACATCCCCCTGGGCTCGAGCCGAACCGCCAGCATACCGATCAGCATCACCGCCAGGACCGCGTACAACATCCAGGCCGCCACGCGGTCGGCGATCGCCAGCGGACTCTCGAACTCACCGAGCAGATAGAAGTACAGCGCGAAGACGGGCACAGTGAGAAGTAGTGCTCCGGTACGGGGGCTCAAGCCGCTATCCTGACTAGCCGATAGCTGCGAAGCTGTCGTCGAGAATCTCCACCGCCCGATCGACATCATCGCCGCCGATGTTTAGACACGGCGCGACCCGGACGACGTTGCCGTAGAGCCCGCCCTTGCCGATCAGGAGGCCGCGCTTCTTCGTCTCTTCCATGAGCCGCACGATCTCCACGACCGCCGGCTCCTTGCTCTGGCGATCGGTGACCATCTCGATCCCCTGCATGAGCCCCATGCCGCGCACGTCGCCGATCAGCGCGTGCTTCTCCTGGAGCTTCTCCAAACCGGTGCGCAAACGGCGGCCTTGAGTTTCAGCGTTCTCGACCAGGTTCTCCTCCTCGATCACCTGAACAGTCGCGCTCGACGCGGCGCACGCCAACGGGTTGCCACCAAACGTCGAAAGCGTCAGGCCCTCCCATTTGGCTGCGATGTCGGGCGTCGTCACCGTCACCCCCATCGGCATCCCGTTGGCGACGCCCTTGGCCATCGTCATGATGTCAGGCGTGACCCCGTAGTGCTCGATGCCCCACCACTTGCCACCCGTCCGGCCCCAACCGGTCTGAACCTCGTCGGCAATCAGCAGCCCTTCATGACGGCGCACGATCTCGGCCGCGATCTGGAAGTACTCCACGGGCGGTGTGATAAAGCCGCCGACGCCCAGGATCGGCTCGGCGATCATGCACGCGACCCGACCCGGGGTGGTGGTTTTGATCAACTCTTCCAGATCCTCGGCACACACCACCCCGCACGACGGGTACTCGAGCTTGAGCGGGCAGCGATAACAGTAGGGCGCGAGCGCGTGCTTGATGCCGGAGATGTAGTCAACGCTCCGCCATGGCGCGTGTGCGGTCAGGGTCACCGCCAACATCGAGCGACCCGCGTAGGCATGGCGCAAGGCGATCACGGCTTGGTTGCCGGTCGCCGCCTTGGCCAGCATGATCGCCGTCTCGTCAGCCTCTGTGCCGCTATTGGTAAAGAACGTCTTGGACAGATCGCCGGGCGTGACTGAGGCGATCTTCTCGGCCAACTCGACGATCGGCCCGGTTGGGTAGAGCGTCGATGTATGAACGAGTGTTTCAGCCTGTCGCTGGATCGCCTGCGTGACGGTCGGGTGACAGTGACCGACCGAAACGGTCAGAATCCCGCCAAAGAAATCGAGGTACTCGTTGCCGTCATAGTCGTAAAGGAACTGGCCCCGTCCACGAGCCAAGGGTAGCGGTGTCTCGTAGTACCGTATGACCGCATCCCACAAATAGCGATCGTGGGCAGCATTGATCTCTGCAGCGCGGTTGGCAGTCGCGATCGATCCGCCGTTGCTCGAATCCGTCATCTCAGCCCGCTTTCGTCGATGATCTTCACAGCAGCGCGGCGATCTCGTCGTACGTTTCCGGCCGCCGGTCACGGAAGAACTGCCATGTCTGACGAACTTCCTCGATTATATCGAGGTCGAGGTCAGCGACGACGACCGCGTCGCGATCACGCGGCGCCTGGGCGATGATCTGCCCGCGTGGGTCGGCGAAGTACGACTTACCGTAGAACTCGCCGATGTCCCACGGGTTCTCGTGCCCGACTCGATTGATGGCGCCGATGAAATACCCGTTGGCGACCGCGTGAGCCGGCTGCTCCAGCTCCCACAGGTACTCTGAGAGTCCGGCCACCGTGGCCGATGGGTTGAAAACGATCTCCGCGCCGTTCAACCCTAGGATCCGCGCGCCTTCGGGAAAATGGCGATCGTAACAGATGTACACGCCGACGTTGCCGAACGCTGTCTCGAACACCGGGTAGCCGAGGTTGCCGGGCTTGAAGAAGAACTTCTCCCAGAACCCGGGCGCGCAGTGCGGGATGTGATGTTTACGGTACTTTCCGAGATATGACCCATCGGCGTCGAAGACGGCGGCGGTGTTGTAGTAGACCCCAGTGATTTCCTGTTCGTACACCGGGAGGACGAGCACCATGCCGTGCTCTCGCGCCTGGTCCGCGAACAGCTGACAGGTCGGCCCGTCAGGAACAGCCTCGGTGAGGCGGTACCACTTCTGGTCCTGGTCGGCGCAGAAGTACGGCCCATAGAAGAGCTCCTGAAGACAGCACACCTGCGCCCCGCGCTCGGCCGCCTCGACCAGCAGAATCAGATGCTTGTCGATCATCGCTTGCTTGATCTCGTCCATCGGCCGGCTGGCGTCCCCATCAGGAATCGCCGCCTGGATCAAACCACCTTTGACCACTCTCGCCATTATGCCTCCATGAGATATCGTCGCTCGTGCTCCGCCTGTAATCTTAGCTGGCACCCGGTCATCGTGCGACCAACCGCCTTGGTGGACGGCCGCAATGAACGCCGCTCGCTCGTTGAACGTTCCTTGTTGGCGGCATCGAGCTCACAACCTTGACTCTGCATCCACGGGGTGATCATGCGAAAGGCACTGCGCGTAGCGGTCCTGGTCCTTCTGCTTGCCGGCACGGCAGCCCCGGCGTGGGGCCAAGCCGAGCTGAGCGGCACACTGGTCGTGACCAACAAGAACGACCACACGGCGACGATTCTGGACGCCGAATCGGGCACGGTCCTAGCCACACTACCGACTGGTCGAGGACCACACGAGGTCGCCGTCTCCAACGACGGCCGGTGGGCTGTCGCGACGAACTACGGCGTGCGAGGGGCGTCGGGCAACTCGCTCACCGTATTCGACCTCGAGACGCTTGAGGTAACACGGACGATCGATCTCGGAGAGCATCTCCGGCCACACGGGGCGGCCTTCCTTCCGGACGATTCCACGCTAGTTGTGACCTCCGAAGCCAGTCAGGCTGTGTTGCTGGTCGATATCGCTAACGGTGTCGTGGTCGGAACGATGCCGACCCAACAACCCGCGTCCCACATGCTCGCGCTGGTTCCCGGCGGGAGCCGCATCTACACAACCAACATCCGCGACGGGACGCTCACTGAGCTCGACGTCGCCTCGCGGACACCGCTTCGGGTCATGCCGGTGGCCCCGGTTGTAGAGGGGCTGGCGGTGACACCCACCGGCGACGAAGTGTGGATTGGCAGCAACGAGGATAAGACGGTGAGCGTGTTTGACGTCGAGAGCGGTAAAGTCGCTGCTGAGCTAACGGGGTTTGGCTTCCCCTACCGAATCAGCATCACGCCCGACGGCGCGCTGGCGATCGTCGCCGACCCGGTCCGAGGCGAGGTCTGGTTGTTCGATGTCGCCACGCGCGAGGAACGGGCTCGAGTATCGGTCGCTAAGAGCACCGACGCGGAAGGGCCTTCGCCCCAGGGGATCACGATTTCACGTGATGGCCGAGTGGCCTACGTCACGCTCGGCGGCCGCGATCAGGTCGCCGCGATCGACCTCGAGACGGCGTCGATCTTGGCCACCATGCCGACCGGCGCGGGACCGGACGGGATCGGGTACTCACCGCTAACGCGCTGAATCACAATCCGGCGCGTTCAGACGGTACCGTTCTGCCGCAACGCCTCGATCTCATCGGCACCGTAGCCGAGTTCGGCCAACACCTCATCGGTGTGCTCCCCAAGTTCTGGTGGGCGGGTACGAACCCGGCACGGCGACGCCGAGAGCTTGATCGGCACACCAACCAGTGGGAGCGGCGCACCGTCCGAGCCCACAACTTCCACGATCATCTCTCGTGCTTTGGCTTCGGCCGAATCGAGAGCGTCGGGCACGCTCCGGATCTCGCCGCACGGAATATCAGCGGCTGACAAAGCGGTGATCCACTCGGCCGTCGACCGGGCGTCGAAAATCGTTTCCAGCTTAGGGATGAGCTCGTCTCGGTGAACGTTGCGCTCGCCGTTGGTGGCGTAGCGCGGGTCATCGATCCACTCCGGTTTACCGATCACCTCACACAGTCGTGCCCACTGGCGCTCGTTGCCGGCTCCGATGTTGATCCATCCGTTCTTGGTTGCAAAGGTCTGGTAGGGAACGATCGACGGGTGCGCGTTGCCGAGCCGCGTCGGCTTCTTGCCGCCCGACCACCAGTTCTGCGCGTGGTAGGTCAAGAGCGACAGCAGGCCGTCGTGAAGGGCAACCTCGACGTGCTGCCCTTCGCCGGTTCGCGCCCGTTCGAGCAACGCCGCCAAGATCCCCTGAACGATCAGCAGCCCCGCTGTCTCGTCGCCGAGTGAGATCCCGACTCGAGTCGGTGGACCCGCCGGGTCCCCGGTCACGTCCATAATGCCCGACTCGCCCTGCACGATCACGTCAAACGATGGCTTGTTGGCACTTGGGCCGTCGGCGCCGTAACCGTTGATCACGGCGTAGATGATTCTCGGGTTTCGTTCGCGAACCGCGTCGTACGGGAAACCCAGTCGGTCAAGCACGCCAGGGCGGAAGTTCGAGATCACGACGTCGGCACGCGTGAGCATGCGCCATAGAACTCGTTTGCCGGCGTCGGCCTTCAGATCCAGCGTGCAGCTGCGCTTGTTGCGGTTGACGGCGGTGAAATAAGCGCTCGCACCGCCCGCGCCCGGGACCCATGGCGGCCCCCAACCGCGGGTGTCATCACCGCCGTCGGGGCGTTCGATCTTCACGATGTCGGCGCCGTAGTCGCCGAGGATCATCGTGGCGTAGGGCCCGGCCAGGATGCGGGTCAGGTCCACGACGCGAATGGTGTTAAGCGGCACTCGGCGTCTCCGCTGCGAAGGTCGACTGTCTGAATAGACCAAGCACCAAGTAGCTCACGAACGCGACCGCGAAGCCGACAAACCACGCGTAGGTGTAGATCGAATGAAAAATCGCCGGAATCTTGTCAGCTGATACCCAACCGGCTGCCGCCAGGAAACCGGGTACGTTGGGCGCCACCGCGAGCGCCAGGATCGCCACCGTAGCCCATCGCCAGCCGTCGCTATACCAATAGGCGCCATCTTCGAAGAACAGCGATGAGACGTCTAGGCGCTGGCGGCGCACGACCCAATAGTCAGCGATCATGATCCCGGCTACCGGCCCCAGCAACGCGCTGTAACCGATCAGCCAGGTGAAGATGTAGCCCTGGGTCGAGGCGATCAGCTTCCAGGGCATGATCAGAATCCCGATGACGCCGGTGATGAGCGCACCGACGCGGAATGAGATCCAGCGCGGTGCGATGTTGCTGAAACCGATCGCCGGAGCGACGACGTTTGCGGCGATGTTGGTCGTCAAGGTAGCGACCGCCAGCGCGGCCATCGAGACGATGACCACGACCGGTGCCTCGAATCGCGACAGCAGGACAACCGGGTCCCACGGAGCCGCTTCGACTACGAGGACGTCGCTGAACTGCAGCGCAGCCGCGCATGTGGCGGCGATGCCGATAAACGCGAACAGCGTCATGGTGGTCGGCAACCCCAGGACTTGGCCCCATGCCTGGTCGGTCTGGCTCTTGGCGTAGCGGGTGAAATCGGGAATGTTGAGCGACAAGGTCGCCCAGAAACCGACCATCGCAGTCAGGCCCGGCAGGAACAGGAGCCAGAAGCTCAGCTGACCCCCGGTGGGCGTCGCCTCGCCGGTCAGCGTCGGGCTCACCACACCGCTGGCGTCTTTGAGTTGGGCCGCCACGACGCCCCCGGCGGCGCCAGGGGTGAGCGCCATTACTTCTCCGGTATAGGGCGTCCACTCTGCGTCACCCATCGCTGCGCGCGCAGCGTCCACAGTGCGCGCTACCGCCAACCGAAACTCGCTGGCGCGCGGGCCACCGTCATCCACCAAGCTCGTCAGCTGCACCTCGTGGTCTGTAACGATCAGCGACGGCTTCGAGAACTGCTGGCTGAACGACAACGCGTTTCCCAGTCCACCGGGTGAGGTGAACGTCCATGCCAAGAGCGCCAAACCGATCGCAAGCAGCATCGGCGCACCCCACGCTTCGAGCCACTTGATCCGCTCGGTGCCCGACCAGGCGATCCACACGTTGAGCGCCCAGAAGGCCAGAAAGGAAACCAGCTCCCAAACGTTAAGTCCCAACCAGCCGATCGTCGGCGCGTCGCCAACCGCCGGTACGATGACACGGGTAAGCGCGTACAGTGCGTGTCCACCGATCCAAGTCTGGATGCCAAACCAGCCGCACGCGACCAACCCTCGAAGCAACGCTGGGACATTGGCACCGAGGATGCCGAATGGCGCCCGCAAGAGAACCGGGAACGGCACGCCGTACTTCGTTCCCGCGTGGCCGTTGAGGATCATCGGCACCAGCACCACCGCGTTGCCGGCAGCGATCGTCAGCAGCGCCTGCCACCACGTCATGCCGCTCGCAATCAGGCTCGATCCGAGCATGTAGGTCGGCACGCAGGCGCTCATCCCGATCCAGAGCGCGGCGATGTTCCAGCGCGACCAACGCCGCTCGTCGAGCGTCGTCGGCAGCAAATCGTCGTTGGCATAAGGGGAGGCTGCGAGGGCCGCGCGGTCCATAGCGGATTTCTAACCCGCTAGAGGAGGATCCGCAATCGTGGCACCGGCGAACGAGTATCTGTGTATTGCTTGTCACATATAGTTAAAGAGTTAGCTGATCGACTCGACGAGTCGGGTTTCTCCCGACTTGACAGAATTTGACGTTTCGTTCAAAATTTGAACTCTAGTAAAATTTCTCAGGAGAGTCCGATCGTGCCCGCAACCGGCACCGCGCCCAAGCCGTCGCCCCGTATTCGCGAGAAGCGACACCGCCGCCGAACGGAGATCCTCCACGCGGCGCTTCGAGCTTTCCGGGAAAAGGGTTACCACGCGACCACGCTCAACGATATCGCCGACCACTTGGGCGTCCGGAAGACAGCCCTCTACCACTACTTCCCGGACAAGGAATCGATCCTCTACCAGTGCCATCTGGACTCGCTGGCCGAGGTCGAGCGTTTTTCAAAAGAAGCACGGCAACGATATGCGACTGCGGCCGACCGCCTGGCGTATATCATCCGCGAGCATGTCCGTGTCATGACCGAAACCCTTGAAGCGTCGCCGCTGGCGTTCGAGGTGACCGCGCTTTCCTCCGAACGACAGACGAAGATCATCGCCGCCCGTGACCGGTACGAACGACGAATACGCAGAATCATCAACGAAGGCATCAAGAGCGGGGAGTTCCGCGTCGTCAACTCCAAGATCGCGGTGTTTGGGATCCTAGGAGCGATCAACTGGATCGCTCGTTGGTACCGGCCGGAGGGCAGGGTCCACACGCCCGAGCTTGGAGCTGAGTTCGCGGACCTGCTGGTGGGAGGCCTCACATGCAAGCAACAGAAGTAGAACGCCACTTCTCACCCCGCGAGAGCGATTCGTTCGCTTTCGAGGAGGTCGAGTACAGCAAGCAAAACGGAATCGCCCGCATCACGATAAACCGGCCCGGGAACTACAACGCCTACTCGACCAGCACGCTCGAGGAACTCGCGACCGCCTTCCGGGACGCCAGCTTCGACGATTGCGTAGGCGTCATCGTCTACACCGGCACCGGTGATCGCGCCTTCTGCACCGGGGGTGACGTCAAGGAGTACGCGGCCAGCTACATCGCGACGCCACGAGATTACTGGAAGTACATGGCGCTTTTCCGAGCCTACATCGAGAGCATCCTCAATACCGGCAAGCCGGTGGTGGCGAGGCTCAACGGAATGGCCGTAGGTGGCGGCAACGAGAGCCAGCTCGCGTGCGACCTCACCGTCATGGCTCAACACACGTTCATCAAGCAGGTCGGCACGCACGTCGGCTCGGTGGCGTGCGGGGGATCCACGCAGTGGTTGCCGCTGACGGTCGGCGACAAGCGCGCGCGTGAGATCTTGATGCTCAACGAACCGATCCCGGCGGTGAAAGCGTGCGACTGGGGACTCGTCAACTGGGTTGTGCCTTCGGTACGACACGATGATGAGTGGATCGACGAGGCGGGCCCGGACGAGATCAAAAAGGCTCAGCGCGGCGAGGAAGGGTATGCGATCGATCTGAGTCAACTCGATGATTTCGTGGACGACTTGGCCCAAAAGCTGCTCGCGTCGTTCCCCGAGTGCACCCGCTATACGAAACAGCAGGTCAATTTCTGGAAGGACCTCGCGTGGCATTCGACCGTCCGCCACGCCCAGGATTGGTTGGCGCTGCATTACGCCTCCTGGGAACCGTTGGAAGGGATGCGAGCGTTCGTCGAGAAGCGCAACCCGCGGTACGACCTTCTGCGCGCGCGCGCAGCAGAGGGTCAACCGTCAGAGACCCTATGGGGGCCGCCCCTGGGGACATGCGACGGCTGCGGCTCGAAGGACCTTCCATCCGAACATGAGTTTTGCGGTGTGTGCGGAAACCCGCTCTCGAAAACCGGAGCGCTCGGCTGATGGCTTCGATCATCGAAACCGGCATCGACGGCGGTTTGGGTCGGCTCGTTCTGAACCATCCGCCGCTCAACATCTTGACTCAGGAGATGCTCACCGAGATGCGAGCCGCGTTACGAAGCCTCGAAGCGAGTCCCGCGGTGCGCGTGCTGCTCGTGTCGGCACGTGGCAAGCACTTCTCTGCGGGTGCCGACGTACAGGAGCACCTGCCGCCGCACTACCGACAGATGATCCCGGAGTTTCTCGAAACGATCGCCGCCATCGACGGGTTCCCCCTCCCGGTCGTGGCCGCGGTTCAGGGCAAGTGCTTGGGCGGAGGGTTCGAGGTCGTGCAGGCGGCCGACATCGTCGTCGCTGCCGATGACGCATCGTTCGGGCAGCCAGAGATCGTGCTTGGTGTTTTCCCACCGGCGGCGTGCGTTCTGCTCCCGGAGCGTTGTGACTCGGGTCTGGCCGCGGACCTGGTGCTTTCGGGGGCCGTGATCGGCGCCGTCGAGGCTCAAGAGCACGGTCTCGTCAGGAAGATCGTGCCCCGTGGTGAGCTCGAGGTCGAGGCGACGGAGACCGCACAACGGATCGCCCGACACAGTCGCGCGGCGCTCGAGATCACAAAGCGCGTGCTTCGGAACGGCAGCACTCAGCGACACGCGGCGGCGTTTCGCGACGTCGGAGACATCTACGTCGACGAGCTCATGAATACAACGGACGCAATAGAAGGACTCCGCGCGTTTCAAGAGAAACGCCAGCCCGCATGGAGCCATCGATGATCGGCTCAAGCCCCTCACCAACAGTTCTCCCCGACTGGGCCGGTCGCCCTCTCGAGGACGTTCTGCACGCATGTGAAGAGTTGCTCGAGGACACCGATTTTCCGACCGTGCACCAGTGGCGGGAGAACGGCGGAAAAGTGATCGGCCACTTTCAAGTTTACTTCCCTGAAGAGATCGCCCACGCCGCCGGAATGCTGCCCTTCAAGGTCCGAGGCGCACCGGTCGAGCCGACGCAGGCCGACTCTCGGTTTGGCTCCTACCTGTGCTCGATCATCAAGACTTCGCTCGAGCTGGCGCTGAGTCAACGCGTCGAGCTCGACATGTTCGTCACCCACCCAATTTGCGACGCGGCTAGAAACCTGGCCGGGATCTGGGGACGCAACTTCCCGTATACGTGTCAGATCCTGTACCTGCCACAGAACGCCAACTCGAACCATGCCGTCGCATACCTGCGCGCCGAGTACGATCGGCTCAGGCGCGAGATCGAGGCGATCGCCGGCCGACGCGTCACCGACGATGATCTGCGTCAATCGATCGCGGTGTTCAACGAGAATCGGGCTTTGCTGCGGGCGCTCTACGCGATCAAGCGCGAGAAGCCGTGGCTTCTATCCGCAGATGAAGCGTACGTCCTCGTCGCGCTCGGCGGCCTCTTGCCACGAGAGGAACACAACGCCTTGCTGCACGCGTTGCTGCCGCTCATCGAAGAGCGCGAAGCCCACCCGCGAGATCGAATCCGGGTCGTGATCGAAGGTGGGTTCTGCGAGCAACTCCCACTCGACCTGGTACGCACCATCGCTAGATCGTGTTACGTCGTCGATGATGATCTGCTCATCGGCCTGCGCTGGCTGACAGAGGATGTTCCACTGGACGGTGATCCACTCCTCAATCTGGCCGATTGCTACATCGAGAAATCCTCTCACAGCCCAGTCCAGCACGATCTTCGCAAACCAAAAGAAGACATGCTTCTAAGGCGCATCAAAGACGCTGACGCCGAGGCGGCGATCGTCATGGCCGCCAAGATGTGCGAACCCGGCCTCGAAGAGCAGGTCGCATACGTGCGAACCCTGGATCGAGAGAACATTCCGTACTTCGTCAGCGAGTTCGAGGAGAGCATGACGAGTTTTGACAGCCTGGAGATCCAGCTCGAGACGTTCCTGGAAAACCTTTTGTTCGATTAGACGAGGATCCTCATGTCCCAGATGGCCACCGATACTTCGATTGTAGGGCGCGGCAATCAAGATGGCGCGCAACTGTTTCGCGAATGGTTCCAGGAGCTGGATCAGGCCGCCGAGAACGACACCGGCGCGGCGTACGTGTTCGTTATGGGTAGCCTGACGGAGTTGCTGCGTGTGTTCGATCTCCCGATCGTCTTTCCCGAGATCAACTCCCTTCAGACGGCTGTTCGACGCGTCGCCCACGAGTACCTCAGCGAAGCCGAAGACTACGGCTATTCGCCCGACATCTGCGGTTACGTCAAAGCCGACGTCGCGGTCCAGCTCCGTGGCGGCGAGCACCCGATGGGACGAATCCCGAAGCCCGCCATCGCGATCTGTACCAACGCCTGCAATACGTACATCAAGTGGGCCGAGATCTGGGAGCGAATGCACGGCACCCCGGTCTTCACGTTGGACATTCCGGGCACCCGGGCCGCCGGTGCACAGACGTGGCCGGGTGATCCGGATTTCGAGACCGATCGTCAATACGTCGCCGATCAGATCAAAGAGTTGATCACCCTGTGCGAGGAGCAGACCGGGATCCGGTTTGACATCGACCGACTGCGTGAGACGATGGGCCACGCTAACACCATGAACCGATCGTGGAAGCGCATTCTGGAGCTGAACCAGGCCTGTCCGGCGGTCTTCAACGCCCTGACTGACGGCACGATCTACCTGGGTGTCGCCAACGGGTTCCGCGGCACGGAGGCCGGTGCAACCTACTTCACAGATCTGGCCGACGAGATGGAGTACAAGGCTAACAACGGAATCGGAACGCTATCGGATGAGCAGTACCGATTGCTTTTCGTAGGCGTTCCGTGCTACCCGATTTTCCGCCGATTCAATGAGCTGTTCACCGAGTGGGGTGGGACGTTCGTCAATTCGACCTACCTGTGGTTTGCGTCAGGCGGCTCGAACCTCGGATTCCAATACGATCTCGAACGGCCGCTGGACAGCTTGGCGGAGGGAGTGTTGATCAGCGTACGCAACGCAATGGACAGCATGTTCTTCCAGGACTTGGTTCTCAGCGAGATGATCGACGACTACCAAGCGGACGGGGTCGTGTTCCACCCGATCAAGAGCTGCCGGACGGTCTCTACGGGGTTGGCTGACAACCGGCGGGCACTCATGGAGAACCGAGACACCGCCAGCCTATTTCTCGAGTCGGACATGATGGATCGGCGCGTCGTCTCCGAAGCGCAGCTCAAGAACCGGGTCGATGCCTTCTTCGAAGGACTGGCGACTCGCAGGAAGCGAGCGTCCATTGAGCAGGGCGAAACTCTTCAGCCGAAGTAGAGGTTTGGATGGCATACGCAGCTGGAGTTGACGTCGGTTCCACTCAGACGAAGGCCGTGATCATCGATGAGGCTGGGCGCATCGTCGGCCGCT
>JBDGYV010000059.1:0-13012 GCA_039588915.1 Gemmatimonadota bacterium
GAGTTGGCGGCCCAATCCATCCGGGCGATGTAGTTGTTTCGCGGGTCGCCGGGAACTTCCAACCACTGCGTGGACTGAGCGTCGACGCCCACAACCCCAACCCGAGCCGCCGAGTTGGTGGAGCCTGCCTTGGGGTATTGGATGGGAATCGTGTACGAGTAGAGCGAGTCGGTGTTATTGATGAGCAGGAAGTCGCGTACACCCGAGGCATCGAGCTGCCAGTAGGCGACTTTTTGGCCATCCGGGCTCCACCGCCAACCGTCCTGCAGGTCTAGCTCTTCCTCGTAGACCCAATCGAAGGTGCCATTGATGATCGTGCGCGACCCGTCGGTCGTCAGTTGGGCGATCTCCCCCGTAGCCAACGTCTCGACGTAGACATTGTTCTCGCGGATATATCCCACGCGGCCGCCGTCAGGTGAGAACTTGGCAAACATGACGGTCGACGGCGCGGCGTCACCGCCGAGTTGGGCGAGGTCGCCGCTCTCTCGATCGAACACCCAGTAGTCCCCGCGCGTATTCTCGCGCCACACCCGGCGCGAATTGGTGAACACGAGCAGCTTTCGCAAATCGTCGGACCAGGTGTAGCCTTCGACCGCCAGGGGCTGGTCGGTGCCGATGGGGATCAGGCTCCGGGCTGATACCAATACCTCGCTCTCGCCGGTGCGGGCGTCGTGCTGAATGATATCGCGCCCACCGTCTAGGCTCGTCGATGGTTCGACCGTCGTATAGGCGGAGCCGTTCAGCCACTGCACCGGCCCGAGCCAGGCTCCGTGGATCCTGTCCGCTCCGAAAAGACGCTCGAGAGTCACTCGGGCTGGATCGGCAGCGTCCATGGCTGGATCTTGAGCAATCGCGGGCGCGGGGATCGCGAACCACGCGAATCCGAGCAACATGATTGGAATTAGACGGCGCATCTCACATCCTCTTGGAAACGGTTCATATCGCGCATACTGTTCACGCTATCGCAACAGAAACCCTTCGGCCAATGGATCGTCGGGGTCGACCAGAAACTCATTTCTGCCCGTGATGTGGGCGGTTCCACGGACCTCGGGCACCACTGCAGGAACACCAGCCACTTCAGTTGTCTCATAAACTCGAACCTGGAACTGCGTTCCGATCAGACTCTCGATCGTGATCCACTCGCCGGTTGAGAGCTCGCCTCGTGCATGGTGGATCGCGGCGCGCCCGCTGACGCCAGTACCGGTAGGCGAACGGTCAACCTCTCCCTCGGCGAACACGCAGACGTTACAACTATGGACGTCGCCGGCGTCGAACCGCTCAACAAAAATCGTTCCGTACAGGAAATCGAGATCTGGCTCGCCCGCTGGGTGATGGATCGGCTCGCGTTTCGAAACAGCGCGCTTGATTCGCATGCCAGCATCGATAATCTCGGGGGTGTTCACGCTGCTCAGATCAAGGCCGACCGACGGACCATCGACGTACGCGTAAAACGCGCCACCGAAAGCCAGGTCATAATGAACCCGCCCTAGCCCCTCTACATCGATGACCTGATCCAAGGCCGTCGTAAACGAAGGTACGTTGAGAAACGAGACGCCGGTCACGCGACCGTTTTCGATCGATGCCGCGGCGGTCACTCTCCCAGCCGGCGTGTCGATGCGGATCCGGCCGTCCTCGCTGGCGTCGATCAGCCCACACTCCAACCCGACCTTGACGAGTCCGATGATCCCGTGACCACACATCGTGCTGAACCCCTCGTTGTGGAGGAACAACACGCCGACGTCGCCGTCTGATGTCGCCGGTGGGGTAAGCACGCATCCGTACATATCGGCGTGACCCCGAGGCTCCAGGATCAGCATTCTCCGCAGATGGTCGTAGTGATCGCGGGCGTATCGGCGTTTGGCGAGAATCGTGTCACCCGGAAGATCGGGAAAACCATCGGTCACGACGCGCAATGGCTCGCCGGCGGTGTGCGCATCGATCGTAGTAAGGCGGACCCAGTCGTCGGGTGGCGCCCAGGCGCTCATCAGTTCGCCGCGATCAGTGTCCGACCACGTTGCCGCTCGAACCGATGTTGGCGTGCGCCGCCGCGAGGCGGGCCACGGGGATGCGAGGTGGCGAGCAGGAGACGTAGTCGAGCCCGATCTCGTGACAGAAACGAATGGAGTCCGGATGGCCGCCGTGCTCCCCGCAGATCCCGACCTCCAGGTCGGGCTGCTTCGACCTTCCCCACTCCACCGTGAGCGCCATCAGCCGACCCATGCCTATGCGGTCGAGAACCTCAAACGGGTTGTCTTGTAGGATCTCTCGCTCATTGTAGAGGGGCAGGAACTTCGTCTCGGCGTCCTCGCGGCTAAAGGAGAAGGTGGCCTGTGTCAGGTCGTTGGTACCGAACGAGAAGAAATCCGCCACCTCGGCCAGGCTCTCCGCGCGCAGGCAGGCCCGGACCACCTCAATCATGGTGCCGAACGCGAAGTCGACCGCCATGCCGTATTCTGCCTTCACCCCGGCTTCCGCCTCCTCGACGTACTCCTTCACCCTCTTCAACTCCTGGGACGTGCACACCTGGGGAACCATGATCTCCGGGCGGACCTGGATCCCGTCCTTCAGGCACTCGGCCGCCGCCTCGAGCACGGCTCGCACCTGCATCTTGTATATCTCGGGATAGGTGAGCCCGAGACGGACCCCTCGATGTCCCAGCATCGGGTTGGTCTCACGGAGCTCCTGAGAGCGTCGCAGCATCGCCTCCTTGCGCGCGATCACGCGGTCGACGCGTCGCACGTCCACCATCGCTCTCGCGCCGTCGGACAATCCGGCGTCGGCCTCGGAGGCCTGCTCCTCCAGAGCCTCCATGGTGGTCGTCAGCACGTCCATCCCTCGGAGCGCGTCTCGGAGTCGGTGGAGCTGGTCGATTTCCTCCTCCAGCCGCGCCCCGGTCGGAAGGAACTCGTGGATCGGCGGGTCCAGAAGGCGGATGATCACCGGCCGAGGAGACATCGCCTGGAAGATCCCCCGAAAATCGGCCCGCTGCATCGGCAGCAACCGCGCGAGCGCTTCGGCCCGCTGCTCGTCGTCCTCCGCGATGATCATGTCGACCACGATTGGCAGGCGTTCCGGCGCGTTGAACATCCGTTCCGTGCGGCACAGCCCGATACCCATCGCTCCATAGCTGATCGCCCGCACAGCGTCCTCGGGCGTGTCCGCGTTCGCCATCACCTTTAGCCCGGCTGCGGCGTCGGCCCAGGACAACAGCGTGTCCAGTTCGTCGAAGAACTCTGCCTCGACCGTAGGGACGTCACCGAGATAGATGTGACCGTTCGAGCCATCGATCGTGATGATGTCGCCTTCCTTCACTACGACGTCGCCGCTTATCGCCTGGGCTCGATCCTCGTCCACCATGAGCCCTTCCGCTCCGACGATGCACGGCTTGCCCATTCCGCGAGCTACGACCGCGGCATGGGAGGTGCCTCCCCCGCGGCTCGTGAGTATCCCCTGGGCGGCGAAGAAGCCGTGGATGTCTTCTGGCTTCGTCTCCTCGCGCACCAGGATCAAGTTGACTCCCTGCCGCCCGAGCAACTGGGCACGATCGGCGTCGAAGACGACCCGCCCGCAGGCTGCACCCGGCGAAGCGGCGAGTCCAGTCGCAAGGGGGCTGCCGTCGAAGCTCGGATCGATCCTGGGGTATAGGATTTGCTCGAGGTCATCCGGGCTCACACGCAGAAGTGCGCGTTCTCGATCGATCAGACCCTCCTCGACCATCTCGATTGATGTTTTGACCCGTGCGATCGCGTTCATCTTCCCGTCGCGCGTTTGCAAGCAGTAGAGAATCCCGCGCTCGTTCGTGAACTCGAAGTCCTGCACCTCGCAGTAATGCTCCTCGAGCTTCTCGCGCAGTTCCAGGAGCTGCCCGTGCATATCGGGCATCTCCTCGGCCATCTCCCGGATCGGCTTGGGGGTTCGAATCCCGGCCACGACGTCCTCGCCCTGAGCGTTCACCAGGTACTCGCCGTACAGCTCGTTCTCCCCCGTCCCGGGGTCACGGGTGAAGGCCACCCCCGTGCAGCTATCCGGCCCCATGTTACCAAAGACCATCGCGACGACATTGGCTGCCGTGCCGTGGGCCATGTCGGACGTGATCCCGAACTCGCGGCGGTACTCCACCGCCCGCGGCCCCATCCAAGAGGCGAAGACGGCCTTGATGGCGATCTCGAGTTGCTCGTACGGATCGTTCGGGAATGGCCGGCCCGTGTGCTTGCGCACGACTAGCAGGAAGCGGCGAACGATCTCCTCTAGATCCTCGGCCTGCAGATCCACGTCGGCCTCCGCACCCGCTAGCTCCTTCACGGACTCGAACTGCTCATCGAACTTCTCGTCCTGGATGCCAAGGGCGACCTTGCCGAACAGTTGAATGAGCCTGCGATACGCGTCGTAGCCGAACCGCGGATCGCCCGTCTGCGCTATCAGACCGGTAAGGCTCTGCTCGTTGAGGCCGAGATTGAGGATGGTGTCCATCATCCCCGGCATGGACAGGGCGGATCCCGAGCGGACCGAGACGAGCAACGGATCGTCGGCGTCTCCGAAGCGCTTTCCGGTCGCCTCATTGAGCCGTGCCATCTCGCCCCGCGCCTGTTCCATGACTCCCGTCGGCAGGGCACCATCCGGGGATCCAAGGTATGCGAGGCAGGCCTCCGTAGTGACGACAAAACCCGGCGGCACTTTGATGCCGATCTGGGTCATCTCGCAGAGGTTGGCACCTTTTCCGCCGAGCAGGCGCTTGTTCTTCCCATCGCCCTCCGCGAAGGACCAGATCCATCTCGTGCCCATCGTCTCGACCCTCCCCCCAGAAGTCGTGTTCGGTTCGGCCATTGGCCCGCTCATCTGCTGTCCGTCATACCTCTCGCTCATTGTCCTTCAGCACCCCCGTGAATTGTACCATACCCAAGGTCCTCCCTCCGGCCCTCGCCAACGAACCCACCCCTCATCAACGCGCACCTCCGGCGGGTCCCAGCAGTGATCGGACGGTTGTTTGATGCGGACGCGCACCCAATCGCCCTGAAACTCAAGCGGTTCGAGCGAATACTCCTGTTTTGGGACCGGAATCCAGAGGATGCGCTCGTTTTCGACCCCCGGTCCGGCCCGTAGGGCGTGCCGCACCTCCGTTCGAAAATAGAGTGGCCACCGGTCACGCATAAACCACTCAGCCCACCGTATGTAATCGACCGGTAGTCGTCCGCGTTCCAGTTGACAGTGGTGCACCCATGCGATGCCGTCACTGACATCGGAGGCGGCCGCGTAGCGGAACCGCAACCAACCGTCGTTGCGCTCTTCGAGAACGACGAAACTCGGTATCTCATAGCCGGTCTCGACCATTCCCGAGGCGTCGATCGGGATCGGTTCCGCCTCCGGTCTTCCAATCTCGACCAACCAACCGTTTGCGAGCCATGCCCACGGTTCCTCGCCGGGCCCATTGGCGAGCGGCAGCCAAACAGCGCGATGCCATTCCCACCAGTTGGGCAACGTGTCGACCACCAAGAAGATGTGCCCCACACCGAGGTCCGCGTCACTAAACCCCCGCATTGGCGAGTACATCGGGGCCGCCGGGGGCTCATCGGGGGCACCGGCCGGGGTCGTCAGCGCGACAAACGATCGGTCGGTACAATCGATTGCACGCGATTCCTGAGCCGCGCTGACGGAGCCCGTCATGACGACGCCGACCAACGCCAACAACGCAAAGGGTCGCCTCGAGCTCATGCCGCTTCGCGTGCCAAAACCCCGCGCAAAATCGTCAACGCTCGCTCAACATCGGACTCGCTGAACACCAGCGTCGGCCTGACACGAAGCGACCGGGGACCACACGCGAGCGTCGCCAAACCCGCCTCCCAACACGCCTTTCGGACTCGGCTTCGGTGCGCGGTGTCGGGCAGATCGATCGCCAACAGAAAACCTCGACCGCGCGCGTTCGTCACCTTGGCGAAGTCCGCCTCAATCGCTTGAAGCCCTTTCAAGAACGCCTTGCCAACCCACGCCACATTCTCCACCAGTCGATCTTCCTTGATGATCTGCAGGTAGCGAGCGCAACGAACCATGTCGACCAGGTTGCCACCGAATGTCGAATTGATGCGAGACGAAACCTTGAAGACGTTGGTCTCCACATCGTCGATACGACCGGTGCTCATGATCCCGCACACCTGGGTCTTCTTACCGAATGCGATGATGTCGGGGGTTGGCCCGAGCTGCTCGAACGCCCACATCGAGCCCGTCACCCCCATGCCGGTCTGGACTTCGTCGTAGATCAACAGCGCCTCATGGTGGTCGACCAGCTCCCGCAAGCGGTGGAAGAACTCCGGGCGGAAGTGATTGTCTCCGCCCTCGCTCTGAATCGGCTCGATCAGGATCGCCGCGATGCCATGTGGATCGCGTTCGAACGCCGCCTCGATCTCGCCGACAGATTGCTCTTCGGCGGCAGCCACCTTCTGTTCGTCGATCGGAAACTCGATCTTGGGGTTTGAGACCCGTGGCCAATCGAACTTCGGATAGTCGTCGGTCTTTGTCGGATCGGTGTTCGTGACCGTAAGCGTGTAACCGCTGCGACCGTGGAACGCGTCACGAAAATGAAGGACCTTGTCGGCACCACCCTCGATCCCTTTGTCGCGGTTCTTTTGCGCTTTCCAATCGAACGCCGCTTTCATGGCGTTTTCGACCGCGAGTGTGCCGCCCGCGATAAAGAACAGATGCTCGAAGCTTTCGGGAACGGCGATTTCCCTAAACGTCTTGACGAAGCCGGCGTACTCTCCGCTGTACACATCGCTGTTCGCCGGGTTGGCGAGCGCTGCCCGCAAGAGCGAAGTCCGAAAACCCTCGTCCTTCATCTTCGGGTGGTTGTGCCCGATCGGCAGGGTCGCGAAGTACGAGTAGCAATCGAGGTACTCCTCGCCTGTGACCGCATTCACCATCGTGGTCCCGTAGGAGTTGTCGAGATCGATGACGAAATGAAAGCCGTCCACCAGGATGTTGCGCTCGAGGACCGGGAAGACTTGGTCGGCTGGTACGCTAATCTCTGGCATATCACCCTCCGCTAGCTGAGATGGACCAAAGGCAACGAACGAATCGCGGCGACTGGCTAGCGTCTGGGGAGTTGAGCTACGCTGCCGTGCTCGTGGGCGCCGCGCCTTGGCCCGCGTTGGGGGGCGCGAAGATCGCTGGCCGCGCTTCCGAGGGAAGGAAGAGCCGGCCTGGGGAGAGTGTTTGGAAAGCGGCTGCTCGCATTCAGATGCCTCCTGAACGTTGTTCAACCAGAAATCTATCATCGGCCGGCGGGGATTGGTAGCCCAGTGTCGGACCCGTTAGGTTCTTCGTGTCAGGTCAAGTCCTGCAAATCCCGCCCCCCTTTCATCGATCGCGAATGCAGAACCGACTGATCACTCTTTTTGAAACCCACTTCGGCGCCCGGCCCGAGGCTGTGCTTCCAGTGGCGGCAGATGGCTCGTCGAGGACCTATCACCGGTTAGTGGCGCCCGATGGGCGAACTGCGATCGGCGCCTTTGGGCCTGATCACGACGAGAACCGCGCCTTTCTTTCATTCTCCCGTGCCTTCAACCGGGCTGGGTTCCCGGTGCCTGAGCTATATGCAGATGACGACGAAGCCGCCGTCTGGCTGATCGAAGACCTGGGCGACACCACTTTGTTCCGGGCCCGGCAGGAGGCGCGTGAGGGCGGCCACGAATTCGACCCGACGATCCTCGATATGTATCGGCGCGTGGTGGAAATACTGCCGCGATTCCAAGTCGAGGGCGATGACATCGTCGACTATTCCGTGGCCTACCCACGGGCAGCGTTCGACCGACAGTCCATCGTCTGGGATCTCAACTACTTCAAGTATCACTTTCTGAAGTTGGCCCAGATACCATTCAACGAAGCCAAGCTCGAGAACGACTTCGATGCCTTGGCTACATACCTACTCACCGCCGACACCGATCACTTTCTCTATCGCGACTTTCAGTCGCGGAACATCATGCTTCGCGATGGCGAACCGTGGTTTATCGATTACCAGGGAGGTCGACGCGGTGCGTTGCAATACGACATCGCCTCGCTGCTCTACGATTCCAAAGCCGATATCCCCGAGACCGTCCGGGCCGAACTGCTAGATCATTATCTATCGTTTTTGGCACGGTACCTGGACTTCAATCGAGCCGCGTTCCTTGAACGTTATCATGGGTACGTGCTGGTGCGTATCCTTCAAGCGTTGGGCGCCTACGGTTACCGCGGCTTCTTCGAACGCAAGCCGCGCTTCCTTCAGAGCGTTCCCTACGCAGCCCGGAACATCGAACGGATCCTGGCCAATGGCTTGCCGATCCGACTGTCAGAGATCGAGCGGGTCTTGGGCACCATCATCACCGAGTGGGGTGACACCGACGGCGAGCCAGACACCTCCCGGCTCACCGTTTACGTATTCAGCTTTAGCTATCGACGTGGTTACCCCCAGGACCTCGGTGGTCACGGAGGAGGGTTCGTATTTGACTGCCGGGGCCTCCCGAACCCAGGTCGATTGCCGGAGTACGCCGCGCTCACCGGGCGCGACTCGGAGGTCGCCAAGTACATCGCTGAGCTCAACGAGCTCGAGCCGTTCTGGGAAAACGCTCGCTCGCTGACCGAGGCCCAGATCGAGGCCTACAAGCAGCGTGCCTTCACTAGCCTGAGTGTTTCTTTTGGATGCACCGGCGGACAACACCGGTCGGTGTATCTGGCTGAGAGAATGGCGCGACATATCGAGGCTCGATTCCCGGAAGTTCGAGTTCGACTCCTTCATCGCGAGGAGCCGAGTTGGCCGCGAGTCGCAACAACCCCGGCGGGCTAGGATCATGGATGCTATGGTTTTAGCGGCCGGGCTCGGTAAGCGCCTGAGACCGTTCACCAACGACACGCCCAAAGCGCTGATCGAGGTCGATGGCGTTCCGATCCTCGAGCGAATCATCCGCCACCTGACCGCAGCGGGTGTGGATCGCATCATCGTCAACGCCCACCACCACGCTTACCAGATAGAGCATTTCGTTGACAATCAAAAAGACCGCGACGTGGAAATCCTACTATCGGCTGAACCCGAACGGCCGCTGGGAACCGGCGGTGGCCTGTTGCACGCCGCGCCGCTGTTCCGGCGTGACGAGCCGTTCGTGTTATATAACGGTGACATCATCACCGATCTCGATCTCGAGGCGATGAGCCGCACGCATCGAGCCGATGATCGGTTGGCTACGTTGGCGGTCAATCACCGCGAGACCTCACGGTGTCTGCTTTTCGATGATGAGGGTCTGTACGGGTGGGCCAACCGATCGACCGGCGAGTCGGACACGTCCCGCCCAGTGCGCGGTGAGAAGCAGCAGATTCCTTTCGCAGGGGTTCACGTTCTCTCACCGCGGATCTTCGATCTGATCGACGAGCGCGGCGCGTTCTCGATCATCCCGGTCTATCTCCGGCTCGCACGCGAGGGATACCGCCTCCTACCCTACGACGTCAGCGCGGCGTTGTGGCTCGAGATAGGCAACCCAGAGCGTCTCGAAACGGCTCGTCGCGTAGTTTCGACGCTCAGGGGTCGAAGCGGTCTTTCTCCATAATCACCGCGCCCGACTCGTCGCCAAACGTAAACACCGATCGGAACGTTCCCTCAACACCAACCTCGGCGCCTTCACGCGGAGCCCCCAACCCCTGGCTCACCACGTTCATCGTTCCGGTACCATCGTTGATTCGATAGGCACCCTGGCCCAAAGCACCAATGGCACGGGTCACTTCACCCTTCACGCGCACGGTTTCGCCCTCGTAGCGACCGGGATCGTCGAGCAAGGATTGGATCGACATGGTGCCGCGGCACGCCGAAGCGAGGGCAGCGCCCGCGGCGACAACACCGACCAACAACACGGTGCGAGATCGGATCTGGATGGACATGGGCAGGCTCCTGCTTGAGGTTGATGTTTTGCTGAGATTCTGATGGAGAATAGCTTTTCACCGTGACCGGTTCCAGCGCTCAGATCGTCACCTACCGTGACGAGTTCCAGCCCGCGTTCGAGTCGCTTAACCTCGATTGGATCGAAGAGCACTTCTGGGTCGAGGACCTCGACCGCCAGGTGCTGAGCGATCCCAAGGGTACGATCGTGGATCGCGGTGGTGAGGTGTTCTTTGCCGTCGAAGGTGACATCGCCGTCGGGACGTGTGCGCTCATCAAACATGACAACGGGGTCTATGAGCTATCTAAGATGGCGGTTCACCCGTCAGCCCAAGGACGGGGCCTCGGCAATCTATTGATGGATGCGATGGTTGCCTGGGCCAGCGAGCATCGTGCAAAGCAAATCTTCCTCGAATCCAACACCGTCCTGGGGCCAGCCATCAAGCTGTACGAGAAGTACGGGTTTGAGACGACCCGCTTGGGCGAGGGTGACGAGTACGAGCGCTCCAACATCCGAATGACGCTCGAGCTTCCCAAGCCGACTTAACATTTGCGTCGATTACGAACAATCGTCCTAGCCGCTGTTGCAGCGCTACTGCTTGGCGCCCCGGCTCGAGCACAGAACGATGGTCAAACCATCACCAACAACCCTGGCGACAGGATCGAAGATTTCTGGGATCGACGGGAGGACGTGAGGGACCGGCGTGAGGACCGACGGGACCGCGCTGAGAACGTAGCCGACCGCCGAGAGGACATTTGCGACCGACAATACGACGGCGGAGTGCGTGATCAAATCGAGGACCGAATCGACCGCCGTGAAGACTATTTCGATCGGCGTGAGAATCGCCGGGATCGACGCGAAGACGTTCGTGACCGGCGGGAGGATCGGCACGATCGCCGCAGCTGACCTTTCAAACTAGGAGGGGTTCGCGTCGGCTCCGTTTCCTCGAAAGGACGCGAACCACTCCCCGCGCGGGAAAGAGATTGCCGTCCCGGCGAGCATCAGAACAACTGCGGCGACCAACATGCTCCGTTGTCCCGTTAGCAGCGCAACCGTGACGCCGATAAGCGCCGCCCCCTCAAGCATCGCCCACGCAATGATGAGCAGACGAATCACTCGCTCTGGCCCTCCGGCTACCGGACGCGACGCGGGCGACTCGGTATGGCACGTCGCCTTGCGCCAGAACAGATACCATGCCGTCACCAAGACTGCGGCCACGCCGTACCATACCTTGACGAGGAACTGCCAGTCCCCCTCGCCTCCATCAATTGCGGAACCGGATCCCGTCAGCGCATAGACGACCCCTGCGAACAAGAGCACGCCAAGCAAGAGTGACGTCGCTAGGATCCGCGAAACGCGCAGCGCCTGGTCGGCATTCATCTAGGTATTAGCCACGCGCGTACTCCTCAGCGCCCATGAAGTGAAGCGACACGTAGGGTTCGTCGCCCTCGACCCAACTGTCGTGACCGGGCGGAATGGCACACAAGACCCCGGGGGTGATCTCAAACTCGGCACCGTCGTCCATGCGAACCTTGGCGCACCCGCTGACGCCCAGCACCACATGGGCGACGTTGCAGGTTGTCTCACCCAGATCGGGGCCGACGTGTTGCGACCATTTCCAGCCCGGCTGATACGTGGCTCGCCCGACTGTGAACCCTCCAACCGTCACTACCTCAAAAATCCCCTTCTCGAATGCGAGCTTCTCGTCCGGCGAGTCGAGGCTCTTCATGATCAGATCCATTTCGATCTATTGGCCTCGATAGGCGCGCATGGCATTCGACATGACCATGACGAGCTCCGGGTCAGTGGAGATTCGCACCATTTCCTTGCCGAGCTCGGCGGTCAATTGGGTGACCTGGGAGTGCTCGTCCATAAACTCGCTTCGCAGCTCAACCGGATCGATGTCGCTCAGAGCCTCGCCAAGCTCGTTCAACTCCCTCGCCTTTTGCTCAAAAATCGGTGCGTTCTCCTTGGCGGTGGCTTCGTCGGTCGTGTTGCGAGCGATTTCGACTAGCTCTTCCAAGCTGCCGAGGTACTCCTCGATAGCTTCCTCCGCGTTCGATGGCGCGGCGTCCGTTCCACCCGATCGGTTGTCGCTGATCTCGGTCTGATCGCTGCTCGAGGTGGCGGCGTCGCTCTCGCTTTCGTTCTTTGAGCAAGCAACAGCCAACAGCACCGCCAGTCCCAGAACAGAGTGACTCTTCCACTTGCTCATAGGGGCTTCTCCAACAATTAGAGTGCCGTAGATATGGGAATGGCCGACATTCCAAAGGTATCCGCGAGAAGCGCGGCGGGCGAACCTCACGTGGTGGGGCGCAATACAAGACTGTAGAGCACAACCGCCACACTCGTCGCGAGGTTGAGGCTCGAAACGCCGTCTCGCATGGGGATCGCGACGCGCTGACCTGCCAGTTCTAGAACCTCGTCGCTCAACCCACTGCGCTCCGACCCGAAAGCCAGCATCGCATCGTCGGGTATCGTCGCGGCGCGCAGTGGCTGACCGTTGGGGTCCAGAGCGACGATCGGTCGATCGGTGTCAGGAAGGACGTCCACCCGCGCGACCGGCAGCGCGAACTGCAGGCCGGCCCCGCCTCGCAGTGCCTCGGGGTGCCACGGATCGTGGGGCCCGACAGCGATGATACCCGCCGCACCCGCGGCCGCGGCGACTCTGACGGCGGCACCCAAGTTGCCGAGCCGTGAGGGCCTTTCGAGCAACACGACCCGACCCGGGTGGGCCAACACCTCCGTCGAGGTGGCCACCCTTCGGCGAGCGATAGCAACGATCGACGTCGCGGGCGGTGTCGGCACCAACTGGTCGAAGACGTCAGCACTGACAACTGTCGACTCCGCGATCAAAAAATCGACGATGTCCGGTGCCAGCGCGGTCGATAGCTCGTCGACCGCGTCGGGATCACCAACCGCGATCGCCATCAGCTCGGCTCCAAAGCGAATCGCGTGCTTGACGGGGTGAAACCCTTCGAGAACAGCGAGGCTTTGATCGCTGCGAGCGCGCTGAAACCGGTCAACCAGGTCGTTCAAGCGTTGGCTTGAGATCGATCGAGTTCTCGTCGCCGCTTGATTCGGCGATGGAGGGATGTGCCGAGATCGTCCCAAACGTC
>JBDGYV010000060.1:0-12949 GCA_039588915.1 Gemmatimonadota bacterium
CGAGGAGGACCTGGCGTGGGTCGCCGTCAAGAACCATCGCCACGGGGCGATGAACGAGAAGGCCCAGTTTCGTCGCGAGGTGACCCCTGAGCAGGTGATGGCATCGTCGCTGGTGTCCGAGCCACTCCGCCTCCTCCACTGCTCACCGGTGACCGACGGTGCCGCTGCCGTTCTCCTCTGTCCCCTCGACATGGCGAGGGAGTTCACCGACCGGCCAGTGAAGATCGTGGCCAGCGGGCTGGCAACTGGCTCGATGGCGCTGGCTGACCGCGATGATCCCGCCTTCCTCGATGCCGTTCAGAAGTCGGGCCAGCGAGCGTTCAAGATGGCCGACATCGGCCCGCAGGAAGTCGACGTCGCCGAGGTCCACGACTGCTTTACGATCGCGGAGATCTGCTGCATCGAGGCGTTGGGGTTCGTCGAGGAGGGTAAGGGGGGTCCGGCCGCGCGCGATGGAATCACCGCGATCGGCGGCCGGATCCCGGTGAACACCAGCGGCGGCCTCAAGTCGAAAGGGCACCCGGTGGGCGCGACGGGCATCGCCCAGGCGATAGAGATCTTCAGGCAGCTGCAGGGTGAAGCGGGTCAACGGCAGGTGGAGAACGCCCGCGTCGGTCTGGCGCAGAACATGGGCGGATCAGGGGCGAGCTCCGTGGTCCACATCTTCGAGGCGGTGTAATCGTGCCTAGTCCGAGATACACCAGAGAGATCCCCGCCCGCTACCGTCTGGAGGCCGGTCGCTGCAGCGGTTGCAGCAAGGTCGTTTTTCCGATCCGGCGATTCTGCCCCTCGTGCCGGGGCGAGGAGTTCGAGAAGCTGACGCTGTCGCGGGAGGGTATGGTGGTCACGTCGACGGTCGTACACGTTCCTCCCAACGATTTTCTGATGGAGGCACCGTACGCCATGGCGGTGGTGGAGACGCCGGAAGGCGCCCGCCTTATGACCCAGGTCGTTGACTGCGATCCGTCTACGGTACTTCCGGGGATGGAGGTAGCGCTCGAATTCCGCCTGATCCGCAGGGAGGGCCACAGCGGGATCCTCTGCTACGGGCACAAGGGAGTGCCGGCTTAACAGGAGAGTTCAAATGCACAAGGTCAAGGTCCTGGCAGAGCTCACCGACGAGCACTACCGGGCGTACGAGGATGAAGCGAAGCGTCGCGGGGTCACGATCGAAGAGCTCGTGCAGCAAACGGTAAACTGTCTGCTCCGGGAGCTCGAGCAGGAGGAGGATGAGAACGCGGGTCCCGACCAGTTCATCAGCGTTTCCTGACCGCTAATCACAACGCGTAGTCTTTGAACACCGACGGCTGTGAGTGAGCCGCAGGAGCCCTTTCAGACGGAGCGTCTGCTTGTTCACCCCGGTGGTCAGCCCGCAGCTGAAATCAAGTACGCCCTCTTGCGAGCACATTGGGGTGAAGGCCTGGCCACCGAGGCGGTTCAGGGCATGCTCGCTTACGCAGCCAAGCGCCTCGCCCTACGCCGAGTCATCGCCACAACTGTCCCGGAAAACGGGGCGTCACATCGCGTACTCCTCAAGGCTGGGATGTCACACCTCGAGACCACTCGCAATGAAGACGATTCGTACACTAAGACCTTTGTCTGGCTCGCCGACCCTTGATGACTATGAGAGGTCTGTCGATTACGGTCGCGATCGTTTCGCTCGGCTGCGCGGAACCCGAATCGCAAAAAGCCGAGGCTGAGCCGACGACAGAGGTGTCTTCTGCCGTCGAGGTTGTCGGTCAGGGAGTGATCTCGACCGAACGAAACGAGACGTTCCCTGCTGAAGACCCTATCGACGGCTCACTCTGGTTCTCGGTGTATGACCACTCGTTCGGTGCCCAGACGATCATGTTCGCCCGACGGACCGAACTGGGATGGGCTGCTCCCGAGGTCGCTCCTTTCTCCGGGAAGTGGGGGGATCGTGCTCCACGGTTCTCTCCGGACGGTGCCACCCTGTACCTCACGTCCGACCGCCCTCGTGCATTGGATGGGTTAGCTGCCGATATGAACATCTGGCAGGTCCACCGAGCCGGTGACTCGTGGGGGGAGCCCGAGCTTGTCGGGTCTCCACTCAACTCAGATGCCGAAGACATCCACACCAGCGCGACAAATCATGCGATCTGGCTGGCTTCGAATCGCGCAGGTGGTCGGGGGCGATCCGACATCTATCGTATCGGAGAGAACGGCACGGCCGAACATCTGGCTGCGCCCATCAACGATGAGAACAGCCAGCCTGATCTCTGGGTCAGCCCCGACGAATCGTGGATGATCCTCGTGATCACGGACCATCCGAGCGGTTACGGCGGTGACGACCTCTATCTCAGTCGCTTCGACGGGGAGTCGTGGTCGGTACCGACAAACCTGGGCCCGGAGATCAACTCAGCGGAGTACGAGTACGGCCCCACGGTGTCAACTGATAGAGGGTACCTCTACTTCACGAGTCACCGCAGCCGTTCCGCGGATGTGTACCGAGTGTCTCTCTCCACCGTGGTAAATGCCAGGGAACCGTTCTAGAGAGGTGAGATGAAAAGGATCGGGTTGTGGCTGGGACTACTCACGCTCGCGCCGGCCACGGCGTGGGGTCAGGCTCCCCCGTGCGGGGAAGAGCCGGTGTTGGGGCGGCTGGACTTCTGGCTGGGCGACTGGGTGGTGACGGTGGGCGAGGAGCAGGTCGGGACGAATCGGATCGAGAAGATCCTGGACGGCTGTGCGGTCATGGAGCACTGGACGTCCGCGACAGACGGGGAGGGGAAGAGCCTGTTCTACTACCAGCCAGTCACCCAAACCTGGAAGCAGGTATGGGTCACGCAGTTCGCCCTCGGCCAGGGCGGCCTGAAAGAGAAGGAGCTCGTAGAGACGCACGGTAGTGCAGGTGTACGATTCCGGGGCCAGATACCGCTTGCTGAGGGGGGTTTCTACGTGGATCGAACGACCCTGACGCCGCGGCCGGACGGCACCGTGCGGCAGGTGATCCAGATCTCGCGCGATGGTGGCGAGAGTTGGGAGACAACGTTCGACGCGGTCTATCACCGGCAGGAATAGCGCTCCTCCGTTTCCGCGGCCGTCCCCGTATGGTGCCGACTTGCTGTCGGGCCCCTCGAGGGTTCAATTTTTCGGGTCAGTGTTCATAGTCCGCCCTGGCGATGCCACGGGCGGGGCAAGCGTATGCCGTTCGATCGGCTGCTCGAAAGGAGCCCAGATGGCGGAAGGCGTTCCGATCAAAGTCACTCTGAAGAAGATCCAAGTCCTCGATACGCTGGATCCCGGCCACAGGGAACACGGGCAATTTGTGTTTTCGAGCAAGGTGTCCAGTCAGAACCTGGGAGGGATCGTTCACGAGAGCCGCTTTCCAGAAGAGGGCTCATGGAAGATCTCCGACCATCCGAGAAAGAACCGGGTGAAGGTCGATGTCGAGATCTTCAACGGGAACGTTGAAGACCACTTGGTCGTCGAGCTTGTTGGCGAGGAGTTGGACAAAGTAACTGCAAGCGACTTCCTCGATCACTACAGCCGAGAGTTCTCGGGATCACCGCAATCGTGGGTCGGCCATTACGGACCTGGCCCGGAAGTCGAAGGCGTGGGCCCACCTGAGAACATGGGCAACTGGCGCGTCTGGTACGAAATCTCGACCGCCTAACCGCCTGTTTAGCCCTCGTCATCACGCCACTCACGGCTGTGGCCATGGCATGTGACGATTCTTCTTCCATCGGCCCAAGCAGCGAGGTCATTAGCGTGATCCTCGTGAATAAGTGCTCCGCGGTGGTGGTTGGGGAATCGTGCGCGGCTACAGCCAGGCGTTTGGCCTGGATGGGGAGTTGTCCGGTTCGACTCTCTTTTGGAATTCCAGCGATTTCCCGCAGCGCTTGAACACCTGATCAGCGTACGCAAAGCCGGAGACCGCGGGGGAGTCAACCTCGGCTGGTTGGAATCCCGTCACACGTTCTCGTTCGGCGAGTACCGCGACCCGCATCACATGGGATTCCGGACACTCCGGGTCATCAACGAAGATCGGGTTCAACCGGGCCAGGGATTCGGAACACACGGCCATCGGGACATGGAGATCATCTCCTACATCGTCGAGGGCTCGCTCATAAAGACAGTATGGGCAACGGCTCTGTGCTCACCACCGGTGACGTGCAACGCATAACCGCCGGCACCGGCATACAGCACAGCGAGATGAACCCGTCCGTAGAAGAATCTGTCCATTTCCTGCAAATCTGGATCCTACCCGAAGCGAAGGGGCTCCAGCCCAGCTACGAGGAACGCCACTTCCCCACGGAGGAGAAGCGAGGTGTGCTTCGGCTGATCTGCTCCCGAGATGGTGGGCGAGACGCGCTCAGCGTCCACCAGGATGTTGCGTTCTACGGTGCGATTCTTGAACCGGGGAAGACGCTCGACCACTCACTGGATCCGGGTCGTCACGCCTGGGTTCAGGTTCTCCGCGGTGAGCTGACCCTCAACGATCGGATCCTGTACCAGGGCGATGGGGCGGCAGTTAGCGAGGAGACAGGCTTGTCGCTCCGTGCCACGGAACGAAACGAAGTCATTGTGTTCGATCTAGCCTGACGCAGTCATCATCACCCTTCATCCCGAGATTGACCTCGTTACCGCTTCCGTTGTAGGCTGGACGTCAGAGAGCAATTGTCGTTTACCGAGCAACATGGTTGCAGAAGGGAGCAGGATGATGCAACAAATCAGTGTATGGCGGATCGCCGAGATTTTTATTGGGACTTTTGCCGCGGTCTTTGTCGCACTCGTTGTCTTCTCAGCGTTCTTCTCGTCTTTTGTGGAACCGCTGATTCGGTAGAATCCGCGTCGAGGACCCACGATCTCTGAACCGGCGGTGACCGGGCGGAGGATGTGCTTCGCCAGTCGCGAATGCCGGTGGTTTTTCGACGGCGAGGTTGACGCCGATGTCGTCGATTGGTTCAGGACGAGAAGACCCTGGAAGCAGAGCCGCGATATAGGGCCGCCCGAATGGCCCGAACGGGCTCGAGTGGACCGCTACGTGAGGATTCCGAACAACCGCGATATCGGGATCAAGTGGCGGGGTGAGCCTGTAGAGGGAGAAGAGGAACAACTCGAGATCAAGGGAAAGGTGGCGTCTCTGGGGGTGCAGACGCTGGCATCGGGAGTTACCGGCGTCGTTGAACGGTGGATCAAATGGGCATGCAGCGGCGAGGTGATACAAGGCTCGAACCTGATTGATGTCGAGAAGAGGAGGATCCTTCGCAAGGTCCAGTTGGATCCCTCGACCACCGACTACGAGGTGCCGCCGGCAGGTGCCGGGTCGCATGTCGAGCGTGGTGTTCAGATCGAGCTGACAAGGCTCTCGCTCGGCGGAGCTCCCCACTGGACGCTCGGCTTCGAAGGGTTTCCCGATGACGCTGATTTGCACGAGGAGTTCAGCCGGAACGTGTCGCTCTTTCTGCAGGAGCTTCCGGGTTCTCTCCAGCTCTCTGCAGACACATCCTTTTCGTATCCCGAGTGGCTCGCGCGACACGCGAACCATACGGAGACTTTGCAGTAGTCAACGGATTGCGATTCCAACAGGAGGCGAAAGTGGCGGATGTCACTCTGAAGCACTTCGATGAATTGGATAACCACGGTGGGGTCTTCCTCTACGCCCGGAAAGGGCTCGGTGTCACGGCGTGGGGCATGAACGTCGAGCGCTTGCCGGCAAACTGGGCTGAGTACCCAGAGCACGACCACGACAAAGACGGTCAGGAAGAGGTGTACGTCCCGTTGGAGGGCAGCGCGACGCTGGAGTGTGAAGGCGAGACCTGGAAGCTCGAGCCTGGCACGCTGGCCCGCGTCGGACCTGGGGAGAAACGAAAGGTTGTTCCAGGCGACGAGGGCGTAACGATGCTCGTCATCGGCGGCACGCCGGGGAAACCGTACACGCCGGAGTCGTAGCTGGCGGGGTCAAGGGAGCAAAAACGATTGCAAGATCTGGTGGCGAGGCGGTGGTTGTGTCGGTCAGGACCCACGTAGACGGATGGATGCAGAGCGGGTGGTCACTCGCTCTCGGTGAGAGCCGGGACCGCCTGCCGCGCCTCGGTTCCCGTCGCTCCGGTGATCTCCCGCTCGATCATCCTGGCGACGTCGCGCATCAGTGCGAGCCGGGTTTCGTCAAAGATTCGCGGCTGGTGATCGATGAGGCACAACGTGCCGAGCCGGGTCCCGTCGGCTAGCGCAAGCGGACAGCCGGCGTAGAAACGGACGCGGGGTTCCCCGGTCACCAGTGGATTCTCGGCGAAGCGATCGTCGCGCAGTGCATCGGGTACCACCATAATGTCGTCGCGGAGAATCGCGTGCGCGCAAAAAGCCTGCTCGCGCGGCGTCTCAGGGACGTCGAGACCGTAGCGTGACTTGAACCACTGCCGGTTCGTGTCGACCAACGAAACGAGTGCGATCGGTACGTCGAATAGCGCGGCTGCGATACGCGTGCAGCGGTCGAAGCGTTCCTCGGGCGAAGTGTCGAGGATTCCCAGTTCTTGAAGTGCCTGAATGCGTTTTTCCTCGTCTTCAGGGAATGGCGCACATTGCCAGCGACAGGCCGCGCGGAGCAACCAGGCTCGGATGCGCGTCCGTGCATAAGATCTCGAGAAGGGCTCGACAAGCCAGTCGGTGACGCCAGCTTTGGTTCCGGCTTTGGCATTGACGTCGCCCTCTTCCTTCGCGATGATGACGAACGGTACGTCTGCGCCCCAGTCACCTCCGTAGGTCCGGATCTTGTGGCAAATCTCGAGCATGTCACCACCCGGAAGACCGCGATCCACCAGCAAGAGCGAGGGATGCTCGGCGTTGGCGATCTCGGACACCGCCGCGGTGTCGCTTGCGACCAGCAACGATAAACCGTCGGCACGCACCGCCTCGGAAAGCACGACCGCTGCCGCCGGATCGGTCACTGCCACGAGGACCTCTTGCTCGACGAGGGCGGGTGAGGTCTTCGCCGAAACGCTTGGCGCCGGACGGCTTGCAGTCGACGGGGGAGCGGGCTCGAGCTCGAATGAGTCACCCTCGGCCGCGGCGAACACATCCAGTGATCCGTTTGCGTTTGCCACGCGCGCCCGGGCACGCTCCACCAAGAGATCCAGCGAGTCGTCGTCGCGCATCGGGTCGTGGTGGAAGAGCGCCAAGCGCTGCACTTCCGCGGCCAACGCGACATCGACAACGTATTCGAGCGTGCTGTGGCCCCAGCCACGCTTCGCGGGGTACTCCTCGGCGGTGTACTGCGCGTCGTGGATCAACAGGTCCGCTCCAGTTACGAACTCGACGTGACGATCGTCCTCGCCGCCCGTCGGTCGGTAGCCGTCGACTCCTCGTTCGAGAGAGTGGGGCTCGTGGTCGGTCGCATAGACCACCGTCGTGTGATCAGCTTCGAGTCGATAGCCGAGCGTGAGAGCCGAGTGGTTCATGTACTGAGTGCGAACGTGCACCTCGCCGGCTCCGAACGTGCCTTCGACGAGATCGTGATAGTGGATCTCTGCGCCCAGGTGCTCGAGCGTGATCGGGGAGTACGTGTACTGCATTTGACCGGCGAGGGCTTCGCGCAGCGAGGAGTCGAGGCCGCGCGGGCCATAGATGTCCCACTCGTTTCCAGCGTGGAAGAGTGGTGCGAAAAACGGAAACCCTTGGATGTGATCCCAGTGGGTGTGGGAGACGAGGATGTGTCCTCTCTTTGCAGTGTCTCCTTCGCTCAAAAGCGTCTGCCCGAGACCCTGCGCTCCTGTCCCGCAGTCCAACACGATAACCGTGCCGCTCGTTGAACGCAGCTCGACACAGGAGGTATTACCTCCGTACCGAAGCGTCTCTCTTCCGGCTTTGGAGATAGAGCCTCGCGTACCCCAGAAACGAACTCTCATGAAGCGGCGCCTCCTTCTTATGCGGCTAGTATACGACTGCGTTTCCATGGCCGCTGCCGCGGTCGCAAATACTTAAACGATCGGAGGACAAGGTGCTTACCGTAGCTACCCGTGGACCGGATCAACCGAACCTTGCGTCTCTACCGTTCGTCGCGCTCAAGGGCGGAATCGAGTCCGGCGAGTTCACCGACCACCCGCCGGCGATGTTCTTGATGCAGGAGGCGACCTACCTCGCGCACCGAGGCACTGATCTCAATGCAATTCAGGCGGTCGGCTTGCCCCCAATTGGCGAAGTCGTCGGCTTCCTCGAAGAGCACGGCTTCGAGATGGTCGTCTGCGCACCATGCGCTGCGCCCAGAGGAATCGGCGACGGCGAGCTCGTTTCGTTCGCCCGCATGGGTGGGGCGGCAGATCTGGCCAAGCTGACCAAGGAGCACCACTTCGTGCTGACGTTTTGATTCACTCCTGACACAGCGGCAGGGGTTATCCCCTACAGACAACGACGTGATTGTTCTGTACGATTAAACTGGAGTGGTTTATTGATGCGAACCTGGAGGGCGATATGAAGAAGACGTTCTTGACGATGTTGGCGGGCTTGGCCGCGGGTGTGGCGCTCCGGCCGGTAATCGAGCGCCACGCGCCCGCTTGTCGGAAGATGTGCGAGCAGAAGATGTGCGCGCTGAAGGGGTGCGAATGCGCCTGCCACCGCGGCGCCGAACCGGAGGACGAGGAGAAAGATCCGCTGGTCGCTGAAGAAGCGGCCTAATCAGTCCCTGACAGATTGGCGTCTCACCGAAGGGCGACGCCCGGATTGCGTGTCCCCGGGCATCCACTATCGTTCATAGGGTCATGTTTTCTGTCCCCGAGGTCACGACCGCCGAGATCGCGGCCGCGTTTCTTCAGGCGATGGTCACGCTGGGGCTGGCCATCGTCTTCCTGTACCTGTTTCGACGTTACCACAAGCCATACTTCGGGTATTGGGCGCTAGCGTGGCTCCTGTATCTCCTGAGGATGGGCGTGATCATCGGTTTCGTGTTCACGGGGTCGCGCCCGCTGCTGTTCTGGCATCAGGTGCTCACCGGTCTGACCGCCCTCGCTCTTCTTTGGGCGGCACTCGTTTTCTCGCAGCAGTTGACGTGGAGGCCCCGTTACCTGGTTTTCGTCGCGTTCCCCGCGGTCTGGTCGTACGTGGCGATGTACCGGTTGGACAACTTCCTTGCGGCGGCCGCCCCGATGGTCGTATTCCTGAGTTTGGCCACGTTGTGGACAGGTTGGGTGTTCTATCGTTACGACCGCAGAGTCGGCTCGACCGGCGCGCGGCTGCTGTTCGTCTCGTTGCTCTTGTGGAGCGTGCATCATCTCGACTATCCGTTCCTCCGCGCCCGGGGTGTCTGGAGCCCGTGGGGGTATTACGTCGACATCATCTTCGTATTGGCGATGGGCGCGGGAATCATGCTGCTCGTTCTTGAGGAGCTTCACCGCGGCCTGGGAACTCTTTCGGCGCTGTCGGGAGACCTTCAACGTGGCGGAGGACGAGCCGAGATCCTCGACGTGCTGCTTGATCGCCTGCTCAGTCTTCCGGCCGTCAAAGGCGCGGCGATGTATCAAGTCGCGGATGGTAGGCGGCAGTTTATTCGTGGCGCGGGCATTTGCGGACATTGGGAGACGGAGAAGCCGCACGGAGATCTGGCCCAAGCGATCGATAGCGCGGTTGCAACCGGCCACCCGGAGGTGGTCCACGGCGGGACTCCTCGGGATGGCGCTGAAAGTTCGACGGCGAATGCTGGAGGTAACACGTATGCCGCGGCTCTGCCCGTGCTGCATGGGTCAGAGGTAACCGGTGCGATCATCGTGATCGGTGATTCGAGCGATCCCTTTGCCGCGCTGGATGCCCGCTTTCTCGTTGCCCTTGGTCAACAGATCGGTGTGGCGCTCGAAAGAGCCGACCTCGATCAGCGATTGCGAACTCGTACTGCTGAGCTCGAACGCCTCGCTTCGAGGATGGTGCGACAGCATGAAGAGCAGCGACGCCGCATCTCGCGCGAGTTGCACGACGAGACGGCACAGGTGTTCTCAGCGGTCAAGTTGAACCTCGGCCTAGTCAGTGAGTCGGCCAGAGCTGAGGAGGCAGTGCGGCTCGAACAAGTGATCGAGCTGATCGATACCGGAATCGACAGCATTCGCAGAGTGACCCAGGATCTGAGACCGTCGGTGCTCGATGAGCTCGGCCTACTTCCCGCGCTTCATGCGTTGGTGGGAGACTTTGGCGAGACGACTGGACTCGCTATCCGTTTCGTGGCGCCGGATGCCCTACCCGAGCTGTCGGCCGAAGCCGAATTGGCCCTGTTCCGTGTTCTACAGGAGGGGCTGACAAATGTGGCCCGGCATGCGGAAGCGAGTACGGTCGAAGTGGTGGTGGATTCAACGGAAGAGCAGATCGTGGTTCATGTAAGGGACGACGGCGGCGGGCTACAACCCGGTGGGACCGACCGCTTGTCGGCTGAGGGTCGAGTGGGTCTGGTGGGTATGCGGGAGCGTATCGCGGGACTCGGCGGTTCCGTCAGCGTGACGGGTGATCCGGGTAAAGGGGTGGACCTCAGCGTCCGAGTGCCGTTGGACGGGCCAGCGACGTGAGTTTGGAGAACATACGGGTCCTCGTGGTTGACGATCATCCTCTGGTACGGGAGGGGATTCGTCACGTCTTGAACGAGGGCAGTGGTCTCGAAGTGACCGCCGAGGCGGCCAGCGGCGAGGAGGCGCTGAGGTTGGCCGAATCGCACCGGCCAGACGTGATCCTGTTGGATATCTCAATGCCCGGCGAGTCAGGTTTGAAGGTCGCGGCCAAGCTTCGGCGCAGTGTGCCCGAAGCGCGGATTTTGATTCTCAGCATGCACGATCACGCGGAGTTCGTGTTGGGCGCGGTACGAGCGGGGGTCCACGGGTACGTACTCAAGGACTCTCTACCCGTCGAGCTCAGGGACGCTGTACGGGCCGTTCACAGCGGCGAGGAGTTCTTCAGCCCGCCGGTCGCCAGTCGACTCAGCGCTGCACTTCGCGGGGAGGTCCAGGTGGGGTCGAAGCGACAGAGAATAGAGTCGCTGACGAACCGCGAACGAGAGGTGCTGGTTCATGTCGCCATGGGGAGATCGAACAAGGAAGTTGCGGCTGAGCTCGGTATCAGCGTCCGCACCGTGGAGACACACCGAGAAAACCTGATGCGAAAGCTCGACATCCACTCCGTCGCCGAACTCACGCGTCTGGCCATCAAGACCGGCCTCGTCCCCGAGTAGTCACCATCCGTATTACTACGGGCTTTTGAGGCCGTAGAATCCCGAATTACTCGGTGTGCTATAAACCCCTACAATCGAGTCGTAAGCCTATGTACGACATACGTCACTGAAAGGAGACGGGCGTCCATGAACCTACTCCGTGAGTCTTTCAGCATCGGCCTTCGGCGCTACCCTGCACTAGTCGCCCTCATGCTTCTGATGTCTACCGGCACGTTGGTGGCTCAAGCCGACCAGGCTCAGGACACCACGCAGCAGATCGAGCTGGATCTCATCTGGGTTACACCGATCACGGTGACGGTTACACGAACCGCCACCGATGTCTTCGACAGTCACGCGCCCGTGAGTGTGCTCGATGAGTGGATGATCCGAGATCGCGCGCCCAATACCGTGACCGATCTGTTCAAGGATCTGCCTGGGCTGGACGTGACAGGTGTGGGGACGAACCAGACACGACCAACGATCCGCGGTCAGCGAGGTCAGCGCATCCTGCTCCTGCAAGACGGGATGCGGCTCAACAACTCTCGTCGTCAACAGGATTTCGGCGAGATCCCCGCCCTGGTAGACGTCGCCTCTGTTCAGAATGTGGAGATCGTTCGGGGGCCGGCTTCCGTGCTCTACGGCACTGACGCGATCGCCGGTGTCGTGAACGTTGTGACCCGCATGCCGACGCAAGATGAAGGTGTCCATGGCACGGTTGGGTACCGCTTCAGCAGCCACGATGATCAAAACAAGGGTGCGATGAGCCTCTCCGGGAGGAATGGACGCTTCTCTTTCCTGGCCAGCGGCACCTACCGAGACAGCGATCCCTACGACGCGCCGTCTGGATCGTTCGGCGATATTCGTTTGGATTCAGATACCGAAGTCCAGAATACCGGGATCCAGGACGACAGCTTCAATTTGCTGCTCGGTTTCGCTCCGTCTCCGGATCAAGACTTAACGTTCAAGCTAGAGCGCTATCGTGCCGACGAGACCGGGTTCGGTTTTGTCGATCCGGCCGCGTTTGCGCCCGATGACCCGTTGATCGAGATCGTCTACCCGTTTCAAGATTTCAACAAGTACACGCTTCGATATCGGGCACACGGTCTGAATACGGCCGTTGCCGATGAACTCGATCTGGTGGGGTATGTCCAGGACAATGAAAGAAAGCTCGAGCTTGGGTTGACCACACCAATTGGCCCCGGTGCAACGCTCGAGATTGTGACCGAGAACTTCACCGATCTCGAGACTGGGGGCTTCAGAGCGGAGGCCAAGAAACAGGCCGCGGAAAGCCATCGTCTCACCTACGGGCTGGACTTCTTCCGGGATGACTCCAAGAACAACGATTTGACTACGACCACGATCTTGGGATTCGGTCCCCCGATGATCGAAGAGGACGATATATCCTCGGTCCCGAACGCGACGTTCCGAAGCGTGGGGGGGTTCCTGCAGGATGAGATCGCTCTGCCAGCGGATGTGTCTCTCGTGTTGGGAGTGCGGTTCCAGGATGTCCAGGCTGACGCCGATCCGACACCGGGGTTGGACCCTTCGCTTGAATCGCAATCGCACCAGACCGTGGTTGGATCGGCCGGCGCGACCGTTGGGGTGACCGACAACCTGAACGTGATTGGCTCGATCGGTAGGGCGTTCCGAGCGCCTAACCTGGTGGAGCTGTTCTTTAGCGGACCGACGCCTGAGGGAGCCGCGTTCCAGTCACGGAATCCTGACCTCGAGCCGGAGACCAGTGTCAACATCGATATCGGAGCTCGGTATCGTGGTAAGCTGTTCTACGTCGAGGGGTTCGTGTTCCGTAAC
>JBDGYV010000061.1:0-16986 GCA_039588915.1 Gemmatimonadota bacterium
CTCTCCGAAGAGCACGACGTGGTGGTGATCGAACACGATGCCGATTTGGCGAGTCGCATCCAATCACAGCTCGATGTACTGGTGGTTGAGGGAAACGGAGCCAGCCTGGCAATTCTCGAGAAGGCCGGCATCGAAGACACGGATCTACTGCTGGCGGTCACCAACTTCGACGAAGCCAACCTGATAGCCTGCTTGATCGCCTCCCAATTTGACGTCGGACTGAAAGTCGCGAGGGTGAGCAATCCGGAGTATTACGAGCGCCATGTCGTTCTCGGTGCCGAGAAGTCCGGAGCCGACTTGCTCATCAACCCGGAGAAGGAGTGCGCGCGAGAGATCCTCAAGCTCCTCCTCCGCAGTGAGGCCAGTGACGTGGTCGAGTTCGCGGACGGGAGAATCGTGCTCCTCGGACTGTCCGTGGAGGCGGGGGCACCGGCGGCTGGGCTGACCCTCAGCGAGATCGGCAAAAGAGTCAAGGGAGATCACTTCCTCACCCTTGCTATCGATCGACACGGGGCGTCGATCATCCCTGACGGCTCGACCAAGCTGCTGCCCGGCGACGAGATCTATCTCCTTGCTGAAACACCCTATCTTGCTGACGCCTACAGCCTGCTCGGACTCGAGCGAAAGCAGGTTCGCCACGTCATGTTGTTGGGTGGGGGGCGAGTGGGGACGAGCCTGGCCCAGATGCTAGAGCTCGAGGGTGTCCAGGTAACGATCATCGAGCGCAGTCGTGCACGTTGCGTCAAGTTGGCGGAGCTGCTCGATACAGCGCTCGTCTTGCATGGCGACGCCACCGATCTCGATCTTCTTGCCCAGGAGGGAGTCGCCGAAACGGACGGCTTGGTTTCGGTCACCAGCGAAGATGAAACCAACCTCCTGGCATCACTCCTCACGAAGGACATGGGCGCCCGCAAGGTGATCACGTTGCTCAAGCGAAGCGAGTACATCCCATTGGTCACCAAGGTGGGTGTCGATTCGGCCGTGAGTCCGCGCCTCTCGGTCGCTAATCGAATTCTCCAGCACATACGCGGCGGCAAGATTCTCTCGATGGCGATCGTGGAGCGGAATCAGTCGGAAGCGATGGAAATAGAGATCGAAAGCGGCTCGCGGATTGCCGGACGGCGCGTGCGTGACCTCAATCTTCCGGAGGGAGCCATCCTGGGCTCAGTGCAGCGCGAAGGAGAGATCATGATTCCACGGGGTGATACTAAGATACAAGCTGGTGATCGAGTCGTTGTCTTTGCGCTCCCTAAAGCCATCGACCAGACCGCAGACTTCTTCGATTGATGCACGTTCGAGTCGTCCTGCACGTCGTCGGCCTGCTGACGGCGTTCGCGGGGCTCACCATGTTGGTTCCAGCTGCGGTTTCTTTTGGTCTCGGTGAGCCGGCTGCGATTCGACTTCTGGCTGCGAGCGGAATCACCACAGCGGCCGGGCTGCTGGCGCTGCGATCGAGTGGTGGCAGCGGGGACATCTCGATACGTGACGGATTCGCGATCGTCACGTTTGGTTGGCTCGCAGTCGCGCTGTTCGGCAGCCTCCCGTACCTGCTGACCGGTGCTGTCCCCTCATTCACGCGGGCGTTCTTCGAATCGATGTCCGGTCTCACAACCACTGGCGCGACGATTGTGGGCGATATCGATACGCTCCCCCGCGGACTCGTGTTGTGGCGCAGTCAGACGCAGTGGATGGGTGGTATGGGGATCATCGTGCTATCGGTGGCGATCCTGCCGCTGTTAGGGGTTGGTGGGATGCAGCTGCTTCGGGCCGAGATCCCCGGCCTGGCCCCTGACCGGTTGAGCCCTCGAGTACGCCGCACGGCGGCGCTGTTGTGGGGCGTCTATGTCGTGTTGACGGGTGCCGAGGTGGTGCTCCTGTTGATCGGCGGGATGACGATCTTCGAGGCGGTCAACCACGCCATGACGACGATGGCGACGGGTGGATTCTCGACTCAGAACGGATCGGTTGGCGCTTTTGAATCGCCGTTCATCCAATACGTAATCGCACTATTCGTTGTAATGGCCGGTGTCAACTTCACCCTCCACTACAGTTGGATGACCGGCAACTCGCGGGTGGCGCTCCGGAACCGCGAGCTCAGGGTCTACTTGACCCTGATCGCGATCGCGACGTTTGCGCTCACTTTGTTGGTCTATGTCCCGGGCACGATCAAGGGCCTTGAGGCAAGTTTCCGCGCAGGTCTATTCCAGGCGGCTTCGATCATGACCACCACCGGTTTTGCGACTCACGACTATCAGAATTGGATCGCCCCGGCCCAGGTCCTCATTCTGCTCCTCATGCTGATCGGTGGCTCGACCGGATCGACGGCCGGGTCGATCAAAGTGTTGCGGTACATGCTGGTGGCCAAGGAGGCACGGGTCAGTCTGCGGCGGCTGCTCCACCCGCAAGGCGTTTTTGTCTATAAGCACGACGGCAAGACTGTGTCGGACGAGGTGCTTGCCAACGTCAGCGGCTTTCTACTGCTGTACTTGGGCGCGCTGGGTCTGGGAGCTTTTGCGCTGACCCTGATGGGGCTCGACGTTGGTACCGCGCTTGGCGCGACGGCGGCCACGGTGGGCAACGTTGGGCCAGGGTTCGGGCTGGTGGGTCCCGCTGGAACTTATGCCCCACTGCCGGATGTGGCGTTGTGGGTGCTGTCGTTTCTCATGCTTCTCGGGCGGTTGGAGTTGTTCACCGTGCTGGTGCTCTTCACCCGTGGGTACTGGCGCTAACAAGCGGGTCCTGTACGATGGCCCGAATCGCGTTTGCAACGTGGCGCGCACAGCCCGAGATGACTGCCGATGACCGATTGGCGATTGAGCCACTGCGCGACAGAGGTATCGAGGTCGAGTCGATACCGTGGAGTTCAACGGCCGCCGAGTGGACGCGGTTTGATGCGGTGGTGCTGAGATCGTGTTGGGATTACCACGTCCGCGTAAGAGCGTTCGTCGATTGGCTGGAGAAGCTCGAGGCGAGTGAAGTTCGAGTTGTGAACCCGGTGCCGATAGTTCGATGGAACCTGGATAAGCGGTATCTACAGGAGCTCGGGCAGCTCGGTTTCTCGGTCGAGCCGACGGTTTGGCTGGAGACTGGAAGACCGCTGGAGCTGAACGTACTGCTCGATCGTCAGGAGTGGGACGAGGCGGTGATCAAACCAGTCGTCTCTGCGAGCGCCTACGGTACGTGGCGGGTGACGCGTCTGAGCGGAGCGGATGATCAGCGTCGGCTAGAGCGCATGCTCGATCGCGGCGTGGTCATGGCACAGCGGCTGAACCCTGCCATCCGAACCGCCGGCGAGTGGTCGTTTGTCTTCCTCGGAGGTGATTACAGCCATGCAGTTCTCAAAACGCCGGCGCCAAACGAGTTTCGGGTCCAAGAGAAGCTTGGTGGGATGGTGCGTGCGGCTGAGCCGCCGAGCCAGATGGTGCGCGAGGCGGAGCAGGTGATCGCGGCAATCGCAGGAGATGCGGTCTACGCGCGGGTCGACGGCGTCGCCGATTGCACCCGGCTGACGGTTATGGAAATCGAGCTGATCGAACCATCGCTCTTCTTGGGTTTCTCGCCAGATTCGCCGATCCGCTTCGCGGATGGTCTGGCGGCGGCGCTTTCTAGCGGAGCATGACCATCTCCGGGCGTCGCTGGATCGTGCCCCTCGTGATGCTGCTCACCGTTTTGTCGGTGACGACGTCGCGAGCGCAGACGATCGCTGGCGTGGTGGTGGAGGGGAGTTCCGGGGAGGGACTGGCGGGAGCGGTCGTCCTGCTGTTCGACAACGAAAACACCGAGCGCGGGGCTGCGCTAACGCAGCTCGACGGGCGGTTCGAAATCCAGGCCCCGGAGCCCGGGACCTATCGACTGCGCGTCGAACGAATCGGGCACGCCAGTACCAACTCGGCTCCGCTCACCGTGGTCGACGGCCAACGCCTTGAAACGAGCTTGCTAGCGCCGATCGAAGCGATCGAGCTGACCGGGATCGAGGTGGTCTTGGACCACCCCTGCGAAGTACGGCCGGAAGCCAGCCGATATATCACCGTAGTGTGGGAGGAGGCGCGCAAGGCGCTGGTCGCGGCATATCTGACGCAGCACCAGCGGCTCTATCGGTTCGAGCTGTCAGAACACCGACGGCTACGCGACCCGCGTTCGTTGAGAATCGAGGACGAGGCGCTGTGGATCCGTTCCGATCGGCGCCCCGACAGTCCTTACGTCAGTCGTTCGGCCATCATGTTCAGTACTACGGTCCAGACGCGGCAGCGCTTGTGTCGGACTCGTTTCTCGATCGGCACTGTTTTCGGTTGGTCGAGAAACACGGCCCACGCGGATTGCTGGGAATCGCTTTCTCGCCCCTCCGTGGACACGAGAGGGTCGACATCGAGGGTGTGTTGTGGGTTGACCGCGTGTCAGGTGAGCTCGATCACCTGGAGTTTCGTTACGTTGGTTTGCCGTGGCGTCACCGAACCGCGGTCGCCACTGGTCGGGTAGATTATCGACGTCTCGCCGGGGGTGGCTGGATCATAGGGGGTTGGTGGTTGAGGGCGCCACTGTTCCGAGACTCGCTGGGGCACGGTCCGGTGGTTGCGATCAAAGAGGTCGGCGGCGAGGTAACCGCGGTCAAGGGGCCCGAGGTTCGATCAGAGTCGGACGACCGGTCACAAACTTGAGATCGCATTGAGGGGAATGGGCGGTCTGGTGGGGTTTGAGGCGCGCGGTGACAAGGACGGTAACAAGCAAAGTGGTCGGATTATCTCGAGCTAGCGACACTGATCATGTAGTGGCGCCAGACGATATATTTGTTGGTCGTTGTCCAGGGCGAGTTCTGATCTGTACTTCAAGGGACGTGGACTGATAGTGGCCGGGTCAAGTAAAACACGCTCGCGATTTACGATGGCCGTCAGGCTCCGGTTCGGCTGGAGGTGATCAGCCCGGCCAATCCCGGCCGCGTAGCGCCATTCCCGACTGCGCCCAGAGGCACGTACCTAGGCTTGTGCCTCGTGAGTCTCGATACGTTGATGTTCGAGATTCTGCTGACCCGAATCTTCTCGGTGACCCTCTGGTACCACTTCGCGTTCATGGCGATCTCCATCGCCATGTTTGGCATGACGGTTGGGGCGCTTCTTGTGTATCTCAACCCAGCGCTCTTTCCACGTGGCTCGGAGAGTCGCCTTCTGGGAACAACGTCACTCTTTTTCGCGCTGACGGTAGTTTTCGCTGTGTTCTACCATGTCCGGGTGATGCCGGGACACACGGACTTATCACACCTGTTCCTCACATTCAGCGTGATGGCGCTTCCCTTCGTATGCAGCGGTGTCTGTGTGTGTCTCGTCTTAACGCGTTTTACGTCGCAGGTCGCGGGGTTGTACGCAATCGACCTTACGGGTGCGGCTCTCGGCTGTCTTCTCGTCATCCCTGTACTGTGGCTGGTCGACGGTGTATCGGCCGTTTTCATTGTAGCGCTTATTGCCGGGGCCGCTGCAATCAGCTTCCTCGGGGGCGAGAATCACTCCTTGAGACGCATGGCCATGGGACTTTGTGCGGCGTTGGCCTTGTTGGTTGTTGTAGGTGCCTTTCTGTCGTATCGACAGACTCCTCTCTTAAGGATTACGCAGGCCAAAGGAATGGAGCAGGCGACGCCGATCTTCGAAAAATGGAACTCTTATTCTCGGATTGCAATCAAGCCATCAGGCCCGGAAACTCCGAAGGCGTGGAGCTTGAGTACGGCTTATGCCGAGTCTCTTGACGTCGCGAACCTGTGGCTCAATATCGATGCCGCGGCGGGCACGCCTCTCGTCGAGTTCAAGGGTGATTTCGGACCCGTCGAGTATCTCCGTTACGACCTCACCAACTTCGTGCATCACCTGCGACAGGATGCGAGCCTGATGATTGTCGGATCGGGGGGAGGTCGCGATATCCTCACAGCGAAGCTCTTCGGCCAGCGAAAGATCGTCGCGGTCGAGATGAACGCCGATATCATCGACGTGATGACGAACCGCTTCGGGGAATTCACCGGCCACCTGGACCGCGACCCCCGAGTGACGGTTGTCAACGACGAAGCCAGGAGTTTCCTCGCTCGACAGTCAGAGACCTTCGACATCATTCAGATCACTTTCGTTGACACCTGGGCGGCAACCGCTGCTGGCGCTTTTGTACTGGCCGAGAACTCGCTTTACACACGCGAAGCCTGGAAACTCTTTCTCGAACGCCTAAGTGAGAATGGGATCCTTACGATTTCTCGCGGCCCCCACCTTGCGGAGCTGTACCGGCTCGTGTCGCTGGCGCGGTCAGCGCTTGCAGAATTCGGTGTCGACCGCCCCGAGGATCACATCGCGGTGGTTGCCAATCCGCAGGCTAGACGTCCGCCCTCTTGGGGCCCGATGGTGGCTCTGTTGCTCAGCCGACAGCCGTACAGCGCCGACGAAATCGCTCGGATCGAAAAGCTGGCGGACGAGATGGACTTCGACGTAATGCTCGTTCCCGGTAAGGCTGACGACGCCAACCTGTCAGCCATCGCTTCAGGGGAAGATCTTTCGCAAGTGAGCCAGCGCATCGGGCTCGATATCCGTCCACCCACCGACGACCGGCCTTTCTTCTTCAACATGCTACCGATTGGGAGCTGGTTTAGCCCTCCGAACACATCACTCGACTACACTGCCAACCTAAAGGCTGTGTCGGTTCTCATGAACCTGCTGATCATCGTCTTTGCGCTTACCAGCGCATGCATCGCCCTCCCGCTGGTCGTAGTAGCTGGCTTCAAGCGCGTTCGGGGGGCTTGGCCGTTTGTGCTTTTCTTCGCCAGCATCGGCTTTGGCTTCATGCTGGTCGAAATATCGATGATGCAACGACTCATCATCTATCTGGGCCACCCCATCTACGGATTGGTGGTGATTCTCTTTGTACTCCTGGTCGCTGGCGGGGTCGGAAGCTTTCTCAGCGGGAAAGTTGATGATCGAGTCCTTCGCACCGGCGGTCTCCAACGGCTCGCCATGCTGGTCTTGATGCTTGCGATCGCTGGCCTTCTCATACCGTTGGCGATCCGCGTCTTCGACAGCGCACCTATGCCGGCAAGGATCATGATCTCTGCGGCGCCGCTTGCAGCCATGGGCGTCTTCATGGGGATGGCCTTCCCCCTTGGGATACGCGTCGCGAGTGCGAATCACTCTGGCTTGACCCCATGGCTGTGGGGCATCAATGGCGCCACGTCAGTCTGTGCCTCGGTCCTCGCCGTGGCGATCGCGTTGACCTTCGGGATCTCGGCCGGCTTCTGGACCGGCTTCGGGTTCTATCTCGTCGCTCTTGTTGCCTACGCTACGATTTCGAGGGCGCAAGCAGCTTGAATTGACCTCTCGCTTAGGATCGCATTGACGGGGGTCTTCCCCGGGTGGCCCCGATATTGCGAAATTCAGGAGGATGTTCGATGAAGGGGTACACATCACGGGTTTTTCGACCCGTACTTTGTTGAGGTCTTGACGATGACCGAAAGCCATCCAGCGCCTCAAATGAATGGTTGCGAGTTGACCATTCTGATGCCTTGCCTGAATGAGGCCGAAACGCTCGGAGTTTGCATCCAAAAAGCGAGTAACTACCTCACCAGTCGAGGGATCAAGGGTGAAGTACTGATCGCCGACAATGGCAGCACCGATGGATCGAGGGAGATCGCAAAAGATCTTGGAGCGCGGGTCATAGCCGTCGAGGAGCGAGGCTATGGCAACGCGTTGATCGCTGGCATCAAGGAGGCTCAAGGCACGTATGTGATCATGGGAGATGCCGATGACAGTTACGACTTCGCCAATCTGGATCCCTTCGTGGACCGATTGAGATGCGGCTTCGACCTGGTTATGGGGAATCGCTTCAAGGGCGGTATCAAAAAGGGCGCCATGCCCTACTTGAATCGGTACCTCGGAAATCCGGTGCTGTCGTTTGTGGGTCGGCTCTTCTTCGGGAGCAGCTCCAGGGATTTTCACTGCGGGCTGAGAGGGTTTGACAAACAAGCGATTCAGCGATTGAAACTCAGCAGCGGGGGCATGGAGTTTGCGAGCGAGATGGTCGTGAAGGCAACGCTCCAAGGTTTTAGGATCAGCGAAGTGCCCACCACGCTATCGCCGGACGGCAGAAGCCGCCGGCCGCACTTGCGCCGATGGCGTGATGGCTGGCGGCACCTCCGATTCCTGCTTCTCTTCAGCCCTGAGTGGCTGTTTCTGTACCCAGGTCTTTTTCTTATGGGATCGGGGTTGGTGTCCATGGTTTTTCTTCTGCAACGACCAGTAGTTGTGGGCTCAGTTTCCTTCGACGTGAACACGCTCGTTTACAGCGCTGCCGCGATCGTCGGTGGTTTGCAGCTCATTGTGTTTGCACTGTTCGCGAAGATCTTTGCGATGAACGCCAACTTGTTGCCCGAGAACCGTGGCATTCGGCGCTTCCAGGGGGCCTTGCGGCTCGAGGCCGGGATCGTGGGAGGACTTTTGCTAGTTGCTCTCGGTTTGCTAGGGTCTGTCTCCGCAGTTCAATCATGGGGTCAGGCCTCATTCGGAACTCTGGACCCCCAGGCCTCCCTTCGAATCGTTGTTCCGTCCGCCACCGCGATCATTCTTGGAGTTCAAGTCGCCTCCTCCAGCTTTTTCCTGAGCGTGCTGAACCTTAGAGCTCCGGAGAAGGGGTTCTAAGGACCTCCATTGAAAGAAAACGTGAACGAGATCGAAGTAATCTTTATAGCCGGCGCTGGGCGGAGCGGCAGCACGCTGCTAGAGCGAATGATGGGGCAGTCCCCCGGTATTCTTCCGGCTGGTGAACTGACGCACGTCTGGGAAAGAGGGTATGTGCTCGATCAGCTGTGCGGCTGTGGGGAGCCTTTCTCCGGTTGCCCCTTCTGGAGACGGGTTTCATCGGAAGCCTTTGGAGATCTCGTCCCGGCAATCTCTTATTCCGAGATCGTTGCGCTTCGGGCTCACCTTTGCTCTTTACATCAGATCCCTCGGCTGCTGGATCCCCGGCTCCGTACTCGACGTTTCCGGTGTCGCTACGAGCGATACACCGGGTTGCTCGCCCGACTCTACAGATCGCTTCGGGATGTCTCCCAGAGCAGATTGATCGTGGATTCGTCCAAGTATCCGGCTGAAGCGTTTCTTCTTGCCTCGATGCCGAACGTGAAGGTCTCGATCGTACATTTGATTCGAAACAGCAATGCCGTGGCGTATGCGTGGCGCAAATGGAAAGAGAGACCCGAGATTCACTGGAAGAAGGCGTATATGCCCAGGCACAGCATCGTAAAGACTGCTATGGCTTGGAACATTTACAATGTTGTTATCGGATCGCTCGCCGGAAGAGTACCGTACGCACTTGTCAGATATGAGGATTTGGCGCTCCATCCCGTAGAAACACTCGCAAGATTATCCGAGGCCCTGAGCCTGGAGCTGGGGGATATGGATGTGAACGCGCTCATCCAATTGGATACTCAACACACCGTATCCGGGAATCCCATGCGTTTTGACACGGGTCGGGTCGCACTGCGATTAGACGAGGAATGGAGAACGAACTTCCCTCGAGGAAGCAAAGCGATGGTCAATACCTTGACCTTCCTCTTGCAGCGCCGATACGGCTATCTGTAAGAATATCCAAAGAATGAGAAGATGAAGCGAACCTTCGCAAGATACTGCGGTAGTTCCTTCGTGAGCCTGTGGGCCAATATCATCCTTACGTGGGGATTTCACGAGCTCGGTAACGTGCGACCGGAAGCGGCCTTCGCGCTGGCGATCGTGATCGTCTTCTTCCTTAACTTTGTGTTGTCCCGATACTTCGTTTACCGAGCGTCCTCGGGTCCGGCTGGGTGGCAGCTCCGAAGGTTTGCCCTGTCCGTGGTCGTGTTTCGAGTGTGCGAGTACGGCGCGTTTCTAGTGCTTCACGTGTGGGTCGGAGTGCCGTACTTGATCGCCGTCGGTTTAGTCTTGATGACTTCGTTCGTGATCAAGTTCTTCTTCTTCTCTAGACGTGTTTTCGTCGCCCGGTCCATGGGGTAACGCGGCGAGCTTGAACGTCTATTTGTTGTGAGTGACTCGATACGGTGCAAAAAGGCGAGGACTCTATGGAAAGGGTTCAAAGAATGACACCCTTTAGTCTAGATCCGACTTGACGCGATATAGCGAGTATACATTATCGACACGGATCGGAGCTGCTGGCAGGTAGCGGCTTGGGATTTGGTTGACCAGCGTGAGGCAGCGGGTGCGAAACTCCTGCCATCGTCGCCACTGAATCAGGTGCAGATCGAGACCGCCGTCGGAGAAATAGGCGAGCGCTCCGTTGTTCAGGACAACATGAGTGATGTCCGTTTCCTCGAGGCACTCATCCTCGTCGAGTCTTGACGAGAGCAAAGCCCAGTTTCTCGACATGTTATCTTGGAGCACATCGCGCTCGAAATAGTAACCTCGAGCTTCGAACAGCAAGAGCACTCGGCTCTCGCTAGACAATTCCGAGTTCAAAAGGTCGACGAGTTCCACGTGCTCTTTGACAAACATGTGGGTTTCCAGGAACTGCTTTTTCGAGGCTGCTCCGATGAAATAGCCGACCGCGTCAACTTCTCTCATCCAAAAGTAAATGGAGAACGCCGTAGGAATTAGGGTGGCGGTGACCATTGGGATCAGGATCAAGAAACTCCTATTACGGTCGATTACGTAGGAGGTTGCGAGGAAGATCGCGTGCAGGGCGACGATCGTCAGTGGCACGAGCGATGGCACCAGATACCGAAGGTTGGAGTGTGGGAAAGGAACAAGGAGGAATACAAGACTCAATACGGCCGGGAGCATCAACCACCACATCGCCCTGTTCCGGATAAAAGCGAAGCCAAGAGGTAGGGCCAGAAGAATCGGGTTGGAGAAGTAGAGCCTCCCCTCGACCTCGATGGTCAGCAGACCTGGATTCAGGAACGCGTCACGCAGATTGAGGGATTTCCTAAGGTCCCATACCCAGTCAAAAATGTTCGGGTCGATTGATGCTGGTACGTAATGACTGCCGAAGAGCGGAACGAGCCAAGGCGGAAGGATTCTTGGGGAGAGAAGTGGGTAAGTGGGGGCTCCCAGTAGAAGCCAGTTCTTTAGCAGCCACGGCGAAGCGGCAAGGCCCGTTAGGAGGCCAAAAAGAAGACAGTGCTTTAGCACACGTGGGGGCGCGGGATCCAACGAGCGTGCCGTCCAGAAAACTAAAGGCGCAAGGCCGAGCATGTACGTAGCAGCTTGGAACTTGATCCCGAAGGCGAATCCCAAGAGGAGCGCAGCCATCAGAAAGTGAGCTCGACTCGCGGAGCCCAAAAGCACGAGCAGCAACGCGTAGTGGGCTAGGAACAGGAAGAACGCCAGGGTTAGGTCCACGCGGGGTGTGATGGCCACTAGGAGAATCGTTGTCGTGCCCCACAAACTGGCCAGTGAAACGGCGGCTGTTTCCTGGGCCAGGAAGCGCGAGCAAAAGGCGAACACCGCTACGGCGAGGAGCAGCGTCATCGCGGCGCTCAACAAGGCCGGGGCGGACATGCTCTGCGCTGCCAACAAGAGAAGGTAGAGAGAGTGCACCAGGCCGGTTCGGGTCACATGGAGGTTGTCCTCGGGAACATGTACACGGCCAGCGGCAAGGAAGTCGGAAGGGACTTTGATGTGATACATCAGGGTGTCCCAGTCAGTGGGTGGAGCTGCCGCGTAGAGAAGGAGAAACCCGGCGACCGCCGAGAACACCACAAGCCCAAACACCATCAGCGGGTTACGATCTGCTTCGAGCAAGCCGCGACCCGCTTCGAGAGCCACGCGCCGGCTGTCCTGAAGGTCGCGTCTTAAAGCTGCTGCCAGAGCGATCATCAGTAGCCACAGAATCCACGGCCGCGATCCAATCGTGAGGCTGAGCGTGAGCGTTAGCGTGGCGACGCCGCCGGCTCCAACAGCGGTGGAGAACAGAAGTGCCTCGAGTGGCCGATCGAAGCCGACCCGACACGCCGCGAGCGCGCGTCGGCCGGCCGCCGCGCAGAGCATGAGGAGGAACAAGACGATCGCGACGTCAAAGAAGTGGTCGACCAGGAGCAGGGGACCCGTATAACGATCGCCCTGCCGAGTTACGTAGACGTGGGCTACGAGCAATCCGCCAGCTGCTAATAGTGCAAGGACTTGGTAGGGAATTGTTCGCGGAGAGCCGCGACGGCTCTTCGACGACGGTGTCATCCGGCGGTGACTCGAGACGTCGCCTTGATCCCCTGAAAGTGTTCGAGAACCTGATAGTCCTGCTGGAGGCGATCCACCGGCTCCCCAATCTGCTCGATGACATCATCTCCTAGGTTGCCTAGAAAGGCATTGGCCTGCTCTAGATAACCGATCTTCCACGGATCGATGTTCATCAGTCGGGCGCAGGTCGCGTCAACCGCCACCGGATCGGCGCCAAAGACCATGACGCCGCTGTGAATCGGTTCGCCCTGGATCGGGCCGTTGCCCTGCATCCCGACGATCCCGTCGACGATGTTGAACCGCGGCACGCCGATGCTGGCGTTGATGTCGAGGATACTGTCCCCGATGCCCGCCCAGTGGAGCAGGTTCTTGGGCCAGCCGTAGACGGATCCGGGGACGATCCCGAACAAGTTCTTCATCGATAGCGTCACGCCGGCCCAGTGGTGCGTCTTCATCTTGGGGAGTGACACAAAGAGGTCGGCGTCGAGCACCGTTTCGGGCAGGTACAAGTGTCCCAGACCGGAGTAGTCGCTGTCGAGCGCCACGCGCCGCACCGCGTCGTGGTTGAGATCGATAAACGTCGCCCCGGTGTCGGCCAGCGCATCTCCGGTGCCCGATGCCGACAGCAGGTACTCGTTGTCGCGCCGGTGCCCGGGACCCTCGGCGACGATGACCTCGCGCGCTCCCAACCGCCGGAACGCTTCGATCGCAGCCACCAAGACCGCGGGATGGGTGTTGATCACGCCTTGTGGATCGAACTCCACGAAGTTCGGCTTGAGCACCACCTTGCGATCGATGATGTCCAACCGGAAGAGCTTCAGACCGGTGAGGATCGTCTCCTCGAGCGGACGCTCGTAACTGGCGGCAGGTATGATGGCGACTTGGGAGCGGGGCTGTTTGACGAATGCCGCCGGCTGCCACCGCTCGCCCTGTTGGCAGCCCGGGAGCGAGGCGGCAACGATGGCGCCGCCAGCCGCCTTCAAGAACTCTCTACGATCGAGCATGGGAGCCAAAAGCGAACGGGTTGGTGGCGTCATCGAGGGCCATCGAGCTGAGCGCGATCGACCGCGTCTCCCCGTAGGCGACGACTTCGTTTAACCGCTCGACGAGCCGCTCCTCGAGCGCTTCCGTGGGCCGATTGTAGAGCCTGAAGCAGAGGATTGATAACGACAGCGCGAGGCCCGAGTGATTGTCGTCGAGCATCCGCTCCAGCGCTTCGAGGCTGGCCCCGATCTCCTCGCCGACCGGCGCGTCTTGAAGCGCGATTAGCGCCAGCGCCGTCGTGTCGGGGTAGGGCCAGAGGTCTTCGTCCAACACCCGCGAATTGCCGTAGTTCCAGCCGCCGCCGGGGCACGTGCGATCGAGAATCATCCGCTCGCCTTCGTCGATTCTGGCCGTGGTCCGAGGCGGTAGTCGGTGGCGAAGCGATTTGAGCGCGATCAGCGCGTACGCCGTTGGCTCGACCCAGCTGAACGTGTCAGGGAGCCACGGCCAACCGGTCAAGTCGGGGTCAAGCTCGATGACATTGCGATCCGGGAAGAGTCGAAACAAAAGCTTGGTGTACCAGGGGTAGCTCCGCCCGCCTTGACCCAATAGCCATTCAGCACCCGCTAGCGCGGCGGTGCGGTCGATCTCGCTTAGCGCTAGCACTGCCAACGGCGTCGCCCAGCTTGTGAGATCGACGCTCGCCCATGGCGGCCACGCACCGTCGGATCGCTGGTGAGCGCCTAGCCACTCGGCTCCGCGCGACGCGGGAGCGGTGGACCCGGCGGCCAGGACCGCCAGCGCGGTGGCTTCGGTCTGGCTCTGCCCGGAGCCGTCGACGCTCCATCCGCCGTCGTCGTTCTGGGCTTCCAGCAGGGCGGTTCGCAGTAGGTCCGTCATGTCACCCGGTGTTGGTTGTCGGCTTGACCCCGAGTCCAGTTTGCAAGTTCGAAGCCAGCCTACGCCAGTGCGTGCGCGATCGTCCCTCCGCCAAGCAGCCGCTCGCCGGCGTAAAAGACGGCCGACTGGCCGGGTGCCACCGACCGCTGCGGGTGCTCGAAACGGATCTCGGCCCGGCGGCCAGGCAGCGGCGTGATCTCGGCCTGCGCCGGTTCGGACCGGTAGCGGATCTGAACCTGGGCCTGGAAAGCGCCCGTCGCTGGCTTGCCAAGCCAACTCGTCTCCTCGGTCTCGAGCCCGCTCTCGTACAGCTCATCCTCGGTCCCGACGACCAGCGTGTTCGATCGCTCGATCGCGGTGACGTAGAGCGGCTCCGATGCGGTCACGCCAAGCCCGCGCCGCTGACCAACGGTGTAGAACCCGCTCCCGGCGTGTGTGCCGACCCGCTCACCACCTGCGATCCGGATGGCGCCCGGAGCGAAGCGATCGTTCGTTGCAACTTCGGGATGGGCTTTCTGGTAGCGCTCGAGAAAACCCCGCAAGTCACCGTCGGGGATAAAGCAGATGTCTTGACTCTCAGGCTTTCCCGCGGTCGCCAACCCAAGCGCTTCGGCCCGTGTTCGGACCTCGTCCTTGGTGAGCTGGCCGAGCGGAAAGAACGCCCGCTCGAGGAGCTGCGAAGATAAACCCCACAGATAAAAGGTCTGGTCCTTGGTCCGGTCGGTCGGACGTCGGAGTTCGACACCGCCGTGCGCGGTCCGAACCGCTCGCGCGTAGTGACCGGTGGCCACGCCGAGCGCCCCGAGCAACCGGGCTTTGCGCCAGAGGCCGGGGAAGCGCACCAACCGGTTGCATCGGACGCACGGATTGGGGGTCCGGCCGACTGCGTACTCGGCCACGAAGGGGTCCATGACGGCTTTGCGGAACGGGCCCTCGAAGTCGAGCACATGGTGGACAATCCCGAGCGTGCGCGCCACCTCGCGCGCATCCTCGATTGCCACCAACGAGCAGCATGCCGCGTCGGCGTACTCTTCGGGTACTTGGCTGTAGCAGAAGTTCTTCATCGTGATCCCGATGACGTCGAGTTCGCGTTCGACCAGCATCGACGCCGCCACGCTCGAATCGACCCCACCGCTCATCGCGACCACCACGCGTGTGCCGGGCTTGAGATCTCTCCAGGTGTCCATCGGGCTCAAACCTACCGTTGCCCCCTATCGGTCGCATCGGTGAAGCCGGTTCTCACGCTGGAGGGCGGTGAACCTGTCGACCCAGATGTGGCAACTTCTTTCACACTCATGGCAAGATAATGCACACTGAACTGTAAAGTTTTTCCACAAATTGAAAATCATTACCATAACTCTTGATCGTCTTACATAGTTCGGGTACAGTGAGATACCCCCCCGAGGAAAAGTGGTGGCAAACCGGATCTGGGAGAACCGGGTAGTGAACCCGCCGCCTGAGGAAACACTGGAGGGAGCAATGAAAGCAGGTCGATTCCACTCTGATCGTGGACAAACCATCATCGAATTCGCGATGGTGATCCCCTTCATCGCGCTTCTGTTTATGGGGATCTTCGATTTCTCGCGTTTCTTCTACACTCGGTTGACGCTCCAGCACGCCGTTCACGAGGCGACGCGCTTTGCCGTCACCGGCGGCACGCTCGACGACGCCCAAGGCAACGCCATGACACGGGCCGAGTCGATCAAGAGCGTGATCACGAATAGCGCGAAAACGCTCGACCTCGACGTCGATCAACTGATCGTCGATCCGGCCGATGGTGGCGGCCCAACCCAGATCGTCACCGTGACTGGGAACTTCGAGTTTCAGTTCGTTACCCCCGGTGTCAGCACGTTCTTCCCGGGCGGGAAGTACGATTTCACCGTCGCGACCTCGATGAAGAACGAGCCGTTCCTAAGTGGTGGCCCGTGAGTGACCTACACTCGAGCGAGAAATACGGGTCTAATGGGGAGCTCGCAAAGCGGGACAGCGACCGTCGAGACCGCGCTGGTGACGACGCTCCTGTTATTGGTCTTCCTCGGCGTCGTCGAGTTTGGGAACGCGATCAGCGTCGACCATACGATCACGAGTTTGAGCCGGGAGGGCGCGAACATCGCGGCCCGCGGCTCGACGCTGGCGGACGCGGTTCAGACGGTCTCCAGCAACGGCGCGTCGATCAAGCTGCCGTCACGCGGCGGCGTGGTTTGCACGCGACTGGTGGTCACAGGCGGCACACCGACGATTCAGGACCAAGCGGTCAGCGCCGGCTACGCGGGCGTCAGCCGGATCGGGGGGATCGGCGACCCGGTACCGTCGTTGGCCACATTGGGCCTTCAGGAAGGTCAACAGATACACATAGTCGAGATCTTCTACAGCTATCAGCGGATGACACCGCTCGGGAATCTGATAACCGTGATACCGAGCACACTCTACACCCGAGCGGTCTTCTAGGATGTCAGCAAGACGGAGGAAAGAGGAGAGAGCGATGAGGAAGAGTTTTTGGCACCAAGTGATTGGTAACGAGCGGGGGACGGTGTTGGCGTTCGTCGCGGTGAGCCTTGTCGCCCTGCTCGGCATGGCCGGTCTCGCGCTCGACTCGGGGCGTGCCTATGTGGCGCGAGCCGAGCTGTCGCGCGCGGTAGACGCCGCGGCGCTGGGCGGTGCTGCGGCGCTGCGGCAAAGCCAGGCCGACGCCGAGCAGAGGATCCAAGCGCTCGCGAAGGCCAACGGAGTCGACCCAGCCCTGCTCAACTACTCGTTTAGCGTCAACGCCGAGGGTGAGAACACGGTTTCCGTCGGCGCCAGCGAAGTTGTGCCGACGACCTTTATGCGCGTCCTCGGACGGGATCGGGTCGGTGTCGTGGCGGCGGCCGAGGCGACCGTTCCACCGCTCGATCTGGTCCTCGTACTGGATCAGTCCGGTTCG
>JBDGYV010000062.1:0-12862 GCA_039588915.1 Gemmatimonadota bacterium
ACGTTCCGGTTCTACACGCCGGAGGAGTTCGAGGGAGCGCTCGGAGCCTTCAGAGCTCGGGTAAGGGCGAGCTTCGATAATCTCTCCACTATCACGGCACCGAACGACCACCTGCTGGTGCTGGCGACACGGCACGGAGGCCTACCTGGATCTGTGGGACGAGAACTTCATGGGGTGGCCTTGCACGAGTGAGTCGACCGCCGGGAAGAGTGGCATCGAGTGGGGCCAGGCAACTAAGCGTGAGGTCGGTGGTTCAACTCCACCCAGGCCCACCATGAGGAAGCCCCGTCACGGCGGGGCTTCTTTGCTTGGTGAGGTTTCCCGTAGCGTGCTATAAGGACGGTAACAAGCCGGGTCATCGCCCTGTTCGTTTTGGGCACAGGAGTACACATGAAAAGGAGCACATCATGAACCGGTACCAGATGCTACGCATTGCCCTACCTGGTGTGTTGCTGGTTAGCGCCCTGACCGGTCAAGCGCTGGCCCAGGAGGATCAAGAGATGATGGGGTGCGAGAAGATGATGGAGCACCGCGAGGGCATGATGGCCAAGCACCAGAAGATGATGGCGGAAATGGAAAGTATGGACGCAAAGCTCGACTCGCTGGTCGCAGCCATGAACGCCGCCACAGGTGACGACAAGGTGAATGCCATGGCCGAAGTCCTCGAGGAATTGGTGGGACAGCGCAAAGCCATGCGCGAGAAGATGCAGCAGAGGCACATGAAGATGATGCAGGGCATGGGAGGCATGCACGACAAGAAAGGGGAGGCGAGAGGTGACGAGCAGTGAGGACTGCGCGACGCCTGTCGGAACACGAATCAGTGGCCCGTCTCCGTTTCTTACACCTTGGAGGGACCGTATGCGAGCAATTCTCAGGTTGATTGAACGTTCTTGTCCCGTCTTGCTTGTTATGTTCGCTCTCGCATGCTCTGATGATGGACCAACAGGGGATTCCCAGTTGCTCTGCGGAGGCGTCGCGGGTTTGCAGTGCCCTGCCGGACTCGCCTGCATTGACGACCCCACGGATGATTGCGATCCGAATACCGGCGGCGTGGACTGCGGAGGCGTCTGCGAGTAAGTGTGGGGGTGGAACGTTGTTTTTGCGGTTGAAAGGTCGGTGGTTCAACTCCACCCAGGCCCACCATGAGGAAGCCGCGTAGCCCCACTCGAGGAAGCACGGACTTTTGATTCTAGACTCCCTGGGGATTGAGTTCCATCTCCTTCGTGCCTTGGGCCGGGACTGATGGCCTTATTGCCTTCGGCGCCAGCAACAGCAGGACGATCCCGACGATGGCGAGCGCCGGTATATCGCCGATAAGGTGTCCTCGTTCAGCGGTGTCCCGTATCGCTTGGATAGCCATGACGCCGGCATGCACGATGCTGGACCACGCCGTGAACAGTATGAGACTTCGATGCTCGTGCGGCGCGCGGGCGGCCAGGATGAGGAAGATCCCGAGCGTTGCGTACACGCCCTGGAACATCTGCTCGTACTCATGCTGGTTGGGCTGCCATTGCCAGCCCGCCGGCCAGATCCGCATGAAAAGCCAGACCCCGAAAACGAAGATCACGCCGACAACGAGGAGCACCGCGCGCAGTGCTCGCGCCTTCTGTCGTTCAGTCATGAACCGATCCCTCCCCGATAGTGATGGAGTTGCAGTCGTGACGTCCCGCGTGGTTACCTCAGACCGGCGCGGGGATGGCACCGAGCTGGACCATGACGCCAAGACGGTCGAAGTTTGTCCAGCGCTCGACGATCTTGCGATCGTGGAAGCGGAAGATGTACTGGGCTCCAAACGTCACCTCGATCCCGGTTGGCGGGACGCCCCGGAACTCGGCCTGCTGCGTACCCTGGACAGCGAGACGCCAGGCGACCTTGTCCCCTTCGCCGATCAGGTCGTCAACGGAAATGTGGAGATCGGGAAATGCGGCCCAGAGCCCCGAGTAGAACCGCTCCAGGCCCCCCAGGTCGAGCGGCTCCGGCCCGAGCCCATGTGCGACGACCGACGAGTCGTGAATCCCTAACCAGCCTGACCGGTCTTCGCGGTTGTTGAACGCTTCCGCGCCACGCCTCAGGATGGCTTTGTTCTGTTCAACTGACATGGCGGGACTCCTTTCCTTGGGGGTGAAGACGCGAGTCCGTGGAGGACGCGATCTTTGGTCGTAGGGTTTCGAGATAGGTGTCGAGCACCCTTCGACAGACACCGAACGGTAGGAGATCTTGGGCGTTCTTGGCGAACCCAACTGCCCCCAAATAGGCGGCGACCATGAAGGTTCCCGCCTCTTCCGGGTCGGCCTCGGGGGCGACCGTCCCGGCTGCCTGGCCGCGGCGGAGGCCATCAGCGATTGTGTCCTGCCATTCCTGGAGGATGGCGGCGAGCTGCCGGCGAAACCCGTCATCAACTCCGGACATTTCCTGGATCAGATTGTTGACCGGGCAGCCCCGCTGGAGGATCCCGGTCTTCATCAACTCCTCTTCCATTCTCTGCCCCATCCTTCGGAGCGCCTCCGTGGGGTCGTTTGATTCCTTGAAGGGTTGGATGTAGCGCTCACGCACCAGCGGCTTCACCCTTTCCTCCACCACCGCGTAGCCGAGTCCCTGCTTGTTCCCGAAATGGTGGTAGAGCGCTCCCTTGGAGACGCCGCTCGCTGCGAGGATCACCTCGATACCGGCGGCACGGAAACCGTGCAGGTACATCTCGTCAAAGGCCGCGTCTAGCAGGGCTTCTCGCGTTTTTTCCGGGTTCTGGCGGTTGCGTACCGGCGTAGAGTCCAAAGTCATACAGACCAGTATGTATGACTTTGATCCCTTTGTCAAGATGCTGTTGGTGCATGGCTCCGAACTGAAGACAGAATCCCCGTCCCCAGACCGGGATCACGTCTCCAACGAGGCTGGCTGGTCCGTAGGGTTACCTCGGCTCCTGTAAGATTGTGCGCGACGAGGGGACAAAGACGGTGACAAGGGCGGCCATTGAAAGGGCGGATTCTTACACGCCGGATCAAGATCTTCCGGGCATACCTTCGGCTCAATCCTGACTACGATTGATAATGGGATCGGTTCTTCGCTTGCAGTTGCTCGCGGAGCAACGTGGTCTCTGTAAGACGGTTCCGGGAGTGCTCGATGGTTGAGGCGGAACGCGAACAACCCATGATCGAGGCGCCAGTTGCGACAGACGCCATCCGGAGGGCCTACGACCTGTGGAGCCCTGTCTACGGATGGTGTGTCGTTCCTCTCGAGAGAAAACCCAGACTTCGCGGCCTGGAGCTCGGGGAAATCAAGCCTGAGGACCGGGTTCTCGAGGTCGCCGTCGGTACGGGCGCGGCGATGCTCGAAATCCTCAAGCGGGTCGAGAAGACGAACATCGTTTCCGGCCTGGATCTGTCGCATCGGATGTTGCAGAAGACCAGGCGCTCGGTCGCGAAGGCAGATTTCACCAACGTCGAGCTCTATCAAGCGGACGCCAGATCGCTGCCGTTTGAGGAAGGCTGTTTCGACGTGTTATTCAACAGCTACATGCTGGACCTGGTTCCTCTGGCCGAGATCCCGGTGGTTCTGGCTGAGTTCAGGCGGGTTTTGAAAGACAACGGTCGCATGGTCTTGGTGAATATGAGCAGAGGCCGGCACATGACGCGGTGGGAGAAGCTCTACCGAGCCACTCCCCGCAGACTGATCCCGTACCTCTACGGCGGTTGCCGTCCCGTCTTCACGGAGGAGTCAGCTAGAAAAACCGGCTTTCGTGACGTTCGACGTGAGTTGATCCACCACGGCTTCACATCCGAGATCGTGATCGGGAAGAAATGAACTCCCCTTTGAGGAGGCGTCGGTGGTTCAACTCCACCCAGGCCCACCATGTGGAAGCCCCGTCACGGCGGGGCTTCTTTGGGTTCAGGGGGTAGGTAGTCTCGGGGCGTTTGGGGGGCGTGGTAACAAAGACGGTATGATCTGGCAGCTCTTTTTGCTTGGAGATAGAGCGCCCCCGTGTTGACCGACTACTGAGCCCGTGATAGCATCACAGATGCAAGCTGCCTAGAAAAAGGCAAACCTGGTGAAAGCCGGGGACGCAAAGCTCCGGATCTTCGCTTCCTCCGCGACAGCTGACCAACCCCGCGAAGGACCGCAAGATCGCCCAGTCGCCCAAAAGGCACCGCCCATCACTTTCTGATTGCTCGTTCTGGAGGCAACGATGCTTCGTATTTATTACCTCGCACTGGTTACACTTCTGTTCGCGTACGCCATACCCGTGACGTTGATCGCGCAGGAGGGGGAGTACACTTCAGAAGTGGATGTACAGATCCAGAGCGCCATGAGCGCTGGCCCGACATCCGTTTCGGCGGACGCAACGATCAAGGACTGGGGAATGAATGTGCTGAAGGAAGGCACCAACGAGTGGACGTGCCTTCCGGATCGGCCGGACACGCCAGGGAATGACCCGTGGTGCATTACGGCTGCGTGGGATAATTTCCTGAACGCGTACGTCAACAACATCGAGCCCACGTATGCGGAGATCGGCTTCGCGTACATGCTTCAGGGTGACACCCCGGTGAGCAACAGCGATCCCTATGCAACCGAGCCGACGGGGCCGGAGGATTGGGTCACCGACCTTGGCCCACACCTGATGATTCTCCAGCCCGATGCGTCGTTGTTGGAGAACATCTCGACCGACCACTTGAATGGCGGACCGTGGGTGATGTGGCCCGACACTCCCTACGCGCACATCATGATCCCGCTGGAGAGCCGAGGCCACTAGCGGGCAAGCTCCCACCCCAAAGCAGGCCGGTACCTGCCCTGTCAGGGTATAGGGTAATTTCAGAAATTTGTGCTAGCCTGAACCCAGAGGTCAGGGATAACGCACCTGATTTCACCCAAAATCCCGTGAATCGCAGGTGAAAGTCCAAGTGCCGAAGTCTGCAACCGTCTGCCTGTACCACGCAAGGGAGTTGAGGATCTAACGAGTGACGTTGGTACACGAGTCTTGACAGAGCCAGTAACCAAGGAGTGTGGCTTGAGCTATCCAGTACCAGCGAACGAAGAAAAACGCGTCGCAGCGTTACGGTCGTATGAGATCGCTGCAACGCCGCCAGAGTTGGCGTACGACGACGTTGCCGAGCTGGCTGCCGCAATCTGTGACTGTCCCGTCGGTCTGGTGAACTTGATCGAGGACGAAGACGAGTGGTTGAAGGCGAAGTACGGACTCCCTGCGGACCTTAGTTGTCTACCGCGTGGCAGTATCTGCTCTACGACGCTATGCCAGAACTCGCTTTTGCTCGTCCCCAACCTGGAGGCGGACGACCGGTTCTCGGATCACAAGAGCGTAACCGGTGAGCCTGGATTTCAGTTCTACTGCGGGATGCCGCTGATCAACCAGGACGGGTACGCCTTGGGCACGGTTTGCGTTATGGACTTCAAGCCCAGGGAGATTAGCAGCGCACAGCAGCTGGCGATAGAACAGTTGGCTAGACAAACGATGGCTCATCTGGAGTTGAGGCGTCAGCTGATCGAAACCGGCCGTATTTCGGCGGAGTTGGCAGAGACACACGAGCAACTACAGGCCGAGCAGCGAAGGTCGGAGCGTCTTCTGCACAACATCCTGCCGACTCCGATTGCTGATGAGCTGAAGACCAAGAAGACGGTACAGCCGAAGTACTACGCTCTTGCAACGGTCATGTTTACCGATTTCGAAGGGTTCACGCACCGGGCGGAGGAGACGGAGCCCCGATCCTTGATCGAAACGCTCGACCAGTTCTTTCGCGGCTTCGACGATATCGCGGAGCGAAACGGACTAGAGAAGATCAAGACGATCGGGGACTCATTCATGTGTGTTGGCGGGGTTCCCGAAGAAAACGTGACCAATCCCGTCGAGGCGTGTTTGGCCGCGCTCGAGATCACGCGATTCGTTGAACGCGTCAACAAGCAAAGGAAGAAGCTGGGGTTGGCGCCCTGGCCCGTCAGGGTGGGTCTTCACACCGGACCTTTGATCGCCGGGGTGGTTGGGAAGCGGAAGTTTGCGTACGACACGTGGGGCAATACCGTGAACGTCGCATCTCGAATCGAATCGACCGGGGTCGCGGGAGGTGTTTGTATCTCGCACCATACGAACGAGCGGGTAAAGGAGTTCTTCGAGACGGAGTCGCGGGGAAGCGTGGATGTCAAAGAGAAGGGGAAACTCGACGTGTACCTGTTGCGTCGCATCAAACCGGAGTTTTCGAGGGACGACACGGGGTACCTGCCCAACGAGCGCTTCAGGGCGATGGTCTAGATCGCGTCGCGACTGGTGTTGGTTACCTAGCTGACGTTTTTCTCGCGGGCGTAAGCATGTCTAAAAAGGTGATAAGAGCCCTTCGTGAGCGTGAAGGTCTAGAAACGTGCGAAACGAGGAGGACCCCGCCGTGTGGCGGGGTCCCGTGAAATCCTACTGTGCTTGCGACTCGCTCAGGCACCTGGTTCCAGTGCGTGCATCTCCTGGACAGCTTCATCGGTCGTCAACAAGTCGTTGGCAATAAACCGAAAGTTCGTCATCGCCGCCTTGTACCCGTCGAGTTCGGGAAACTTCGCGGCTGCTGTTCCATCCGTTACGACGGCCACCTCAAACCCTTGCTCTAGCAGCTCTCGCAGGTGCGCCTCAACGCAGAGGTTGGCTGACATTCCCGCGAGGATCACTTTGTCGATTTTCCGCTTCCGAAGCTGCAGGACCAAATCATTGGCCTCCGGCCCGTACACCTTATGCGGACTTGTGATCACTGTTTCCCCGTCCTCGATGTACGGCTTGTAGCGCGACAGCCAGTCGGCCCCAGAGCCCTCGAAGCCATCGACTGTGAGGGCTCCCTTGCGGTCGAACATGTTGATGTTGTGCATCAACACTTCGAGAGTACCCTCGAAGTGCCATCCCTTGTCGGTTGGGTAGTAGTAATGCGGAGACACAAAGACCTGTACGCCAGCGTCTTTGGCTGCCTCTAGCAGCCGTTCAATGTTCTCGACTGTCCCGTTCTCCTCCACGCTGGCGCCTACAGCACCATAAGCGACCCCGTCTGGGTGGAGGAAGTCGTTTTGGGGATCAGTGATGACCAGGGCCGTGCTGGCAAGATCGATCTCCATGCTCGTCTCTGGTAGCTGAGCGTGCCCAGCGTTGGCCACAAGCAAGCTCACGGGGAGCAGACTTAGAGCGATCCAACGGTTAGTCATTACGGCTCCTTTTAAGAGTTTCTTGGTTCCGACCGGAAGGGAGATTAGCTCCTTCTACCCGGAAACGGCCAAGACTCCAATGGAATTCCCGGCTTCCACCACTACGGTCGTACTTAGACCCACATCTGTTTTGATTGAGTTGCGCGCGTCGGTTTTGAGCGTGAGAGGTCGAGGCTCTCCCCGGCGCAATAAGCGTGAGGTCGGTGGTTCAATTCCACTAAGGCCCACCATGAGGAAGCCCCGTCACGGCGGGGCTTCTTTGCTATGTGGAGTGAGTGGTTTAGTGGGGGTCGGAAAGGCGTGGTAACGAAAACGGTAACAAGTCGATCGGGTATCCTTAGACGGTGATCTGGCCTAGTCATCCCTTGTCGAGAAAAAATGAACATCTGGCGCACCTCAGCTGCCATTCTCAGCTGTATGTGCGTTACTGCGATGGCACTTGCGTGCGGCGGAGCAGAGCACCGTCCGCCGACGGGAGAAGCCGTTGTGGTGGCGATCGCGATCCCGGACAGCTGGGCCAGCCGTGACACCGTAGCGATTGAGCTGTCCGAGAGCGTCGACGTCACCGACCTGGAGACCTCTCTTATTGTCGGTCTCTTGCGGTCGGACGGCATCGTCCTCCCGTTCGCTGCGTACGGTGATGGGAATTGGACTCGGCTGGATCGCGATTCGATCCCCAGGTCAATTATCCAGTACGACAATAACTGGTACCACGCCGTCTCTGAAGATTCGTTTCAGCCTCTGACCGCAGGGAGCATCGTCCGCTTTGTTCTTGGCGACGAGATGTACGAACCGTGAGGCCAGATCACAGATTTTCAACCGCGAGTCATCCCCTACTACAAGCCCGTCGACCGAGTCGGAGTGGTACTTAGCGAGGAGCGACCAGTGCAGCTGATGCGCAGTATCGAGCCGGACTCGGTACCGGCGCGGTTGATTGCGCTCATACGGGAGGAGTTCGAGCGACGGGAGCGAAGTGCGGCTTTGCGTGAAGCTCCGGGATACAAGGAGGGCATTCTCGCGTTCGGTCATCCAGTGGATGCCGCAGCGAGGGCAAAAGAGCCGCTTCGTTTCCCGATCTTCTACCATGGGAGAATCGGTCAAGATGGCGGAGCTCTGTACTATTTCCAGGCGAAGAGAGTGTATCCGGTTGTCCCGAACGAGAAGCCGGGCTATTCCGCCTACGAACCTTTTACCGTGTTTCAGGGTTGGGTTCTATCACGAGACGGCTCGTACGATTTTTCTCAGCCCCATATAACGTTGACATGTTGCAGTGGGATGAACGTTGGCGGGGTGGAGCCGTTCGCCATTCTTGTCTTCAAGGGACGACACTTCGTTATTGCGGAGACTGGGGGTTGGGAGTACCGAGAGAAAACGATTTTCGAGATCGGGAGCTCCGGAATCGAACCAGTGCTTGAGGATCTCTATTGAGATGGTTCAACTCCACCCAGGCCCACCATGAGGAAGCCCCGTCACGGCGGGGCTTCTTTGCTTTTCCGAAGCATGTCGTTCGGCAGCCCTGAGGGGCGTGGTAACAAGAACGGTGACAAGAGCGGGGGTCTGAATACCTTCAGCCGGAGTGATGTTCTTCACAGACGAAGCCATGAAGTAAGAGTACCCGTGCCTAATGCAGCCTGAACGCTTCATCGCCACCATCCTGTTTACCGACATCGTCAGCTCGACCGAGCGCGCCACGGAACTTGGTGATCGCGGCTGGCGAGACCTGCTGGCCCAACACCACGAGATTGTGCGCCAGGAGCTCAGTCGTTTCCAGGGTCGAGAGATCGCTACCGCAGGCGATGGCTTTCTGGCGGTGCTTGACGGCACAACGCGTGGCATCCTGTGTGCCAGCGCGATTCGCGATGCAGTTGAAGAGCTCGGGCTACAGGTGCGTTGCGGTCTGCATATGGGGCAGGTGGAGCGAGAAGCTGGTGGGGACATTGGTGGGATCTCGGTACATGTAGGTGCGCGTGTGGTGGCGGAGGCCGAGGCGGGGGAGGTGCTGGTATCAGGTACTGTACGGGATGCGGAGTTGGGATCGGGCTTCGGGTTTGACGACCGGGGCCAGTACGAGCTCAAGGGAGTGCCAGGCCAGTGGACACTGTACGCGGTAACAAGAATCCCGGAGGAGGCGTACGAGCGGCAGTGGGAAGCCGTAGCTCAACAATTCGTGCCGCAGACCGAAGCGGGCAAGTCGATCGCTGTGCTGCCGTTTGCCAACTTGAGCGCCGATCCGGAGAACGAGTACTTCTCGGACGGCGTGACGGAGACGATCCTGACGACGCTGTCGCGGGTGCGGGACCTCAAGGTGATTTCGCGGACCTCTGTCATGCGGCTGAAGGGCACGACCAAGAGCCTGCACGAGATCGCGTCGGAGCTCGGTGTGGCGCACGTCGTACAGGGAGCGGTGCAGCGATCAGGCAATCGAGTGCGTATTACGACCCAGTTGATCGATGCGCGGACGGACGAGCACCGCTGGGCGGAGACGTACGATCGCGATCTCGAGGACATCTTCGCCATTCAGAGCGATGTGGCGGAGCGGATTGTGGGGTCGCTACAGGCGGTACTGACGCCGGTGGAGAAGGCGCAATTGGAGGGTCGTCTAACGGAGAGCGTCGAGGCGTACGAACTGTACCTCAAGGGTCGCCACTTCTTGGCCCTGCGTATGGGTGCGGCGCTGGGGCAGGCGGTGGAGTGGTTCCGGGGCGCGGTGGAGGCGGATCCCGAGTTCGCGCAGGCGTGGGCGGGCCTAGCCAACGCTTACGCCCTTTTGCCGTACTACGCCGACGCGTCCACGACAGAGATACGTTCGCAAGCGCGGGCTGCGGCGGAGCAGGCACTGGCGATCGATCCGTGTCTGGGTGAGCCCCACGCGGCGCTGGGTGTGGTAGCCCAGACGGCCTGGGATTGGGAAGAGACGGAGCGGGAGTTCCGCCGTGCCCTGGAGCTCAGCCCGGGCTCGGCGACAGCGCACCAATGGTATGGATCCTTCCTGGTCTATCGAGGTGAGCACGACGAGGCGATCGCGCTACTGGAGCACGCTTCGGAGGTCGACCCGTTGTCGCTGCCGATCCACGCGGCGCTCGGAGTGGCGAGCCTTTGCGCCCGTCGGTACGACCGGGCAGAGGCGATCTACCGCAAAGGGCTTGAGCTGGACCCCAACTTCGTCATGCTGCACAACAATCTGGCGCACCTCTACGAGGTGCAGGGTCGGTATGAGGAGGCTCTGGCAGAGATGGAAACCTCCGCCCGGCTCAATCCAGATTGGGTCTCGCTTGATCGCGTTGCGGCGGAGCGGACGGGGTACGCTGAACGCGGTGAGCGCGGGTACTGGGAGGCAGACCTCGAATGGAAGCGATCGCAAGAATGGTCGCCTAGGCGGGCCTACGGTACGGCTGTGGCGTGTGCCGCGCTCGGTTGGACCGACGAGGCGTTTGTGCATCTGGACCGGCTCGTGGACTCGCGACATCCGGTGGCTCTTCAGATCGCGCCAGACCCTCACTTTGACCTACTGCGGTCGGAGCCGCGATTCGCGGCGATTCTCGATAAGATCGGGCTAGGCAGGAGTGGTGACAGCGGCTCGGTTAGCGCTAGTCAGGTCGTATCCCACCATGAGAAAGCCCCGTCACGGCGGGGCTTCTTTGGGTTCAGAAGGTAAGTAAGTGTCGGGGCTCTGAGAGCGTGGCAACAAAGACGGTGACAGGCGCTAGTAGCTTGAGGACTGCGCCGCAGCGTTAGAATCTTCTCACAAATGGCCGCCAGCGTTGCTGTACGCTGGCACGAGATCATACGTTCCCGTCATGCGAATCTTGTTGGTCGAGGACGACCAGAATCTTCGGGGCTTTTTGTGCAAGGCGTTTCGGGAGGAGGGGTACGCTGTTGACGAGGCTGCAACGGGCGGTGAAGCGCTGGACCGTGCGCTCGGCGACGACTATGACTGCATCGTGCTCGACGTGATGCTCCCGGGACGCGACGGCTTCGAGGTAGTTGCCCATCTACGTGAACGCGGCGTTGTGACCCCCACTCTCCTCCTCACCGCTCGGCACGAGCTCGAGGACCGCGTCCGCGGACTCGAGGGTGGTGCCGACGATTATGTCACGAAACCCTTCGATCTTCCGGAACTCCTTGCGCGGGTGGCAGCGCTCATCCGGAGGGCTCATCTCAGGCATGAGGACGCGACGTTAGCTGTCGGCGGGCTTCGGCTCGACCCCTTGAATCGGTGCGTCACGAAAGGTGACGTCGACGTAGACCTGACGCCTCGCGAGTTCGCACTTCTGGAGTTCCTGATGCGGAACGCCGGTCGTACAATGTCGCGCTCACGGATTGCCGAGGCAGTGTGGAACTATCAGTTCGATCCTGAAACCAATGTGGTCGACGTCTACATCAACTATCTCCGTAAGAAGGTTGGATCTGGGAACACCGTGATCCAGACTGTGCGGGGCGTAGGCTACCGTCTGGAGGTTCCGTGAGCGAAACCAGGCTTGGCAGGGTGCTCACCCAGCGCTTCGATCGCCTTCTGTGGGTCACCCTAGCCGGCTATGCCGCGGTCGTCGTTCTGGTCTTTGCGTTGGTGAGTGAGGTTGCCCTGCGGCGGTCATTGGAACAATCAGCGGATGGGATCGAATCCCTGTTAGGTCTCTACGCTGATCCAGGTGGAGCACCGACAACCGTGGCGCCGGCAATGCTGGCCGACCAACTGGTTGGCATGGGCTCGCATTTTCTCATTACGCGGCTAGTGCCCACGGGTGGTGGGGAACCGTCGGTATACTTTCTGTCGCCCACAATGCCAGCTAAGCGAATCGAGACCTCCCTCGGGCGAACGCCGGGGGAGATGCGACAGACCCTGCTGAAAACGTTTGCGGAGCGTGGTCGGTGGCGGTTCCATATGCTTCACCGTCGGGTCGGCGAGTTTGACATCTATGTCGCGGGGAATCGCCGCCCTTATCTCCTGGCACTTCTCGGACTCTCCGTCAGTGTGCTGGGCCTGCTACCGATTGCAGCGGCCTTAGCACGAAGGGGCGCAACTCGGGCTGTAGGACAAGCCCTCGGGCCTCTGCGACATATCGTTGACGAAACGAAAGCGGTCGGACCCAAGGATCTGACTCTCCGTGTGGGAACGGCAACCGGGGTTGTCGAGGTGACGGAGCTAGCTGATGAGATCAACCGCATGATCGATCGAGTAGAGAGATCGCATCGTGCACTCGAGGCGTTCACGGCTGATGCAAGCCATGAACTCCGGACGCCGCTCACCCACTTGCGCGCCCAGGTTCAGTGGGCGCTTGCTGAGCACCGAAACAGTGAGGAGATCAGAGAGGCACTGACGGCCACCGGTCACGAGGTAGACAGGATGGGCCGCATCGTCGAAGGCCTGTTGTTGATCGCTCGAGGCGAGAATCAGCAGCTGTCCATGGATCGAAAGGCATTCGACGTGGTGGATGTAGTGCGCGAAGTAAAGGAGATCACCGTAGACATGGCCGCAGGGAGGAACGTAACGGTGCGTGCCGAGTTGAACGGCCCCGTTCAAGTGCTGGGTGACCCGACTCGTGTCCGACAGATCCTTTTGAATCTCGCGTCGAACGCAATACGGTATACATCCGAGGGCAGCGTCACGTTCACACTCGCTCGGGGCGACATGATGGCCAAGGTGGCAGTCGTAGATACCGGGTGTGGGATTGCGCCCGAGCACCTG
>JBDGYV010000063.1:0-10743 GCA_039588915.1 Gemmatimonadota bacterium
GGCATACAGCCAATACCTAGACCTCAAAAGAACCTATAACGAAACCGTTCGCACGATGGTAAAGATTATCGAGATGCATGATCCGTACACCGCAGGACACTCGGACCGCGTTGCCAACTACGCACGGAGGCTGTGCGTAGCATTGAACGTCTCACCGGCGAAGACAGAGCGGATCGAGCTGGCGGCCTACTTACACGATCTCGGCAAGATCAACCTGGATCTAACCGGTATTGTTCGAAAGGCCGGGAAGCTCACCGAAGAGGAACGACGTCTGATTCGCATGCACCCGGTGATGAGCGCTGACTTGGCCAACCAGGTGAGTTATTTCAAGGGTGAGATCGAGGAAATGATCCGCCACCACCATGAGAACTGGGACGGATCGGGCTACCCCCACGGGTTAAGGGGGGAAGAGATCCCCTTTGGTGCGAGGATCATCCTGTTGGCAGACGCGTTCGATGCGATGACAACCAGCCGTGTCTACCGGGAGGCCCTCGACATTGAGTTTGTCAAGGAAGAATTCCGCAAATTCGCCGGCATCCAGTTCGACCCGGAGCTCGTTCCGGTGTTCCTGGACAAAGTGGTAAAGGACGGAAGCGAGATCATAAGCAAGCCGATCGACGAGCCCCTGGAGGGGCAGCGAGCTCGCGCCCCAGAAGTTGTAGCCTATCAGCCGGAGATCCGGTCGATTCCCCGCAGCTCCGGGCTGTAGTCTGGTTTCTCCGGTTGCTTCCTGGAGCTCAGCCTGGCACGATACACTGAACACATCTAGCCTGTAGGGCGTCAATCTAAAAGACCGAGATCGGTCGGGACTGTGGTAGTCGAGCGCTCCAGCCCGCCAGCTACTTGCCGGTGACGGCCGGCCGGTTTCGAATGATCACACCTGCAAGAAAACAACACGATTAGGTCCGTCGTCTGGATCGCAGGCCGCCCCATGCGACGAATTGAAAGGAGTTCATTCGATGAGAAAGAGGTCCATGTTTACCCTCTTGTTGGTTGCTCTGGCTATGCCAAGCCTGGCTCACGCCCAGGCGTACGGCGCGAAGGACCATGCCGGCCACGATGAGGGGAAGGTGGCGATTACCACCGATTCTGATGAAGCACGCGCACTTTTTCTGAAGGCGCGCAACCTCGCTGAAAAGCTACGCGCGGCGGATGCCCGACCGGTTTACCGAGAGGCGATTGCTAAGGATCCCAACTTTGCGCTGGCGTACTTTGGATTGGCTAACGCCGCTGGATCCAACGACGAGTTTTTCGAGAACTTGGAGAAGGCGGTGTCCCTCATAGACAATGCGTCACAAGGGGAGCGTCTGATGATCACTGGCCTTGAAGCCGGTGTAAAAGGTAACCCCGATAAGCAGCTAGACCTATACAAGGAGTTGGTCCACAGCTTTCCCGAAGATGAACGAGGGCATCAGCTGCTGGCGGGCTTGTACTTCGGTCGGCAAGACTACGAGGCTGCGATCAAGCACTATGCCCACGCGACCGAGATCAATCCGGAGTATTCACCAGCCTACAACCTGCTCGGTTATGCAAACCGCTCGCTCGGCAATTACGAAGCGGCCGAAGCGGCCTTCCAGAAATACATCGAAGTGCTTCCTGGGGAGCCCAACCCGCACGATTCGTACGCGGAGCTACTAATGAAGACGGGGCGCTTCGAAGAGTCAATCGTGCAGTACAAGAAAGCGCTCGAAGCGGACCCGAGCTTTCAGTTCTCGTACGCCGGCATTGCGAACAACCAGATGTTCATGGGTGATACCGATGCTGCGCGCGAGACACTGCACGAGATGTACGAGGTGGCGGAGACCGATGGTATTCGCCGCCAGGCTTTGATGTGGATGGGCGCGTCGTATATGTATGATGGTGACCGTGAGGTGGCGATGGAGGTTATGCACAAGCGTTTCGGGATCGCCGAAGCGACCGATGATCACCTATCCATGTCGAACGACTACAACTTGATGGGGCGCATGCTACTGGACACGGGCAACCCAGACGAGGCGAGTGCCTTGTTCCAGAAGGCCGTCGATGAGGTCGCCTACGCTGAAATCCCCGAGGAGGTCAAGGAGGCGACACGCCGGAATCATCACTATACGGCGGCACTCGTAGGACTGGCCACTGGAGACCCAGGGTCCGCAAAGGCTCACGCCAGCGCCTATCACGGAGCGGTGCAGGAGCACCAGGTTCCGTTCGAGATTCGGCAAGATCACGAGCTCTTGGGTCGCATCGCGCTGGCTGAGGGCGACAACGAGAGCGCACTTGAGCACTTTGCGCACGCCAACCAACAAGATCCTCGGGTCTTGTATGCGATGGCTGAAGCACACAACGGGATGGGTAACCAAGAAGCCTCGGACGAGATGGCCGAGCGCGCTGCGCACTTCAATCAGTTGAACTTCGCGCTATCGTACGTTCGCGGCGATGCGATGAAGATGGTGGCGCAAGCCGACGAGTAATAGACCGCGCAACAGTGAGGCGGGGCGCGGGTGGCACGCCGCTCGTGCCCCATTTTGTACCCGCTACAAAGCCCGACTACAGCTTCCTTAGGTCGCTGATCCACATTACCAGCGTGGTGACCGAAGCCACACCGACAACGAACGAGAACCAGAAGTGGCGCCTGAGTTGTTTAACGGGCGCGAGTTGCTGTTGTAGCTCTGGGTCGTCGGCGTCAAGGTCACGAGTCAAGACTGTGAGTGTGGCTCGTGGCCAGAGGTTTAATTGAACCGGCCAGCCATCGTGGCGGTCCCACGCATCTGGATGGTGTGATCGGATCCAGCGGACTGCGCGTCGCGCCCTTCGGTCAGCGCGCGCAGAAATCCAGGAAGTTCGCAAGACAGCCAGGATCGCCAGACACAAGAAAAAGACGGGAACGAAGCTAATCTCCATGCGGGTGGCTCCATTGCAATAGGCTCGCCCAGGCCAGTGACTCCTCACCCAAGTCCCTTTGCTGGTGCAAAATGCATGCCTCACGCCCTCGCCATGGCTGGCAACCGACCTACTGAGAGTTTTAGACTCTCTGGTTATGCGACCTACAGACGTTTCCAACCCGGCCTATTATCACAAGGTCGTCGACTGCCAATGGGCGTGCCCGGCGCACACCAACGTCCCAGAGTACATCCGTATGATAGGCCAGGGGCGGTACTCTGACGCGTACATGCTGAATCGCGAATCGAACGTTTTCCCCAGCATCCTGGGAAGAACCTGTGACCGGCCGTGTGAGCCTGCGTGCCGACGCACCCGAGTGGACGGCAAACCCGTTGCGATCTGTCGTTTGAAGCGAGTTGCGGCGGATCTCAGAGGCGACACTGCACATCGTCTCCCTGAAATCCCAAAGCGGAAGAACGGATTCAAGATCGCATGCGTGGGCGCGGGTCCCGCTTCGTTGACCGTAGCCAACGATCTCCTACCACTTGGTTATGAAGTCGTCATCTTCGAGCGCTTCGATCGCGCCGGTGGCCTCATGTGGACGAACATCCCTCAGTTCCGGCTACCGGTTGAGGTGCTCAACGAAGAGATCGATATGATCCTCGACATGGGGGTGGACATTCGGTACGAGACGCCGATCACAAGCCTGGATGCGCTCCTGGCCGAGGGGTATGATGCCGTGTTTATCGGCTCGGGTGCACCGCGTGGAAAGAACCTCGAGATTCCCGGACGATACAAGTCGGACAAGATCCATATCGGGATCGACTGGCTGGAGTCGGTGGCCTTCGGTCACATCGACTCGATCGACCCACGAGTTCTCATTATTGGCGCAGGTAACACCGCGATGGATTGCTGCCGGACCTCAAAGCGCATTGGCGGAACCGACATCAAGGTGATGGCGAGAAAGCCCAGGCGCCTTTTCAAAGCTTCCGATTGGGAACTAGAGGACGCCGAGGAGGAGCAGATCGAGATTCTGGAGAATCACTCACCAGAGAGGTTCTTGATCGAAGATGGACAAGTTCGGGGGATGCGATTCGAAATCGTTGATTGGCACAAACAACCGGACGGAAGACTAAGGAAAGAAGTCCTGGATGTTCTCGACATCCCCTGTGATGAAGTGATTCTGGCGATCGGACAAGAAACGGCATTCCCGTGGATCGAGCGTGACATTGGTATCGAGTTCAACGAGTGGGATATGCCGATTGTCGACCGGGTGACGTTCCAGACGACCCGCGAGGGCGTGTTCGTTGGCGGCGATGCCGCGTGGGGTCCAGAGAACATTATTTGGGCTGTCGCCCACGGACATGAAGCGTCGATCTCGATTCACAATTATTGCCAAGGGGCATCGGTATCGGATCGACCACCAGAGGGAATGAACCTGGTGAGCCAGAAAATGGGACTGCACGAGTGGAGCTACAGCAACGACTACGACGCGTCAGAACGGGTACGCATGCGCCATGTGGAATTGGATCGCCGGTTTGAGGGGCTCGATATCGAGGTCGAAAGGGGCTTCGATCTCAAGCAGACGCTAACGGAGGTCGAGCGCTGTCTGAACTGTGATGTGCAGACTCACTTCACCGATCCGCTCTGCATCGAGTGCGATGCTTGCATCGATGTCTGTCCGGTCGATTGCCTGACCATTACTGCGGACGGGAATGAAGATGACCTTCGCCAGCGTCTCACCGCTCCAGCAGAACACACCGATCAGGATCTTTACGTTTCGGGTGCGCTACCACAGACGGGTCGCGTAATGGTCAAGGACGAGGACATCTGTGTCCACTGCGGCCTTTGCGCTGAGCGCTGTCCCACCGCGGCATGGGACATGCGACAGTTTGAACTGCTCCTACCCTATGCCGGTCGGTCGGCGTGCGCGGCGACACTGTAGCTAACGTCAACCAGTTCGCGATCAAACTCGCCAATGTGAACGGCACTGGCTCAGCGAGCGCCAACGGGCTCCTGATGCAAGCGATCTTCCGGATGGGGGTTCCGGTATCCGGAAAGAACGTCTTCCCGTCCAACATTCAAGGCTTGCCTACGTGGTACGAGATCCGTGTCGATCGACACGGCTACACGGCACGTGCTCAAGAATTCGATGTAGTTGTAGCGATGAACCGAGAGAGTTACGGCCGTGACGTCGCCGAGGTACGACCGGGAGGCTACCTAATTTACGACTCTTCGTGGCCGCTCGACCCGGCCCTCGCGAGGGATGACGTCACATTTCTCGGCGCCCCGCTCGCCCGGATCTGCAACGAGAACTTCGAGGGTGCCCGGGAGCGGATCCTGATGAAGAACATCGCTTATGTGGGCGTCCTGGCGGCGCTTGTCGAGCTCGACCTAGACGTTGTGGACACAATGCTCCGTGAACGGTTTGGCAAGAAGAAGGACTTGGTAGACTCAAACCGGCGCGCGATTCGGCTCGGGTTCGAGTTTGCCAGCGAAAACTTCGAGTGTCCACTTCCAGTTCGATTGGAAACGATGGACGCAACCGGCGATGCGATCATGATCGACGGCAACACTGCTGCTGCACTTGGATGCGTTTACGCCGGTGCGAGTGTCGGTGCGTGGTACCCAATCACGCCCGCAACCTCGTTGATGGATGCATTTCTTCGGTTCTGTAGACGCTACCGTGAGAACGGAGAGAACGGCGAGAGGCGGTACTGCGTGGTACAAGCCGAGGATGAGCTGGCCGCCGCTGGCGTCGTCATTGGAGCAGGCTGGATGGGAGCGAGGGCGTTCACGCCGACGAGCGGGCCTGGGATCTCCTTGATGAGCGAGTTCATCGGTCTCGCATACTATACCGAGGTGCCGGCGGTCTTCTTTGACATTCAGCGGACCGGTCCTTCCACCGGTATGCCGACTCGGACGCAGCAAGGGGATCTACTGTCGGTGGCTTATGCCTCACACGGCGATACGAAGCATATCGCACTATTCCCTGCTGATCCCCGCGAGTGTTTCGACCTGACCGTGAAGGCATTTGACTTAGCCGACCGATATCAAACGCCGGTCTTCGTTGTATCCGACCTGGACATCGGAATGAACGACTGGATGTGCGAGCGTTTTGAATGGCACGACGAATATCGGCCGGATCGCGGCAAGATCCTAGGCGCTGAAGAACTTGAGCAACTCGAAGCATTCTATCGTTACCTCGATATCGATGGAGATGGCGTGTGCGCACGGACGCTACCTGGGGTGCACCCGAAAGGCGCCTACTTTGCGCGGGGATCGGGACACGACCGTTACGGCCGCTACACAGAGGACGCGGATGAGTATGTCGACGTCGTCGATCGGCTGACTCGCAAACTCGCGAACGCAGCTGAACACCTGCCAGAACCCGTCGTCGAATTGGCTTCGGGTTCCAACGTTGGCATCATCACGATCGGCAGTTGCGCAGCCGCGGTTCGTGAAGGGATCGATCGGCTCACCGAGGCCGGTATTTCGGCCAGCCTACTTCGGATCCGGTCCTTTCCGTTCAGTGCGGCGGTCACGAGTTTTCTGGAAACCCATGATCAGCTGCTCGTAATCGAGATGAACCGTGACGCCCAGTTGAGGCGTTTACTCACCCTCGAAACCGGTGTCCCGGAGAGCCGTATGCGATCAATTCGGTATTATGGTGGTTTCCCAATGACTGCCGATCAAGTGGTGGTGGGTGTGATGAAGGAGTTGGAGGGTGTCACGGCATGACATTTATCGCCAAGCCTGAAGTTCGACACCCTGGTCTTCCAACCAACGAGCTAGGCCTCACGACCCGCGACTACGAAGGCGTGATGTCGACGTTGTGCGCCGGGTGCGGCCACGATTCTGTGACCGCAGCACTGATTGAGGCGTTCTTCGAGTTGGCGATTGCGCCTCATCGAGTGGCCAAGTTGAGTGGCATCGGTTGTTCGTCCAAGACGACGGCATATTTCCTCAACCAAGCGCACGGTTTCAATTCCGTTCATGGGCGAATGCCGTCAATCGCGACCGGCGCCAACGCCGCCAACCGTGACTTGATCTACGTAGGAATCTCGGGCGACGGCGATTCCCTTTCGATCGGGTTGGGCCAGTTATGTCACGCGATCCGGCGAAACATCAACATGCTCTACATCATCGAGAATAACGGCGTGTATGGGTTGACAAAGGGACAATTCTCGGCCTCGGCCGACGTGGGATCGTTGTCCAAGCGTGGCGACCGCAACCCCCTAGCCCCGATGGATCCGGTGGCGCTAGCGCTCGGAATGGGCGGTACTTTTGTGGCCCGAAGCTTCTCCGGGGATAAGCCTCAGCTCGTGCCGATCCTGAAGGCGGGGTTGGCTCACCCTGGATTCGCCCTCGTCGATGTGATCTCGCCATGCGTGACGTTTAACGACCACCAGGGATCAACCAAGAGCTACCTGTTCACACGTCAGCACCACCACAAAGCGGTGAGCGCAGACTTTGTACCGATGCTGGATGAAATCGAGACCGAGTACGGTGAAGGCAGGACGATCGATGTCACGGTTCACGGAGGTGGTGTGGTCCGCTTTCGAAAGGTACCCGAAGAGTACGACCCCACTGATCGGGATGCTGTAACTGCCTACCTGGGTGAGCGGCATCAGGAAGGTGAGATTGTGACCGGACTCCTGTTCCTGGAACCCGAGTCGAGCGATTACCTCGCTCTCAAGAAGACCGTCGCGACGCCGTTGGTCGATTTGCCGTTCGAAGACCTTTGTCCGGGCCGGGAACAGTTGGCGGAGCTGATGAACGAGTTTCGTTAGTTTCTCATCGGGTCAGCGAAGCGGGTGTCAGAAAACCTCTTGCCATACGAGAAACGCTGGCTTGGGCGCTAGCGTGTGATCGACGATTCCCATCGACTGGAAGTTGGCTAACCCGGCTTCTCTCTCTGGTGGGAGCCCGAAAGCGGCGGCGTCGAAATCAGCGTAGAAGAGCATTGCCCAGGCCTCCCCCTGGTTCGATGAGTTGGCGGGCCAACCAAGTGTTAGCTACAGAATCGGCAGGTAGTACTCCACCTCGGCCCGACTGACATGGGCCCGAGCTTCCTGCCAGATGATTCGCTTGTTGCGAAGGAGTTGCTCGAAGATGTGCGCGCCGAGCGTCTCGCGCATCAGTTCGCTCTCGCTCGTCATTCGGATCGCGTCGCCGAGGTCCTCCGGCAGCGTCTCGATTTCGCGGCCGATGCGCTCATCGTCAGTCATCTCATAAATATTGACGTTCTCAACCGGATCCGGTGGCTCCATGCGCTGCTCGATACCTTTCAGTCCAGCCGCCAACATGCAAGCAAACGCTAGGTACGGGTTGCACGCGGGGTCGGGAATGCGAAGTTCGATACGTGTGGACTTCTCCTTCCCCGGCTTGATGTTGGGAACGCGGATCATCGCCGATCGATTGGCATTCGCCCACGATATGTAGATCGGCGCCTCGTACCCGGGAACGAGCCGTTTGTACGAGTTCACCCACTGATTCGTTACCGCAGCGAACTCGGTGGCGTGGTGGAGCAAACCCGCGATGTAATGGCGGGCGGTGTCAGAGAGGTGGAACTCGGCATCTTCATCGAAAAACGCATTGCTCGCGCCCGTGAACAGCGACTGGTGGCAGTGCATCCCACTGCCGTTCTCGCCCAATATCGGTTTTGGCATGAACGTCGCGTAGAGCCCATGTTCGTAGGCCGTTCTCTTGACGACTGTCTTGTACGTTTGGACGATATCCGCCATCCGAAGCCCCTCGGCGTAGCGCAGGTCGATCTCGTGTTGACCGGGAGCGACCTCGTGATGGCTATACTCGACATGGATTCCCATTCGTTCGAGTTTCTGAATCGTCTCCTTGCGAAGATCGTTGCCCTCATCGAGTGGCAACAGATCGAAATAACCACCCTTGTCCATCGGTGTGGGATCGTCATCGGCAGGGAAGTAGAAGTACTCGAGTTCTGGACCGACATAGAAGTCGAACCCCATCCCCTTTGCTTTCTCTAGGACCCGCTGGAGCACGTACCGCGGATCGCCATCGTATGGCTGGAGATTCGGGGTCTGGATGTCGCAGATCATTCGGGCTACGGTTTGGCCGTCCGTCTGCCACGGCAAGACCTGGAACGTGGACGGGTCTGGCTTGGCGATCATGTCACTTTCCTGGATTCTCGTGAACCCCTCGATCGATGACCCATCGAACCCCATCCCCTCATCGAGGGCTGTCTCCAGCTCGTGAAGGGTTATGGCGAAGCTCTTGAGAAACCCGAGAATGTCGGTGAACCAAAGGTAGATGTACTTGACCTTCTGCTTCTCGACGATGGCGAGAACTTGATCGCGATCCATGTTGACTCCCGGCATGCGCTGCGAGTGGATTGTTCGCGGCCAGACGACAACAAAAAACCGCGGCAGAGGCTAGGAACCCTCCACCCCGGTCTTTTGCACCCCGTGGTGTAACCCGAGCCAAGCCCGGGCCTGCAACGCTTGGATCCACCAAACGATCGACCCCAATGGGTGGAAACCCTAGTTGCACTTCCTAGACGAAGTTGATTCTAAAACGGTGGGGCAGATTGTCAAGATCGAGCTGCCGACCTCGTTAGTCGGCGTGTGACTCCGGCTCCCAAAGAGCCGTGTCCGGATGGAAGGCGCTCCATGCGAACCAGTAGGCAAGCGTCGCCGGCACGAGGTCGCCTTCCAGCGTTGTGGCGAAGACGGTCTCGGTCTCAGGGACGTAGTAGACAAACAACTCCTCGTTTCCGACGACCGCTCGAACCGGTCGCGGTTGATCGACCAGTCGCTCAAGCGGGAATGCCGCCACCGATCGGCCCTGCGTGATACCGAGCACCACCGATTTTGCTAGCAGCCGATCGTCACGATGATTCACCGGGAACATCGTTTGTTGACTCTTTGCGTAACTCAAATACGGGTCGCTCTCGTAGTCGCGCCGATGACCGGTGTCTCGGGACAGGACCAACCCGTTCGGGTGTTGCTCGCGCCAATGGGCCCAGGTGGTGTGAACCAGTGGTTCGAGTTCTAATCGCTCGCCCCTCAACGTGCCGGTGACCGCTTCGCGTTCGATTTGTGACCACAAGCTCTCGGTCTGACGATCGTACATCAGGACATCTGAGTTGTAGAGAAGCCCTGACACCCCAAAATCGAGCCGTTGATCACGAACATGGGGGTCGAACGCCATCCCGGTGCCGCACAGCGGGCAGTAGGTGACTACGATCGGTGCGCCGCCGACCTCATCGTTGACGATTTCGTGCCAGTTCAGAATGCGCAGCGGGTACGCCTTGGCCTCACCGTCTCGCTCGAACGCCAGAACCCGGTCCTGAGGACGCAACCATTCGACCTCCCCAGCGAGCTCGAACGCCGGATTCATGAGTGCCGGGATGCCGTCCCGCGGTGGCCCCCCACTCATGATGTCGTCGACCGGAATCGAGCTCGACGAGATGTCGAACCCATTCAGTTGTTGTCCGCTGGCGGCGTCGTGACCGACGATCAGAAACAGCAGGCAAAGTGACGTTGCGCCCGTGCCGGCCCTCAGTCCCACGTAACTAGTTGCCGCCGCACGGGTTACCACCGCACGGGTTGGCTTCAGCGCACGGGTTGGCTCCACCGCATGGATTCGCGGCCGACTTTGGCGCGTTGAACTCGCGCCCGAGCTTGGGATCTACCGAGCTCTCGAGTGCCGCGGGATTCGCGGTGCCCTCGAGCAACTCAACGTTGCGGACGATGATCGCACGGTTGGGTCCCTTCTCGATCAAGGTTCCGCTTGCCCGTACACGCTGCTCCGCGAACTGGATGACGGTCGGGTTCTGATCCTTCCCGGGCATGTCGTCATCGACTAGCTGCCACAGGTGGCCATTATCATCCATGATGTTGAGGGGGA
>JBDGYV010000064.1:0-10734 GCA_039588915.1 Gemmatimonadota bacterium
TCGCGTTCACGCCCCGTTGGGACTCGACCTTGGCGCCGAGACGCCGGCGGAGATCGCGGTCGCGGTGGCGGCCGAGATCGTGCTTCGTGCTCGCGGCGGGACCGGCCAGCCGCTCCGTGACGTCACCAACGTCGTCAAGTACGTTCGCGCGTTGACGGACTCTGCGGCAAGGGGATCATGAGTGAGTCGAGGGCGATTCTGGCTGCGTTGGACGATGCCGCGCGGGGGAACCGCTCGGTAGCGTTGGCGACGATCGTCCGGGCGCGCGGATCGACGCCGCGTGGGGTAGGGAGCAAGATGGTGATCGACCCGGAGTCGGGGGCGATCGGCACGATCGGCGGCGGCTGTGGCGAGGCTGAGGTGATGACCGAGGCTCAGGCCGCGCTGGCCGACGGTCGACCGCGGCTCGTGCGGGTTGATCTGACGGCCGACCTCTTCTCGTGGAGCCCGGCGATCTGTGGCGGTGTCTTCGACGTATTGATCGAGCCTCTCCGTCCCACCTAGCGCGACAGCACCGTCGTTCCTACGTTCGGACACATGTTGTTTCTGATCACCAACGATGATGGCTACCTAGCCCCGGGCATCAAGGCCTTGGCTCGTGCGCTGGACAGCGTCGGCGATGTCGTCATCGTGGCACCTGATCGTGAGCAGTCGGCTACCAGTCACTCTCTGACGCTGCACTACCCGCTCAGGATTCGGCAAACGGCCGACAACGCGTACCACGTCGACGGCACACCAACCGACTGCGTGATGCTGGCTGTGAGCGCGCTATTGGAACGGCAGCCCGATTTCGTTTTCAGCGGCATCAATCATGGCGGAAACATGGGCGAGGACATCCTGTACTCCGGTACGGTGTCGGCGGCGATGGAGGGGACGTTGCTCGGCATCCCGTCGATCGCGATCTCACTGTCTCAGGGCAACGAGCAGTGGATCGAAGGGTACGAGTCGGTGGTGCGACGCTTAGCCGAGGAGATCGTTCAGGGGTCGGTCGACGGGACCTTCCCGTCCAACACGCTGCTGAACATCAATCTGCCGGATCGTGACCCGGCCCAAGTGCGGGGGACCAAGGTGACCTCGCTGGGGAAGCGGATGTACGAAGACCCGGTGGTGACCGACGTCGATCCACACGGCAAGACGTACTACTGGATCGGCGGTGGCGCCCCAACGTGGGAGGGACCGGAAGGCTCAGACTTCCTGGCGGTCCAGGCCGGCTACATCTCGATCACGCCGATTCAGCTCGATCTCACCAACCATCGGGCAATCCCCGATCTCAAGCGCTGGGAAGACGTGTCGCTGCGGGGGGAACGCTGACGGCGGTCCGGTTCCCGTTGCTGGCTGTGCGGGGCGCGATCGGCGGGGTGCTGATGGGCTTGGCCAATCTGGTGCCCGGGATCAGCGGCGGTACGATGCTGCTGGCGGCTGGCGTGTACCCGCGTTTCGTGCGGGCGGTGGCCGAGGTTTCGACGCTGCGGTTCGTGCGCTCTTCGGTCGTCGTGCTGGCGACGGTCGTCGGGGCGGCGTTGATAGCCGTGCTGTTGTTCGCTGGTGCGATCAAGGAGCTGGTCGTTTACCAGCGCTGGATCATGTACAGCCTCTTTATCGGGTTGACGCTCGGAGGCATACCGGTGGTGTGGCGGATGGTGCGTCCACCGACGCGGGCGACGTGGGTCGGTGCCGTTGGCGGGTTGGGGGCGATGACGATTCTGGCGATCCTCCAACAAGCTGGGACGACCACCGCAGGAGCCTCCGCAGGCGGCACGGTCATGTTGCTGATCGCTGGAGTCGCGGGTGCCAGTGCGATGATCCTTCCCGGGGTGAGCGGGGGCTATTTGCTCCTAGTTCTGGGCCAGTACATCCCGATCCTCTCGGCGATCGACGCATTCAAGCTCGCGCTCGAAGGGCGCGACCTGGTCGCCGCCATGGAGCCGACGCTTCGAGTGATCCTCCCGGTCGGAATCGGCGTTATCGTGGGCGTAGTGGCGGTCAGCAATCTGTTGCGGTGGCTCTTGTCGAAACACGCAAAGCCAACGCTCGGTGTGCTCCTCGGGTTATTGATCGGCGCCGTCGTGGGTCTGTGGCCGTTCCAGCGAACGGCGGATCCGGTGCTCGGGGAGACCGTCATCAAGGGGCAGGTGGTGACCGCCGAGAACATCGCCGAGTTCGACCCCGAGGATTACCCGACGACTTTCTTCTCGCCGAAGTCCAATCAGGTGGTCGGGGCGATGGCGCTCATCCTAGCCGGCGGCGCGGTGACGCTGCTGATCTCGCGCTTTGGACGCGAAGAGAGCTAAGAGGGTCGCTGAACGCGATTGACCCTCTTATAGGCAGGATCTATTTTGCGTGTCCCACCGTCGGGGAGTAGCTCAGCTCGGTAGAGCACTACGTTCGGGACGTAGGGGTCGCAGGTTCAAATCCTGTCTCCCCGACCATGATGTGAAGCGCGCGGTCATCCGACCGCGCGCTTCTTCACGTTTGCTAGAAGGTGAACGTGACCCCGCCGATCGCGCGGGATCCAAGCACTGAGCCACCGTAGAGTTGGTAGTGCTCTTTGTCGAGCACGTTTGTCCACACCAAGTTGACCCGAGTGTTCTCGTTGAAGTTGAATCCGCCGGTCAGGTCGGCGGTGGCGTAACCCGGGACGCTCCCTGCGAAGACGCCTGCCGCCCAGTCCATCGCGTCCTGCATGTGGACCTTGACGCCGGCGTGGAACCGATCCGGTTGGCTGTACGTGATGCCGATGTTGCCTTTGTTCTCCGGCGTGTTTGGAAGCAGCTCGTCCTCTGGAATCTGGGCCCCTTCGGTGCTCGTGTTGTCGTCGATCTCGAAGTCAAAGAACGTGTAGTTAGCATCGACTTCCAGGTTCGGTGTCAGGAGGAACGTGAAGCCGATCTCCACACCTTGCTCGCTGACCTCGCCGGCATTGGTGTACGACACGACAAACGCAGGGCTGCCATCCGCCAGGTTGGTGAACGCGGCGGCCTGAGGCCCAAGGTTGCTTTGAATCGCCCCAATCACGGTTGGTGCGAGTGGCTCCAGCGGCCCGCCGGGACCAAAACTGGCTGGCAGCTCGTATGGCGCGAAGTCGTCGGGGTTCACGCCCGGCAATAGGTCGGTGACGAAATCGTCGATCTTGTTGAAGTACACGTCCACGGTGGCGAACACCCGACCGCCAGCCAATGTCCCTTTGTAACCGACCTCGTAGCCGGTCAACTCCTCGACGTTCAGATCAGCGTTGCCTCGTGCCAGCACCGGCGTGAGACCGAAGCCGAGCGGAAGGGCGGGAACACAGGTTGGCGCTGCCGGGCAGCCTGTCGCTTGACCGACGGCTGCTTCGATCCCTGCCTGCAGTGGCGCGAGGTCGACCGGTTGGCCAGCCGGGACGTTGAGGAAGAGCTCCGAGTAGTTGGGGATCTGGTACGCCTGGTTGAACGTGAACCGGATCGAGTTGTTGGCGTCCGGCGATAGGACGATCGCTGCCTTGGGCGCCACCTTATCGGCGTCGATCACCGTGAAGTGATCGTACCGGAGGGCGAACAGACCGCTGAACATTGGGTTGAACTGGTACTCGGCCTGGCCGAACACGCTGGTGATCGTGTCGTCCTGTTTGTCGTCCATCAACGTTCCCTCGGTATCGACCGAGTACCAGCGGTTCGAGACCCCACCGACCAGTTGAAACGCGCCGTCGTCGGCGGTGACGTTGCCCTGTAATTCGAGGTGGAAGATGTCTGACACCTCGCGTAGCTCGAGTCCCGACTGCAGCGACGTCTGATTGTTCCCGCCAACTCCGGGGTCGTTGCTGCGCCGCCCGCTGTACCAACCCATCGCCGTGAAGCGCTCGGATGCGTACTGACTGCGGAACCACGGGCGGTTGGCGCCGTTGATTTGAACCCGCCCGATGCCGGTTACGAAGATCTCGTTCTCGACGTGCGTCGATCCGCCCTCGACCGACCACAGCGATCCGTTGTCGAGGTTGTAGTCGAGGCGTGCACTGCCGTAAAGCTGGTTGACCGCGTCTTCGTCGACGGGAGCTGCCTCCACCGGTAGCGGACCGTACTCGAACTGGCAAGCTGACGCCTCACAGTCGCCCGCTTCCGCCCGAGTCCGGGATTCAGAGAACGAGTTGCCGACCGAGACGTACCCGAGGTTGCCCTTGTAACCCCAATTGCCGCTCTCGGATTGGCCGGCGTGCCGGAAGTCGACCCTCCCGGTCTCGCGCTCGCCACCGCTGGCCGACAGCTTGCTGCCGATAATGTCCCCCGGCGCCGGGGTGGTGATGTTCAACACGCCGCTAAACGCGTTGGCGCCGTAGAGCGCCGAGCCCGGGCCACGGACGAAATCGAGCCGGCCGAGGTCTTCGAGCGGCATCGAAAGCGATGTCCACTCTTGCGATTGCAGGAACCCAAGCGATCGGTCGACGCCGTCTTGCAGGACGAGCACCCGGCGATTGAGCGACGAGTTGTAACCCCGCGCGTTGATGTTGAAATCCTGCACGCCGCTCTGAACGACGTCGATCCCGGGCTTGCCCTGGAACAGCTTGGGGAGCTGACCGTGGAAAGCTTCCCGCTGGAGCTCTTCACCGGAGACGACGCTCACCGCGGCCGGGGCCTCGACGATTCGCGTCGGTCGGCGCGAAGCGCCAACGACAGTTATGGTCCCCATTTCCAGGTATCCCTCGACCAGCGCCACATCTGCGTTGGCCACGCCGCCCGCCTCCACGGTGACCGTTTCGCGATGCGTCTCGTAGCCGAGGATGTTGAAGACAAGGGTCTGATCGCCGGCGGGGACATTGGCGATCGAGAACGTGCCGCGTTGACCGCTCACGGTTCCGAGCCCGGTGCCTTCGACGGCGATCTGGACGTTTCCAACGCCGGCGTCCGTTTGCGCTTCGGTTACGACGCCGGTGATCCGACCTGTACCTTGGCCCTGGACGCGATCGGCAGCACCGACCACGAGCACGAGTGTGGTCAGGATCGATGTCGCGATTCTCCAACTAAAGTGTCTCATAAAGGCTCCCGGTGGGTTTGAGCCATTTGCAATCTCGATTTGGACTGTTGTGTATATAGATACGATAGAAACGGAAACGCAAAAACTCAATGATTACTCAACGGGTAGATGGTATCGAGCGGAGTGAGAACTGAGTATCTTTGACAGGATTAGACTGCTACCGGCCCTGATCTTGCTGGTCGGGTGCTCGACGGTGTACACGCAGGCACCGGTTAGGGAGGGGACCAGACCGCCCGTCGCTGCGGTCGGCTCGCTGACTGGGGTTCTCGGTGCGCTCGTCTGGCCGCTAGCATCGGATCAGGCTTCGATCGTGAGCTCCAGATACGGTGTCCGACGCAATCCAAGCGGAAACGGGAGGCGATTCCATGCCGGGCTCGATCTGCGCGCCGATCAGGGAACGCCCGTCCACGCGGTCGCCAGCGGTCGAGTGCTGACGAGTGGACGGTCAGGCGCTTATGGGAACCTGGTCATCGTAGATCACGGGGCCGATCTTCATTCGCTGTACGCCCACCACGTCCGGAATCTGGTGCGGGAAGGCGAAACGGTCCGGCGCGGCCAGGTTATTGCGCGAGTGGGGCACACCGGGAACGCGACCGGTGATCACCTACACTTCGAGCTGCGGTGGCAGGGTGGTACGGTCGATCCCCTAACGGTACTGCCGCCGCTCGAACATTCGAGCCGGTAGTGGCATGACGGAGGAGATGTGCGAGACGAGAGCCTGGAAACGCGGCTAAAAAGCGTGATCCGAAACATCCCGGATTTCCCGCAATCGGGTATTCAGTTCAAGGACATCACACCGATCTTGCTCGACCCGACTCTGTTCGAAGAGTCGATCGAAGCGTTTGCTCAGTTCGCTAAAGCCCGTAATGCACATAAGATCATCGGCGTGGACGCTCGCGGGTTCTTGTTTGCCGCCCCGGTAGCCAATCGCCTCGGGGTCGGGCTCGTGGTCGTCCGCAAGGAAGGCAAGCTTCCTTATGAAACCCACCGCGAGTCGTACGCGCTCGAGTACGGAACCAATACCCTGGAACTCCACACCGATGCCATCGCCGACGGCGAGAACGTGGTAGTGATCGATGATTTGCTGGCGACCGGTGGAACGACCGAGGCCGCGATCGGTCTCGTCAAGGCGGCCGGGGGTAAGATCTGTGGCTTAGGCTTCGTGATCGAGTTGGGGTTTCTCAATGGTCGCGACAAGCTCGATGGTTTTGAGCATCTGAGTCTGGCGGTCTACGAATGAACGCGGCTCGCGCGGACGCACAGGGGCATCGATGACCGGACGACCGTACCGAGTTCTCAACGGCCGGTTCGAGAGCGCGGCGATTGGACCGCTGGCGCTGTCGGACGATGCGTCGTTGTTCGCGCTGCTGTTGCAGCATCCGGATTGGCTTTCATCGGATGTCGTGTTTGTGGCCGACGGCCGTGTGCTCTCGGAGAGCGATCCGGCCAGACGGTCGGTGCTCGGCTGGCATCGCTACGGCGGACCAGTCCTGCTTGGAGCTACCACCGGTGTGGCCGATCCGGCGCTGCTGGTGGAGACGGTCCAGCTGGCCGGGGTAAGCGCCGAGTGGTCGCCTGAGCAGTGGGACGAAGCGTTGGCCGCGTTCTGGGCGGGCGCCGATCAAGAGCTCAAGCAGCGCGTCGCTCGTTGTTGGCAACTGTCGTCGGAACCCTGGCGGCTGGAAAGTTGGACCCGCGCCGCTTGGGGGGAAGCGCCGGCCAAGGGGCGCGCCCTCGTCGGGGTGATCGCCGGGAGCGTTCCGCTACGTGTGCGCAGGACGATCGATTGGTTGGCAGCCGAAGGTCGCGAGATCGCCGGCTACGAGGTTCGTCGGATGCAATCCGGCGAAGCGATCACGTACTGGACCACGCCGGTGGCGGGCGCATGGCCGCACGCGGCCGATGCGGGCCCGGTGCCCGAAGAAGCGGGCCGCCGACGAGACACGTACGTGCACCATACCGGTGGGGTGACGGCGGGGTTGCTATCGGCGGTCGAGATGCGTTGCCGCGAGCTGGAGAGCCAAGTTGCGTGGAGCGGGGAAGACTGGGTCCGGTTCGATGGTCACGAGCATTCGCTGCGGGTCTTTCCAGGTGCAGCGTGGGTCGATTTGCAACTTGTTGGGGCCGATGAGGGAACGCTCAAGGGGTTGAGCTATCGATTCGGCGTATCGGAAAGTCTAACGCCAGGTGAGGATGCACCGCCCGAGGTTCACTTCAGATTGGCATCCGCGAGCGACCTGAGTCCGAGCATCCATTTGTTGTTGGGCGCGTGGTTGGGGGAGGGGCCTCCGGACGAGCGCACACCCGACCCACCACTGGACCTCGATCTCCTCACGAAGAAGCCCGAGCCCGTTTCAAGTCCGCCCGATCATTAAGGTTCAAGAGCGCGCGATCGGGATCCGCTAGCGCATCGATCTCGGTTGCGTCGACGACGTGGTGTGAGGTGTTCTGCACCAACGATTGAACCGCCAGCTGGCCAGCCGCGACCGAACGGTGGCATTCGACCCACAGATCAGCGCTCCAAATAGCGTGTAGCGGATGCGTTCTTCCGCGCCAGCGGGGAAGTACCACAGCCGCCGCTGGAGTCATATGGGCCAGCGTTTCGAACAGGACCGCCTCAGCGAAGGGGTAGTCGCATCCGGTTACCGCTATGCGAGCGCTGGAATAGCGTTCCGCGCAAGCCTTTAGCCCCGCAGCCATGCCGGCCAGCGGACCGCAGTCGGTGATCCGGTCGTCCACGCGCTGGTAGTCGCCATGGGGAAGCTCCTGTCCCGGATGGGCGACGACGATCGGTGGCTCGGCGGACAGCTGCGTCAACCGGTCAAGGATGCGCAGCAGGAGCGGTTGGCCGTCCCAGCCAAGCCACGCTTTGGGCATGCCGAGCCGGCGGCCTCGACCACCGGCGAGAACGAGCACTCCGTCAATCATGCGTCGAAAGTACCCGCCCGGTCCCACCTTTACCGCCACGACGCTGGGCGATTAGATTCCCACTTCTCGTTTGCGCCCCCGTAGCTCAGGTGGATAGAGCAGCGGTTTCCTAAACCGCAGGTCGTGCGTTCGAATCGCGCCGGGGGCTCCAGGGACCTTATAACATTTAATGTGATTTCGAGGCAATGAGTCGTAAACGGTTATCAAAACATCAGTTAAAGCGGGACCGGTTCGTTGAGCAGACGTTTGACTGGGCGCATTGGGCCGAAACCCATCGGCGTCAGTTCCTGGCCGGGGCGGCCGTCCTCGCGTTGGCGTTTGGCGGCTTTTTCGTGTTCCAGGCGATGTCGCGGAGCGCCGAGGAGGATGCTTCGGGCGCCTACATGGAAGCCCGGCAGGCGTATTTCGCCGGGAATTTCCCGCTTGCTGCGAGCGACCTGGAGGACTTCGTGCGTCTTCACGGCGATACGTCGTTCGCCGATGATGCGCGGTTTTTTCGGGCCGACGCGCTCTATCAGGCCGGGAACAACGAGGCCGCTGGCGAGGCCCTGGAGGAGTTCTTGAGTCGCCACGGGGACTCACCGTTCGCCCAGATGGCGCGGCTCCTGAGCGCCACCGTCTACGCTCGACTCAATCGCTACGAAGACGCAAAAGCAGCGTATGAGCGAGCGATCGAGGAGGCCGGTTTTGACGTCGAACGGGCTCGTATCCACGAGGAGCTGGCCCGCTTGTACGTCAGTCGGGGCGACAACGCCGATGCAGCGGCCCAGTACCGCCGAATCGCGGAGCTGGTCCCGGACACGGAGGTAGCGTCCCGAGCGCTGCGCCGGGAGGCCGAGCTGTCCGTGGAGCCATTGGCAGTCGGGGGCAGCGCCGAAGACGGCTCGTAGGGGGCTCAGGGCGGGAAAACGGCCCTGAGAGCCCTATGGCGCATAACGTATCTTATGTAAACTCACGTCTGGAGAGGGGTCACCGCAGGCCTCCCTCCCCCTGGAAAAACCCACCGACATCGTCCTCAGTGGTTTTCTTGAGGGTCTAGACGATCCGGAAGTAGTCGACCAGCGTGCAGCGCCGGCGCCGGACGAAAGTCCGAGCCGAAGTAGGGCCCTCACCGGTCGGCGTCGAGATCGTCATCGCGGTTGGTCCCTCGCCGCCAAAACCCAATCCGGCCAGGTTGGGCCCGTTCTTGACGAAGATCGAGCAGTTCATCTCGACCGCCATGCGATGCAGGTGGTCGAGAACCTTGGAGTGCATGCAGGCGGTGTGCTTGAAGTCGTGTTCGAGCTCGACCGCCCAGTCAATAGCGGTATCCACGTCTGGACAACGGATAAGCGGCAACACCGGGGTCAGCAGCTCGAGGACCGCGAACGGATGATGACGATCCGTCTCAGCCAGTAGCAACTTGGTATCCTCGGGAATGCGTTTGCCGATCAACTTCGCCAAGACCGACGGATCTTTCCCCACGTACTCCTTGTTCATCCGCGGTTCGGGACCTGGGTAGTCGTTTAACATCGCCCGAGCCAACGACTCGGCCTCGTTCGGCGTCAGCAGTACGGCTTTGTTGGCTTGCAGCTCCCGGAGTAACTCGTCGGCGATCGGCTCCTCGGCCAGGATCTCCTTTTCGCACGTGCAGACGACGTTGTTGTCGAACGATGCGCCGCGCACGATGTCCGTCGCGGCCCGCGCGATATCGGCGCTCGCGTCGACCACCACTGGTGGGTTGCCCGGCCCCGCGGCGATGACTCGTTTGTTCGACTTCTGGGCTGCCCGAACAACGGCTCCCCCGCCGGTGACCACCAACAGATCGATTCCGGGATGCTGAAAGAGCTGCTGAGCGGCCTCGATCGAGGGCTCGGCCACAGCGGTCAGCAGCGTCTCCGGGCCCCCCACCTCGACCGCGGCGGTGTTCATGATGTCGATCGTGCGATTGGTGACGCCTTTGGCCTGGGGATGAGCGCCAAACACGACCGCGTTTCCTGCGGCGATCATCGAGATCCCGTTGTTTATGATGGTAGCGGCCGGATTGGTCGATGGGGTGACTGCGCCGATGACACCCCACGGCGCGAGCTCGGTTAGCGTCAGGCCGTGGTCGCCCGACAGTATCTCGGGCACGAGGTCCTCGGTGCCTGGCGTACGGTCGATGACGAGTTGGTTCTTGAGCACTTTGCTCTCGACGTTTCCGAGTCCGGTCTCTGCGACCGCGTCTTCGGCCAGCGATCGCGCCTGCTCCGTCAGCCGATGGCGCTGATTAGCGATGATCTTGTCGCGTAGCTCGAGCGTATGGACGGTGGCCTGGGCGCGGTGGGCAGCTTCCACGGCTTCGTCTACGGTGCTGAAGATGCCGAGTTGCCGGGTGGGCTCGAGGCTCGTCGGAGACGGGCGTTTGGCGGGGCGTTCGGCGACCTCAATCGCCGGGGCCGAGCTCGCAAGCTCGCCGGTGATTCGGTCGACGATAGCGCGGATTTCGCTCTCGGTGAGCGGCACGTTGCTCGCCTAGGAAATCGACCGGGTGTGTTAGCCGGTCGTGATCGGGAAATGCGAGTCCAAGTCCGAGTGCGGCCTCGGGATGACGTGTACCGAGACTACCTCGCCGACCTTCTTGGCGGCGGCCGCGCCGGCATCGACAGCGGCTTGGCAGGCGGCCACGTCTCCACGCACTAAAGCGGTCACGTAGCCGGCGCCGATCTTCTCGTAACCGACGAGTTTGACACGCGCCGCTTTGACCATGGCGTCCGACGCCTCGATAAGAGCGACCAAGCCGCGCGTCTCGATCATCCCCAGTGCTTCCACCATTCAGCTCCT
>JBDGYV010000065.1:0-10536 GCA_039588915.1 Gemmatimonadota bacterium
GTCGGTTGGATGCTGCGATCCAAGCTGGCGCCAGGAGCCCGGTGCGCGCTCGAGCACGGCGGTGCGGCACCGGTGATCATGGCCCGTGATGCCGACCTCGACGACGCGCTACCGCTATTGGCAAAGGGCGGTTTTTACCACGCCGGGCAGGTGTGTGTGTCGGTCCAACGGGTTTTCGCGCACCGCGCCGTAGCGCGTCAAGTGGCCGAGAAGCTGGCCGAGCTGGCGTACGAGATGACGGTCGGCGATCCGACGTTGCCGGTCACCGAGGTCGGTCCGTTGATCCGCGAGGCCGAGGTCACGCGTGTCGGCGAGTGGGTCGAGGAGGCGATCGACGGTGGCGCCGAACACTTGAGCGGCGCCCGTGAGCTGTCGTCGACGACGTACGCGCCGACGGTGCTCTACGATCCACCATCGAGCGCCAAAGTCAGCACGCTCGAGATCTTTGGTCCGGTTATCGCGGTCTACCCGTACGATCGCATCGACGAAGCGATGGGTCGCGCCAATTCACTTCCGTACGCGTTTCAAGCAGCGGTCTTCACGCGCGATCTCGACACCGCGTTTCGCGCATCGCGCTACCTCGACGCAGCGGCGGTCATGATCAACGATCACACCGCGTTCCGTGTTGACTGGATGCCGTTCGCCGGGGTTCGCGAGTCGGGGCTCGGCACGGGCGGGATCCCGTACACGATGCAAGACATGCAACTCGAAAAAATGACGATCGTGCGGTCAGCCGAGCTGGGGTACCCAGGCGGCTGAGGGGCACCTTCCCTTAAACTCTCACGCCGGAGGACCCCCGATGGAGATCCCGACAGAAGCGTACGAACGCATCGAAGCCCAGATCACGAGCGATGCGAGCCCCGTCGGCATCGATGCCAAGAAGACCCACGTCATGATCCTGTACAAGCTGATGGAGATAGAGAAGCGACTGGAGCGACTGGAGCGACTGAGGAGCTAGACGATCAGTCCCACACGTTCCCGTGGCACGAGAAGCATGACGGCTCACCGTTGTCGCCACCCCGCAAATCGGCCCCGTGACACTGCACGCAATTCTCGGTGGGATCGGTGAGTCCCGGGCGGTGAAACGCGCCTCCTCGCCGAACCGTGTGGCCTTCGAGGCCCTCCGGCGGCGCGGTCGGGCTACTCGAGCTGCCGCACGACAACCCGAGCGTGATCGCCACCACCGACAGCGTTGTTCGACCGAGTGTCATGACCGCGCTAGCCGGCTTTCGGCAACTCGTCGTGAATCCACGTCCACGCTGCCACCGTGCTCGGCAACCCAAGCGTACCCGCGGCCAATGCCACGACTTGCTCCAGCGCCTCGACATCGATCCCCTGGGCGATCGCCTTGCGGACGCTCGAGTGAACGGCGCCCTCACGCATCGCGCCGATCGCGATGCCGAGCTTGATCAATCGAGCTGTATCAGCTTCCAACGGACCCTTTTTGCCGCCCTTCCCGATCAGGTCCCACGCCTGAGCTAGCTCGGGGTACCGCGTAACGAACTCGGTGTAAGTCGATGGTGGTTTTGGTAGTGTCATCTCACTCTCCTGATCTCCTGACTCCCCTCAACAGCCGTCTCCGGCCGCGCGCGACGCGAACCAGGTTCGCGTTGTCACGCGCCAGCGAGCCATCCGGAAGTATTAGTGTGTCCTCGAGACCGATACGGGTTTCGTAACGGCGTACGATCGCGATGTCGATCAACGGCCATGTCGTCGGGCCAAAGCCATGCAGCAAGCGCGGCGCTCCGACCCGCTCGGCGTCGAGCTCGTGTTCGATCTCGCTCACCCTTTCGAGCGCCAGTGCGCTATCCCGCTCGCGCGGCTGCAACACCACTCGAACGCACTGGTCGGCCAACCCGCTGGCGAGAAACGTCTCGGCCGCCTGCCGATCGTTGAGGCCGATCTCGACACCGACGCCGAGCTCGATCAGCGCCTTCATCAGATCGACCGCGCCCCGCTCGTTGAAGTTGACCGATGCGAAGTCGGGTTTCTCCCGCCACTTCCGTACTGTGCGCAACCGCTTATCTGCGTCGGGAACGATCCACGCGGCGGTACTGATCCCGATCGGCGTGTCGGGGCACGCGTGACGAACGGCCTTGAGCGTCGCGTCGACATCGTCAGCGGCAAGGCTCTCGATACGAGTCGTGTTTCGAACATGCACATGGATCGCGTTGGCACTGGCACCCACCGCTCGACGGCTTTCGCGTGCGAGCTGTTTCGGTGTGACCGGCAGTCGCGAGTGCTCGTTCGGATCCCGCGAGCCGTTGAGCGCGGCTTTGAGTACCAGCCCCTCGTCGGGCTCGGTCTCTAGCTCTCCGGGGAATACCATAGATCGAACCAGTACGCGAGAGCGCGCCACTCACCCCATTTGTCGTAGATCTTGAGCATCCGTTTGTCGGTCGGTGGCCTGCGCGCCTTTGGGAAGTATCTCTCTTTCACGAATCCTCGAAACACCGTATCGAGCCCGATTCTATCGTACCGACCGAGCACGGCCAAGACGTGGGCTGCCGCGTAGGGTCCGATGCCTGGGAGTTCGAGGATCTCGGCCTCGAGCTCCGCGGTCGATCCGTCCCATGATTCCCAGCGATCGAAGTCGAGGCGGCCGCTGGCCACAGTTCGGGCGATCGCGGCTAGAGATTCGGCCCGATATCCCCAACGGCCATCTTTACGCAACCGCTTGGCGCCGATCGCCGCGACCCGATCCGCTGTAGGGAAAACCCCTCCACCGTCCGCCAACGCGACGAGGTTGGCGACCATCGATTTCGTCCCGGCCCATGTCGTATTCGTCGTAGCCAGAATCTTGACGATGTCCTCGAACAGCGTCGGTGACCGCATCAGTCGCCCGAAACCGGTCCGCTCTGCGTGCACGTACGGTTCGCCGGCTTCGCGACACCGGGTGTAGAACGGCTCGAGGTCGTCGTCGATCCGCAGGAAGTGTCCCACTGCGGATCGAACCGCCGTCCATTCGGGCGGGCTCAAACCCGCGCGCGCGCCACGTCCTCTGGTGACCCGTGCGACGAGCGGCTTGCCACGCCCACCCGGTTGGCTCAGCATGACCTGTGTCACGTGACCGCCAGGCAGGCGATACCGATACTCGAGCGTCCGGCGCTCGTAGTCACCCGAGAACGGCGCCAAAACGCACCAACCGCTCGACCAAACCGTTGAGCGAAACGCAAAATCTTTCGGGACAGAAAACCGGCGGGTAATCGTGCGACTAAGCGTCAGTCCAACCCCATCTTCTCGAGTAGCTCGGCGTTTCGTACATCTGGTCGATGACCGCGAACGCTCCATCCACATCGCCCAACATCGCGCGGATCGTTGCGCGGAACATGAACGGGCGGCCCGGCCGGTCGTTAAACTCCTTCTGTTCCTCCCCAGTACCCGCGTTTGCCCCGCTCGCGCCATACGGCTTCAAGCCCATCGAGCACGGTCGGGTCGCCCCGGCCCTCAAACGCCTCGGCCGAACCACATCAATCGCACGAAATGTCTCAACCCGACCAGGATCGGAAACGCGAAGCCGAGGCCCAGCCACAGTGCACCCGGCAAGTCGGCGGGGCTGCCTTCCAGCGTTCCCCAGACTATGAGCGCCAGGAACGTCCCCGCCGAGAGGCCGCCAATCGCCAGCGACCCGAGTAACAGCTTGCGTTGCGGTTCGGGCATCGGCCCGCTCGACAGAACCGCCGCCCAGAGACCCGGGAGGCCGAGCAATCCGCCGACCGCCATCAAGAAGAAGGGCAGCAGGAACGCCGCGAACATGAAGCTGGGGAGATCGCTGCCGGGCATGAACATGCCGGTCAGCGAGAGGCCGAACGCGAGGAACCCGATCATCGCGATAGGCAAGAGCAGGAACGTCGCCAGGCCGGGGCCGAGCAGTAGCTCGACGACAAACAGTGCTTTTTTGATCGCTTCCATGTCGATCCCAAACCTCGGCAATCGTATCTCGGGCCGCCAGATGGCCGTTTGGCGGCCGTCGCGCTGAGGAGCTACGTTAGGGCCACCTACCAACCAGCCAATGAAGCGTTTTCAAGCCATCCAGGGGGGATTTTGAAGAGATTCGAACGAATTGCGGGTCTGATGTTGATGTTGTTTGTGATCGCAGCCTGCGGACAACAGGCTCAGGAAGCTGCCACGGAGGAACCGGCGGAGCCGGTCACGACCGAGACAACGAGCGCGGTGCGCCAGGCGTATCCGAATCTGCCTTCAGACGTGGTGTTCGAGAACGACCAGATCGTCGCGCAGCGAATCACGGCTGAATCCGGCACCTGGGCCGGCGAGCATTCGCACCCCGGGGGTCAGATCGCGGTCGTGCTCAAGGGTGGAACGGTCACCTATCGTGAGGGCGGTGAGGACACCGAACGGACCTTCGCCGACGGCGAAGTGCTCTTCGTGGATCCGGTTGAGTCACACGACTACGAGATCACCAGCGACTCGAGTCTGGACTTCGTGATGATCACGCTGGCACCGGGCGAAGCGGGAAGCGCCCCGCCACAGGACTATCCCAACAGTCCGGCCGAAGTGGAGCTCGAGAACGACCGCGTCATCGTGCAGCGGCTGACCAACGAGCCGGGTAACTGGGTCGGCGAACACGCGCATGTCGACAATCAGCTCGTGGTCGTGCTAAACGGTTCAACGCTCACGTATCGCGAAGGCGGCGAGGACACCGAGCGGACGTTCACCGCCGGCGAGGTGTTCATGGTCGACACGACCGTGGCGCACGACCACGCGGTCACCGGCGAGTCAGGCGTCGAAAGCATCCTGATTACGCTGAAGTAGAACGTTTTCAAGCAGAGATTTGGCAGTAAAGACGGGCGGCGCGTGACGCGCCGCCTGTCCTACTTCATGACCCTACGTATGTCCCGCGATCTATTCAACTGACGGCTCCAAGCGCTCTCTAAACGGTGTCCAGAGCGTCAAGACGTTGAGCCCGAACAGAATCGTTGCGCCCATCCCGATCGGAGCGATGTCCGGCCGACTGGCGAGGAACAGGCTCCGCGACATGAGCGCCGACAAGAGCATCAGCAACACGCTGCCCAGCAGCGCGGTGCCGACAAACGGGCGGCTGAGCGCCGGCCGAGAGAACTGAACGCCCCACAGCGCGAGCAGCGACGCGGCGGCCGGAATAAAGAAGATGAACCAACCGATTATGGCTGCGGTGTCGACTTCTTCATGCAACACGCCGAGCAGCTTCCCGACCGGTATCAAAACCAGCACCGTCACCGCCATCGCATTTCCGACGATCAGCAAGACTCGCAGCTGTTTCATCAGCTTGTGCGCGCTTTGCGCGTCCTGAACGGCGTCCAGAGCGCCAAGACATTGAGCCCGAGCAGCATCATCACCGCGATCGCAATCGGAGCGATGTCCGGCCGACCGACCAGGTAGAAACTCCGCGCGAAGATCGCCGACACCATCATCAACATGACACTGCCGACAACTGCAGTTGCAACGAACGGTCGGACCAGCCTCGCATGTGAGAACTGGACTCCCCAAAGCGCGGAAAGAGACGCCAGCCCCACAACCGTGTGGAGCAACCACCCGATGAAAGCCGTGTCAGTGAATCCCCGCTCGAGCGCACCGACCAACTTCCCCGCCGGTACCATGAGCAATAAGATCACCACCGCCGCATTACCAACGATCAGCAATAACCGAAGTTGTTTCATCGCTCGCTTTCGCGGTTAGGGTCGCTGACCAGGCGGCGGGGGCGCGACGTTGGCCTCTTCGCCTGCCCCAACGGCGGAAACTCCCGCTGCCTCAAACGCTGCGGCTACGCTATCCATGATTCCGGCGGCGACCAGCGAGTCAAAGACAACGCCGGGCGCTCCCATCTCTTGCAGCCCCTCGAGCATCTCGCGAAGCCCCTCCATCTCTTCGGCTAACCCCGGTGCCGCCGGAAGACCGGCGTCTTCCTGCTCGTCCTGCTGCCGCTCGAGCTCCCCCAACCGCTGACGCTGCGTCTCGATCAACCTCTGCTGAACCTCATCTGCTTGTTGCATCTCTTGGAGCTTACCGACCGCCTCGAACAACTGGCCCGTAATTGCCTCGGGCGTCGAGCGCTCTGGCGGTGGCGGTTGCTCTTCCTCGCCGCCGCGCATCAAGAACACGGTAATGCCGACCGCGACGGCCACCGTCACCACCGGCCGCAGGTACGGCACGTTCCACCGTCGGTGTGGCCCCCCTTGTGAACGACCGATCGAGAAGCGACCTGGATCAATCCCCGTCGCCGACGTCCGCGAGCCCAAACCCTCACCGACCTGGACGCCATAGATCGTCATCGGGTCCAACGCGCCCTTGAGCTCCTGCTCACCCAGATCCTTGAACTCGAACTCCGGCCGCTGCCGGATCTGGCGCCACACGTCTTCGCTTATCACGACTTGTCCAGCGCCAGCGGCCTCTTGTAGCCGCGCGCCGATGTTGACGCCGTCACCGTACAGGTCGCCATCCGGCATCTGCGCCACGTCGCCGACGTGAATCCCGACCCGCAAGCTGTGACCATCACCGGGTGGACTCTCGGCGGTGCGCTTGGTGTACTCTTTCTGAAGATCGATGCCCGCGCGAACCGCGGATTGGGTGCTCGGGAACTCGGCCAGCACCCCGTCACCCAGGAACTTCACGACTCGCCCGTCGTGTTTTTCGACCGATTCCTTGACAACGGATTGGAAGATCTCGACCAGCCGAATCGCCTCGGCCTCGTCAACGGCCGAGAGTCGGCTATAGTCGACGATATCGGCGAACCAGACGGCGGCGAGGCGGTGCTGAGGCCCATTCATAACGCTGATTGAGAATAGTGATCGTGGGGGGACAGCGCCCCTGCCTAGCGAGATCCAAGCTCGTTTCCTTTATTGATGGTCGTTTGACAGATCTCTGCTTGATCGGGTATGGTCATAGATTGTCATTTTTGCCTCCCAGGCCGAGGAGGAACCTTCCATGCGGGTCCGTTCACCGAGCTTTTTCGTTTTCTTCTCGCTTATCATCGCCGCTTGCGCCGAGGGTGACGGTCCCACCGCTCCGAACGCGCCCGAACTCCTCTCGCGCGGCGCACTCGCCCCAGCCGCAGCGGTCCAGTTGGGGCATCAGGAAGACCTCATGGCCATCCCCGGCGTCGTCGGGGTGGGTCTCGGGGCCACTGACAGCGGCCGCCCAGCCATCGTTGTCCTCACCGAGCGGGGCGGGGTGGCCGGTTTGCCGGCATCACTCGGCGGCACACCAGTTCGGGTCATGGTGACCGGGGAGATCTGGGCGCTGCAGCAAGAGCCACGCAAGAGGTGCGAAAACCCGCCCTGCAATGGGGGTGGCGGCGGTGGTGGTGGCGGGGACGTCGATCCGACGGCTCGGTTCCCACGCCCAGTTCCGATCGGAGTATCCACCGGACATCCCGCGATTACTGCCGGTACGATTGGTGCACGCGTCAGGAACGGCGGTCAAATCTTCGCGCTGAGCAACAACCACGTTTACGCTGCCTCAAACACTGCCACGATCGGCGATGCAGTAATTCAGCCAGGCACGTTTGATGGTGGCAGTTCGCCGGCTGACGATATCGGCACGCTGAGCGACTACGAGCCGATCGTCTTCTCGACCTCGGCCAACAACGTCATCGATGCCGCAATCGCAGTGTCATCGGAGGGGCTCCTGAGCAACTCCACTCCGTCGAACGGCTACGGGACGCCCAAGTCAACCACGACCGGTGCGGCCGTGAACATGCGGGTCATGAAATACGGCCGCACAACCCAACAGACCAAGGGACGGATCTCGGTCATCAACGCCACGGTCAATGTGAACTACGGTGGCCCTGGCGTGGCGCGGTTCGTCAATCAGATCGTCATCGGTGGTGGGGGGTTTAGCGCCGGTGGTGACTCCGGCTCGCTCATCGTTGTCGAGAAGGGCGGCGACAAGCTGAAGCCGGTAGGTCTTCTCTACGCCGGCGGCAGTAACTCCACGATCGCCAACCCGATCGGTCCGGTCCTCGCTCGCTTCGGTGTCACGATCGACGGGAATTAACGTTCGGCGCTCGTTCTTTCTCTTGCTCACCGGGTTCACGCTCGCGTGCGCCGGAGGCAAGACCGGGATCGACGGTCCTGACGGGGAGGCGATCGGGATGACCGAGCCTGGCATCAAACAGGCAAACCGAACCTTGACCGACAGCGTGATCGACCTGCCGGGGGTGAGCGGCGTCGGAATCGGCGAGTGCGAGGGCGAGCCTTGCCTCGTGGTTATGGTCGCGGAAAAGACGGACGAGCTGTTGAAGCTGATCCCCTCGTCCGTCGACGGTTTTCCCGTCGTCGTCGAAGAGACCGGTGAGTTTCGAGCCCTGGAAGACGAGTAAGGCACAGCCGGGAAACCGGCACCCATCCATTCAGGAGGCATAGATGTCCGATCAACGGGTCGATCTGATCACTGGATCGAGTTCCGGCTTCGGCCGACAAGTCGCACTCAAGTTGGCGCGCCGCGGTGACCGGGTGTACGCGACGATGCGCGACCCAGACGGCAAGAATCGCGACACCGCGGCCGAGCTGTGCGCAATCGCCGACGCCGAAGACCTCGACATCCGCACGATCGATCTCGACGTCGCGTCCGACGCATCGGTTGAGGCCGCGGTCGAGCAGGTCATCGCCGAGTCGAATCGGATCGACGTGGTCGTCAACAACGCCGGTCAGATGTACCTAGGGATCGCCGAGGGGTTCACGCCCGATCAGTTCAGCCATCAGCTCGAGGTCAATCTGGTCGGTGTGTACCGCGTCACGCGGGCGGTCCTTCCCCACATGCGGGAGCAGAACTCCGGCCTGATCGTCAATCTGACTTCGGTCGCCGGCCGGATCGCGTTCCCGTTTTATGCGCTGTATTGCGCCAACAAGTGGGGTCTCGAAGGGTTGTCGGAGTGTTTGCGGTACGAGTTGGTCCCCAAGGGGATCGACGTGGTGGTGGTCGAGCCCGGCCCGTTTCAGACCGATCTGCTCAAGAAGACGCAGTCGACCGGCAAGGTGCAGCAGTTCGAGGGTTATCCCGAGCTGGACTCGCTATGGACTGATTTCATGGCGTGGTACGAACCGGCGCTCACCGATCCGGCGATGCTCGACGACCCCGAGGCTCAGGTCGATCCAGAACTCGTGGGCGACACCATCGTCGAGTTGGTCGAAACGCCAGCCGGCGAGCGCCCGTTCCGCAACGTCGTAGGACTCGACCTCGGCACGGTCCGCGAGCTAAACGCGGCGACCGAACCGTTCCGGTTGCGCCCGCTAGCGGCTTTCGGAGCCGAGCATCTGGCGGGGCTGGGCGCCCAACCGGCAAACCCGGCGTAGCCCCTACTCCACGAGCACTTCCTTCGCCCGCCCCGTCTCCGCAAGCGCCTCTACGATCCACAGGTAACGCCCGGGATCGAGATCGACACGGAAGTACGATGTGTAGTCCACCGGGGCCTCGTGAGCCCCGCCGACAAACGTGGCTGGAGCTGGCGCGCGCAGTCCGTCGACCTCCATCCAGTCCATCCAACGGACGACGTCCTCGATATCTGAATCCTCTTCCAATCGCGCCAGGTGGACGTCGTTGCCGAGCCCGGCCTCGGGATGTTCCTGATAGTGAACCGCGATCGTGTGCACTCCAGAGGCGAGCACCTCGGGCCCATCGATGGCGTCGTTCGAGACGGTGACGTCGACATCGGCTTCGGGTTCGGCCGCCCCCGAGTCTTCGTCTGTCACCACGATCGGCATCGCCATCCCCAGCGCCACGTGGAACACCCCGTCGGCGGTTTTGACGTAGCACTCGGCGACGTACGTGCCGGGATCGAGGTTGACCGTCGTTTCGGCGGTTTGCCCTGGCGCGACGAACCCGGGCCCGCCCATATAGACCGCGGAGGTCGTGTACCACTCGGGCAGATCGCGACCGAGGATCGCGCCGCCTTCGAGCTTGTCGATCGTCCCAGCCTCAAGCTGCGCCATCACGCTTCCGAACACCGACCCGACCTCCTGCCCGTAGTCTTGGAGCGTCTTGCCTTCGGGCAGCCGGGTCAGAAACAGAAAGTGCTCCTCAGCGCCGGCATTCTGCATCCTAAACGTCGTCCATCCGGATAGGATCTCGGTCGGGCCTTCGAACGCGTAGTCACGGGCAGTGACAAAGACGACGTGGGTCGGCGCTTCGACAACGGGCGGTGCCTCGTCCGGCGGCTCGCCGGTCTGACAAGAAGCGAGGAGCGTCATGGAAACGACGATTAGAAAAGCACGAAACACGGAGTGTGAAGTCATGAACCCGTCCTACTCCCCGGCGGGCGCCCCATCGTAGTTCCAGATGTCCTGCGCCATCTTCCACGAGCCGTCGGTCTGCCGCTCGTAAACGTGAGTCCCCTTGAACGTGAGAGATGTGGGATCCCCACCGTCATTCGGAGCAAACGTCCACGATCCCGCGTACTGCTCGATCGCCACGTCGCCGGCGACGACTATATGCTTGTCTGTGTAGTCGAGGACGTTGACGGTGAACTGATCAAAGAACTCGGTCGCCCATGCCCGCGCAGCCTCGATCCCGACGACCGCAGGCTCGTTCGGCGGCATCAGC
>JBDGYV010000066.1:0-10152 GCA_039588915.1 Gemmatimonadota bacterium
CAACCCGGCGGCGACGATGTAGTGTTCGTCGACTTCCGCGGGAGTCGAGTCGATGTGGATGATCTGATGGTCGCGATTCGGGTTCCACAAGTACGGGTGGTACTCGACCATGTCATAGCCGACACACACCACCACGTCGGCGCGATCGAAACCGCATCCGACGTAATCGTGGGCTTGGAGCCCGACCGCGCCCAGCGAGTTGGGGTGCGACCACGGGATCGCGCCCTTGGCCATGAACGTCGTCGCGACCGGCAGGTTGAGCGTCTCGGCGAAGCGCACCAGCGCGTCGGTCGCACCAGCCCGGATGACACCGTTGCCGGCCATCACCAACGGATAGCGCGCGCCGGCGATAAGCTCCGATGCCTGCCGGATCTTCTCCTCCGGCGGCACCGGCGCCAGCGCGCGCTGCACCTTCAGCGGTTCTTTCTCGTCCATTTCCGCTTTGGCGATGTTCTCGGGCAGATCGATAAAGCTCGCACCCGGTTTTTCGGCTTCGGCCTGCTTGAACGCCTTGCGCACGATCTCCGGGATGATCCCGGCCTCCAGTACCTGCGCACTGTACTTGGTGATCGGTCGGAACAGGTTGACGAGGTCGAGGTGCTGGTGGCTCTCCTTGTGCATCCGAGTGGTCGCCGCTTGGCCGGCGATCGCCACCAACGGTGCGCGATCCATGTTGGCGTCGGCGACGCCGGTCACCAGGTTGGTCGCGCCGGGGCCGAGCGTCGCCAGGCACACGCCCGCGCGGCCCGTCAACCGTCCCTGCACGTCGGCCATGAACGCCGCACCCTGTTCGTGGCGGGTGGTGATGAACTCGATCGAGCTGTCGAGGAGGACGTCCATGACGTCGATGTTCTCCTCGCCGGGGATGCCGAAGATCCGTTTGACGCCCTCGTTCTCGAAACACCGGATGAACAGCTCGGCGGCCTTCATGGACGCTCGCTTTCGATGGCTGGGCCTCCGTGGTATTGCGGGTCGGAGAAATCAAATGCAAACTAGCCGTGGCGGGCTGATTCAGCCCACAGATTGGAAACGGTGACAAAGTGCGACAAACCTTCCGCCCACCGCGGCTGGCGATCCTTTATCTGGTCGTTGCATGGGCGGTGGACTACAGCTTGTCGAGTTCGCCGGTGCTGCCGGCCGGGTACCGTTTCTGGCTCAGCCTGGCGGTGGTCGTCGTCGGTGTGCTGCTTTCCTATCGTACGATAACGCTGTTCGAACGCGCTGGGACGACCCACAAGCTGGCGGGCGAGAACGCAGCGCTTGTCATCGACGGTCCGTTCCGTTGGAGCCGCAACCCGATGTACCTGGGTCTCACGCTGATCGTGCTCGGGATTGCGATTTACGGTGGATCGGTACCTTTTCTGCTGGCACCGGTCGCCTTCCTCCTGACCCTCAACTTCGCTTTCGTGCCGTGGGAGGAGCGGCGGCTCGAGGCGACGTTCGGCGACGAATACCGGGCTTACCGAGGGCGCGTTCGGCGCTGGCTCTGAGTCGATCAGGAGCTTGAAGGGAAATCCCCCACACGTTTTTGGTGCTCCTCCCTCCTTCCTATGAGCCCGCTGAGTCGGTACCATTAATGGATGAGAATGCATCTTGCGTGCAGTCACCGTGAACGGTGACGACCAAAGCGCAAACCAAGACCGCGCGGGCCGTCTCTAGCGACAGCGGCGAGCCGCGTTACGAAGTTCTCGAACTCCCCGAGCACACGGTCGAGATCGTGTCCGATTCGGGAGAAGGCGCGCAGAAGTGCGGGCAGATCCTGGGTGCGGTGACGGCCAAAATGGGGAACGGAGTTTGGACGGTCGAGATCATCCCCGCCGAAATCGAGCCGCCGCCTCGTAGCCCGGCCGGTGGCAGCGGCAACCGCGTCCGGATCGGATCCGAAGCGGTCACAAACTGGGGTGACGAGACGCAGCTCGTAGTGGCGTTCAACGAGCAAGTCCTGCTCGGACGTCATCGCTTGGGCGCGCTCGCCGACGATGCCACGATCCTGCTCGAGAACATCTGGGCCGACCATCCCGACGAAACGATTCAGAGCGCGTGGGAAGAAGCAAAACGCGAGTTCGAGCAGACGAATTACCGGATCATTGAAGTGCCGATGCAGGAGCAGTGTCTCACTGTTGTAGAGGACCCGCGTCGCGGCAAGAACATGTTCGTCCTCGGCATGCTTGCCTGGATCTACCACCGCGACCTCGACCTCTGTCGCGACCAGATTGCGCACGCGTTCCGCAAGAAGTCGGAAGAGATCTACAACCGTAACGTTGAGCTGCTCGACCTTGGTTACGGCTGGGCGGAGGAGAACCTCGATTTCCGGATCAGCATCGCGGCGCGGCCGATCACCGAGCCGATGGTGGTCATGAACGGCAACGAAGCGGTTGCGCTGGGCGCGATCGCCGCCGGGATGGAGTTGGCGGCGATGTACCCGATCACGCCAGCGACCTCCGCGTCGCACGAGCTCGGTGACGTGTTCGAGAAGTTCGGTGGCGTGGTGCACCAGGCCGAGGATGAGATCGCCGCCGCCGGCGTCGCGATCGGCGCGTCGTACTCAGGCAAGGTCGCATACACGATTACGTCGGGTCCCGGACTCGCACTGAAGACCGAGTTCTTGGGGTTGGCGGTGATGATCGAGATGCCGCTGGTGGTGGTCGACGTGCAGCGCGGCGGGCCGGCCACTGGATTGCCGACCAAGGTCGAACAATCGGATTTGTTGGCGGCGATCTTCGGTCAGCCGGGCGATGCGCCGCACGTCGTCATGGCGCCGGCCACGATCGAGGACTGTTTTCACGTCATGGTCACGGCGCGTCGCATCGCCGAAACGTTTCGCACCGTGGTCATCGTTCTGTCGGATGCCAACCTGGCGACCGGAGTGCAGCCATTCCGGCGCCCCGAGCTCGATCCCGCATGGGTGGCAGCGCCACCCGACCTGAGCCCGGTCCCGGAAGGGTTGAAACCCTACGAGTGGGATGCGAAAACGGGATTGTCGCGGCGGTTCGTGCCCGGTCAGCCAGGTGGCATGTACACCGTTACCGGGTTGGCTCACGATGAATCGAGCAGGGTCGCGTACAGCTCGGCGGTGCATCAACATTCCTCGGCGATGCGCAGCCGCAAGATCGCGGTGCTCCAGAGCACGCTCGAGCCACCGGCGGTGTACGGCGACGATACCGGCGAGCTATTGGTCGTCGGCTGGGGCAGCACCAAGGGCGCGATCGAAGAAGCGGTCGACCGCTTGCGCGCCGATGGGATGAGCGTCTCGTCGCTTCACCTGAGCTTCCTCTCCCCGCTCGAGCCGGGCCTCAAGGAGATCTTCAGTCGGTTCGAGAAAGTGATGACGGTGGAGATCAACTACAGCGACGACCCGGCCGCGCCGTATATCAACGAAGAGAACCGCCGCCGTGGACAGTTAGCGTGGTTGCTCCGCGCCCAGACGCTGTTTGATATCGATTGTTGGACACGGGTGCTCGGCGAGCCGCTGCGACCGAGAGCGATCGCGGACGCGATCCGTCAACGGATGGAAACGGTGGAAGGAGACGTAGCGTGACGATCCCAGTCAATTCGTTGCTGCAGTGCGCGTTGGACGACGAACGGATTTTTGAACGCGCCGATTACGAGGGGCCGATCCCGCGCTGGTGTCCGGGTTGCGGCGATCATTCGGTCCTGGCGGCCACGCAACGACTGCTGGCCGACGAGCAGCTCCAGCCCGAGACGACGGTCTTTGTCTCTGGGATCGGATGCTCGAGTCGATTCCCGCATTACCTCAAGACATATGGTTTTCATGGCCTTCACGGCCGGGCGCTACCGGTCGCTACTGGGATCAAGCTGCATCGGCCCGACCTCGACGTGTTCGTCGTCATGGGCGACGGTGACTGCACGTCGATCGGCGCCGGCCATTGGGTTCACGCCACCCGTTACAACATCGACATGGTGGCGTTAATGCTCGACAACAACATCTATGGATTGACCAAGAACCAGACTTCGCCCACGACGCCGCAGAACTATCCGAGCAACACGCAGCCACGCGGCAGCTGGTTGCCGGCGCTCAATCCGGTCGAGGCGACGCTGGGCATCACCAACGCGTCGTTTGTGGCCCAGACCGCCGAGTGGATCCCGCCCCATCTGTTTGCCACCCTCAAGGCGGCCTACCACCACAAGGGCTTCGCGTTTGTGCGGATTCTGCAACGCTGTCCGAAATACACCGCGCCGTTGTTCGAAGAGGGACTCAAGAACCCCGACTCGATCGAGTTGCTGATCCATGAAGACGGGGTCATGGTCGACGGTCTCGAGAACGCTTACAAGAACCAGATGCGTCACGATCCGAGCGATATCCACGCCGCCCGTCGACTGGCCGAAGAGGACGGACGGACGCGGCTCGGGGTCTTCTTCCGCGACGAGTCTCTTCCGCGGTACGAAGAGCTGCGCCGGTTGCCGGTGATCACCGCCGAGGAGAAGATGGCGCGTCTATCAGATGAGTTGGATCTGCATGCCGTCTGACGAACGGATCGAGCAAGCGCTTTCGGCGTTCGAGTCGCCACGGGTCGCGTTCCAATCCGCGATCGCGACCACGATCGGCGAGCTCGACGTGATGCTCACGGCCGGGACCGCCGGCGAGGGCGAGGCGACCGAGCGGACCGCGTCCGAGCTCGGCCGGTTCGCGTCCGGGCACATCGATGCTCAGCGATTCGCCGCGCTCGTGGCCGAGGAGCCGCGTCTCGACCCGGTAGCGGCCGAGGCGGTCGGTCGGGCGCGCAAAGTACTGGTCGAAATCGAGGCTCGGGAGCCAGGGGATTACTGCGTTCGGGTCGCATCGGGAGAGGATCTGCCGGCTAAGGTGGCGGCTGTGTGGGCGGATTTCGGGCGCGTGTTCGGTACCGCGCGGTTGGTTGAAGCCGCGCGCTCTGGTCACTACCGCTTGCCTAATCACGAGCCGTTGATGTCGTCGTTCCCGTTCGCAAGGTGGAGTCGTGCCGAGCGAGCGCTCGCGCCGCCGTTGATCGTCGACGTAGACGGTGATGCGCTACAAGCCGACGGCTTGGGCAAGTTCCTGGATGGCGCGGTCAAGATCGTGCTGCTGGTGCGCGGCGAGTCACCGCCGGCGCCGTTGGCGCGGTTGGTAAGCCCGAGCGTGTTCATCGCCCAGAGTGCCGAGATCGATGTGCTCGATCGGGCGCGAGAAGCGCCGGGACCGGCGATAACCGCGCTCGTAAACGAGTCGGCGGCCCGGTTTATCCACGATCCGACCAAGGGATCGACGCTGTCCGATCGGTTGTCGGTCGACTTCATGCCCGAGGACGATCCGCGGGTCGCGCGCGGTCCGATCTCCGCGTTTCGGCAGGCCGAGGACCTCGGTCATCTGCGAACCCTGATCGCGATGGCGGCGACTGGAACGATGGCACCGGCCACCGTGGTTGGTGCAGCCAACGGCGACGAGCCGACCGAGCCGGCTGATCAGCTCGCCGCATGGCTCCTCCAGCAGGCGGACTTGCCGACCGAAGAGGCGGGATCGTGAACCTGGAAACGATTCTCGGTTCGATGGCGATCCTCGGTGGCGTCGGCCTGACGTTTGGTGTCCTGATTGCGGTCGCGCACCGCAAGCTTGCTGTGTGGGAAGACCCGCGGCTCGACAACGTGACCGACATGCTCCCTGGCACCAACTGTGGTGCGTGTGGCTTGGGTGGGTGTCGCGCGTTCGCCGAAGCGACGATCAAGGGCGACATCGAGCCCGCCAAGTGCACCGTCATGGGACAGGAAGAGCGACAGGAAGTGGCGCAGTATCTGGGCGTCGAAGCCGGTGAGGCGGTTGCGCTCGTGGCGCGGCTGCTGTGCGCCGGCGGCTCCGACGTGGCGCCCCGCAAGGCCGACTACTTTGGCGTCGAGAGCTGTGGCGCGGCGGTGGCGGTCGGTGGTGGCGGCAAGGCGTGTGCTTGGGGGTGCGTCGGCCTGGCCGATTGCGCTGTGGTATGCGACTTCGATGCGATCTATATGAATGACGTCGACCTGCCGGTCGTGGACCTCGAGAACTGTACCGCGTGCGGCGACTGCGTGGACGCGTGCCCGCTGGACCTGTTCGTGATCATGCCGGTCGAGCATCACCTCCTGGTGCAGTGTCGCAACTTGCTGGAAGGCGAAGCGGCGACCGATGTGTGCGCGGTGGCGTGCAACGCTTGCGAGCGGTGTGTCGTGGATGCGGCCCCTGGGTTGATCGAGATGCAGTCGGGCCTAGCGGTCGTTGACTACGACAAGATTGATCTTGCCGAGCCGGCGGCGATTGCGCGGTGTCCAACCGCGTCGATCGTGTGGGTCGAGGGCGCGCAATTCTCGTTGGAGCGTGAATCCGTAGAGAGCATGGTGGCATGATGTTCAAGAAGAAACCACCGACCGAGAAAGCCCCGCCGTACCCGGGTATTCGTGAAGCGTTGGACGGTGGCACCGCGGTCGTCGAGATGGAGACCGCAGCCAGCGAGGGGGCTGGCGCCTATCCGATCACGCCTTCGACCCAGATGGGCGAGGGTTGGGCGCAAGCGGTGGCGTCAGGCAAGACCAATGTGAACGGCCGCCGGTTGTTGTTCTTCGAGCCGGAAGGCGAGCACGCCGCCGCCGCGGTAACCGCCGGCATGAGCATGACCGGGCTGCGGGCGACCAACTTCTCGAGCGGGCAGGGGATCGCGTACATGCACGAGTCGCTCTATGCCGCGGCTGGCAAGCGGCTGACGTACGTGCTCAATGTTGCTGCCCGGGCGATGACCAAGCACGCGCTCAACGTTCACGCCGGGCACGATGATTATCACGCGATCGACGACACCGGCTTCTTCCAGTTCTTCGCCAAGGACGTCCAGTCGTCTGCCGATCTCAACCTGATTGCGCATCGGGTCGCCGAGTTGTCGCTCAACCCGGGTGTGGTTGCGCAGGACGGCTTCCTCACCAGCCACGTGATCGAATCGATGTTGCTTCCGGAACGCGAGCTGGTGAAGGAGTACCTCGGGGATCCGAGCGACATGATCGAGTCGCCGACCCCCGCGCAGCGAATGGTCTTTGGAAAAGAGCGGCGCCGAATCCCGGAGATGTTTGACCTCGACTACCCGGCCATGCTGGGGGTCGTGCAGAACCAAGACTCCTACGCCCAGGGCGTGGCCGCACAACGTCCGTTCTATTTCGATCATGTCCGCGAGATCACCGATGACGCGATAGCCGAGTACGCGGCCCTGACCGGCCGCCACTACGCCCGGGCCAGCGGCTATCGCATCGACGACGCTGAGTACGTGCTCGCCGGCCAAGGCTCGGTCGTCGCCAACGCCGAAGCGGTCGCCGACCACCTGCGCGAGACGCGCGGTCTCAAGATCGGCGTTCTCGATCTCACGATGTTCCGCCCGTTCCCGGCCGACCTTGTAACCCGCCTGTTGCGTGGCAAGAAAGGCGTCACCGTTCTCGAGCGTGTCGACCAGCCATTGGCGGTCGATCCGCCGCTGTTGCGCGAGATCCGCGCTGCCATGTCTCAAGCGCTCGAGAACGGGCGGGCAGGTGAGCCACTGCCGTATCCAGAGGTGACGTCACTGACGCTCGAAGAGACTCCCGATTTCTACGCGGCCGGGTTCGGGTTCGGTAGCCGCGACCTGCAGCCGGGAGACTTGATCGCGGCGGCCGAGAACATGCTGCCCAGCGGTAACAAGCGGCGGCATTTCTATCTGGGAATCGATTTCGTGCGGGTGGAGACGCAGCTCCCGAAGCTCCAACTCTGGCAGGAGGAGTTGCTCGAGGATTACCCGAAGTTGGCCGATTTGACGTTGCCGTCGGCCGGGAACGTCGACCTCGCTCCGCCAGATTCGATCGCGATTCGGATCCACTCGATCGGCGGTTGGGGTGCGATCACGACCGGTAAGAACATCGTCCTGACGGCGTTCGAGTTGGCCGGGCTCCAGGTGAAGGCGAACCCCAAGTACGGATCGGAGAAGAAGGGCCAGCCGACGACGTTTTACGCCACGTTGGCGCATGAGCCGATCCGGATAAACGCTGAGCTCAAGCACGTCGATGTGGTTCTCTCGCCGGATCCCAACGTGTTCCGTCACTCCAATCCGCTGGCCGGACTCTCCGAGGGCGGTGTGTTCGTGATCCAGAGCGACCGTCCGGTCGAGGAAGTGTGGCGGTCGCTGCCGGTTCCCGCCCGGCGTGACGTCCGTGAGCGACAGCTCAAGGTGTACACCGTAGACGGATTTGCGATCGCTACCGAGGAAGCGAGCGATCCCGAACTCAGGTACCGGATGCAGGGGGCGGCGTTTATGGGTGCGTTCTTCGCCGCCTCACCGTTCCTCGAGCGTGAGAACCTGAGCGAGGAGCGGTTGTTAGAAGGGATCCGGAACCAACTCGAGGAGAAGTTTGGCAAGCTGGGCGAGCGCGTCGTCGACGATAACTATCGAGTCATTCGGCGTGGCTTTGACGAGGTGCGCGAGGTACCGGCCCTCGACGAGGAGGAGTTGGTAGACCTGGTCAGCGAGCCTTCGCCTGCGAGCCACGTCCCGGCTCTGTTGGACGTGCCGAACGCGGCCGAGGGGATCGGCAACCCAGGCCGGTTCTTCGAGCAGGTTTGTGGCCTGTGTTTGGTGGGAGAAGATGTGATCGCCGATCCGTTTACCGCGATCAGTGCGATCCCGGCGGCGTCGAGCACGATTCGCGACATGACCGACATTCGGTTCGAGGTCCCGGAATTCGTGGCCGATCGTTGCACGGGGTGCAGCCAGTGCTGGGTTCAGTGCCCGGACGCGGCGATACCGGGGCTCGTCAACACGGCCGAGGACGTGTGGAACGCGGCGATCGACACCGCTACCAACGGCCGTTCGCTGCCGCGGATTCGTCAGCTCGCCAAACCGCTCGCCAGCGAGTCGCAAAAGCTGCTCAAGGGGATGGAGTTCCACGGTTTTGGCGAGGTCGCCTCCGCGGCGTATCGCAACGTCGTGGCCAAGCTCGGTTGGGATGCCGATCGTCGAGCGCAGCTGGACGAGGAGTTTGCCACCGTCTATTCGATCCTGTCGGAGCTTCCGCTGGCCAAGACGGTGCCGTTTTTTGACGTCCCCGAATCGAAGGAGAAGGGCAGCGGCGGATTGCTGTCGATCACCATCAACCCGGAGACGTGCAAAGGGTGCAACATCTGCGTCGACGTCTGCCCCGAAGAGGCGCTGATCACGGTCAAGCAAGACACCGAGATCGTCGAGCGGTTGCGGCGCAACTGGGAGCTATGGCAGCTCCTCCCCGACACTGATGATCGGTACATCAACATTCGCGATCTCGAACAGGGGATCGGGGTGTTGTCGTCTCTGTTGCTCAAGAAGATCAATTACCGCTCGATGGTCGGTGGCGACGGCGCGTGCATGGGATGCGGGGAGAAGACCGCCGTGCACCTGGTTACGTCGACGGTCGAGGCTTTGGTACAACCTAGAGTCGAGCAGTTTGTGACCGAGCTCGACGGATTGATTGCCGAGCTCGACGCCAAGGCGCGCGGCCTGCTGGCCGCGGACGCGGATCTAGACGTCTCGACCGTCACCGATGGTGAGACGGTGGATGTGCCGCTTACGGTAGAGAAGCGCGACGCGGTCAAGCAGTTGGCGGATTCGATCCGCGAGCTCAAGGATCTCCGCTGGCGCTACGTCGAGGGCCCCGGCGGTCGTGGCCGAGCGTCGCTGGGGATCACCAATAGCACCGGTTGCTCGTCAGTTTGGGGCAGCACCTATCCTTACAATCCGTACCCGTTCCCGTGGGTCAATCATCTATTCCAGGACGCGCCGTCGATCGCCATTGGGATCTTCGATGGCCACATGCGCAAGATGGCCGACGCTTTCGTCGCCGTGCGTCGCGCTCGCTTGTTGGTCGAGGATTCATACGATCCGGATGAACACGATCCGTTCTTCGAGGCGTTTGATTGGCATCAGTTCACCGACGATGAGTTTGCGCTATGTCCGCCGATCCTGTCGATCGGCGGCGACGGTGCGATGCTCGACATCGGGTTCCAAAACCTGTCGCGGCTGATGGCGTCGGGGAAGCCGATCCGGGTCATGGTGCTCGACACGCAGGTCTACTCGAACACCGGCGGACAGGCGTGCACCAGCGGGTACACCGGTCAAGTCGCCGACATGTCGGCGTACGGTGCGGCTCAGCACGGCAAGCAAGAGG
>JBDGYV010000067.1:0-16154 GCA_039588915.1 Gemmatimonadota bacterium
GTGTCTCTGATCATCCCGGTCGCGATGGCGGAGGGGTTGCGGTTCGCGATCCGTGAAGGCGGTCGGACCGTCGGCGCCGGCGTCGTTACAAAGATCACTAAGTAGGAGCGCTAAAGGCTTGGCTGCGATACGGGAAAAAATAACGCTTGAGTGCACGCAGTGTAAGGAGCGGAACTACAACACGACGAAGAATCGGCGCACTCATCCCGATCGTGTCGAGTATCGCAAGTACTGCACTCGGTGCCGAACCCATACGATGCACAAGGAGACGAAGTAGGCGCCGGGGTCGGTCGGACGTAACGCGGAAGTTCGGCACCCTATGACTCCTGCAGGGGTGTAGCTCAGATGGAAGAGCAGCGGACTCCAAATCCGCAGGTCGCAGGTTCGAGCCCTGTCACCCCTGCCAGACGCACGGCGCGGAGCGGAAAATGATTGAGAAGATTCGTCAGTTTCTACGAGAAGTTCGCGGCGAGATGGAGAAAGTCACTTGGCCTGGGCGCCCTGAAGTCCGTGCCGCAACGGTCGTGATCATCGTGCTCGTCATCTTGCTGGCGGTGTTCATTGGCGGGATCGACTTCGCCATAAACCGCATTCTGGGACTCTTCTTCCGACTATAGGATTCTAGACGATGGCCGACGAACAGATCAGCGATCAGACCACGACCGAGGAGCCCGTAACGGGCAAGACGAACGGCGCACAGTGGTACGCGCTCCAGGTCTACTCGGGCCATGAGAATAAGGTCCGGACGCTGCTCGAGAAACGACTCGGAGAGAACACCGACCCCAACGTTCTCGTCAACCAAGTGCTCGTGCCGACTCAAGAAGTGATGGAGATCAAGCAGGGGAAGAAAACCAAGGTTACCAAGAACCTCTACCCAGGCTACATCCTCGTCGAAGCCGTGATGAACGAGGAGACGCGGTACTTCATCAACCGTATTAGCGGAATTATCAAGTTTCTCGGCGCGGGCAGCACACCTCAACCGCTCAGGGAGCGGGAGGTCAACAAGGTGCTGGGTCGCATCGACGAGGTGAAAGAGCCGGTCGAGATCGAGGAGATTCCGTTCGACGTGGGTGATCCGGTCGACGTGGTCGAGGGCCCGTTCAGCGATTTCAGCGGAGTGGTCGAAGAGGTGTATCCCGAGAAGGGGAAAGTCAAGGTAACGGTAAGTCTGTTCGGGCGGCCGACCGCCGTTGAGCTCGATTACTTGCAGCTCAAGAAAACCAACTGAAGATCGCAACAGGATAGATAATGGCCAAGAAGATCATCGCGCAGATAAAGCTCCAGATCCCGGCCGGGCAGGCGAATCCCGCTCCGCCGGTGGGACCAGCTTTGGGTCAGCACAGCGTGAACATCATGGAGTTCTGCAAGGCCTTCAACTCCAAGACTGCGCAGCAGGCAGGTCTCATCATTCCGGTGGTAATCACTGTCTTTGCCGATCGGTCGTTCACCTTCATCACCAAGACGCCGCCGGCGTCGATTCTGCTGAAGAAGGCGGCTGGGTTAGAGAAGGCTTCAGCTGAGCCCAATCGGGACAAGGTTGCCAGCGTGACCAGGGAGCAATGTCGAGAGATCGCGCGAACCAAGATGGCGGACCTGAACGCAGTCGACATCGAGGCAGCGGCCAACATGATCGCCGGCACCGCTCGGTCGATGGGCATCGAGGTGACGAGCGAATGAGTCCAAGACTGGCGAGCCGCGGTCGTCGTTACCGGGAGGCGGCCGAGAAGCGAGAGAACGATCAGCGGTACACAGTGCCGGAAGCGGTTGAAACGCTGTTGGCGATGCCGGCGGCCAAGTTCGAGGAAACCATCGAACTGGCCGCGCGCCTCGGGGTGGATCCGCGGCACGCCGATCAAATCGTGCGCGGGACTGTTGTCCTCCCGCATGGCACGGGTCGGAGCGTAAACGTAACCGTCGTTGCTCAAGGCGAGAAGCAGCGTGAGGCCGAGGACGCGGGCGCTGATGTCGTGGGTGGCAAAGAGATCGTGGAGAAGATCCAAGACGGTTGGTTGGAGACGGACGTCATTATCGCTACGCCCGACATGATGAGTGAGGTCGGGAAGCTCGGACGTCTGCTCGGACCTCGAGGCCTAATGCCGAACCCAAAGAGCGGCACGGTGACCTTCGACGTTGGGAAAGCGGTGCGCGACGTCAAGGCTGGGAAGATCGAGTTCCGGACCGACAAGACTGGGAACATCCACGTACCGGTCGGCAAACGTTCGTTTACCAAGGATCAACTGGTCGAGAATATCCAGGTATTCATGGAAACGATCGTGCGGGCCAAGCCGGCTACGTCGAAGGGGCAGTACGTGCGATCAGTAACGATCTCGAGCACCATGGGCCCTGGTGTCTCGCTAGACGCCAACCTGTTCCGCGCATAACGGGAGCGAAGATTCGATGGCTACGGCTGAGAAGAAAAAGATCGTAACCGGGCTCGGAGCACGTTTGAGCGGGGTCAAGTGTCTGTACCTGGCAGATTTCACCGGTCTCGGTGTAGCTGAGATAACCGATCTCCGTCGTCGCCTGTCGGACGCTGATGTCGATTTCGTGGTCGTGAAGAACACGCTCGCTAAGCGCGCGCTCGAGGATACCCCGTACGCCGAGCTGGCGGAGTACCTGGAAGGTCCGAATGCGTTTGCGTTTTCGACCGAGGATGTGGTGAGTCCGGCTAACGTGCTGACCGACTTCGCCAAAGCCTCCGATCGGCCACAGATCAAGGCCGGCGCAATCGAGGGGCAGGTCGTTTCGCTGGAAGAGATTCGGCGCATCGCGAAGCTCCCGGCGCGAGAAGCGCTGCTGGGTCAGATCGTCGGATATGCTCGATCGCCGATCGCCGGACTCGTATACACGCTGAACGGGCTGCTGTCGCAGTTCGTCCGGACTATGGATGCGATGCGTATCCAACGCGAACAAAGCGAACCCGCGCCAACGGAACAAGCCGCAACTGTCGAAGAAGAGACGCCGGTCGAAGACGTCGCGGTGGCAGAACAGGAGGTACCCGCGGAGGAAGAGGGAACTCCACCGGCCGATGTTGAACAACCAGATCTGGAAAGCTAGCAAGGCATTCACCGTAACCCGTTAAGGAGAGCAGGATGGCCAAAGCGACCCTAAAGAAGGATGAGATTCTCGAGGCGATCGGCAACATGTCGGTTCTCGAGTTGGCCGAGATGGTCAAGGACATGGAGGACAAATTCGGCGTTACGGCGGCTGCACCGGTTGCGGTTGCGCCCGCCGCCGGTGGTGCTGCCGCCTCAGAAGCAGAGGAAGAGAAGGATTCTTTCGATGTCGTCCTGACAGCCGCTGGTGAGAAGAAGATTCAGGTTATCAAGGTGGTCCGCGAGCTGACTTCACTGGGTCTCAAAGAGGCCAAGGAGTTAGTCGACGGCGCCCCCAATCCGATCAAGGAAGATGTGACCAAGGCGGAAGCCGAGGAGGTCCAGAAGAAGATCGAAGAGGCTGGCGGGTCGGTCGAACTCAAGTAGACAAGGACTTTTTTCTAGTCAGCCCAGCGAAAAGGAGTCGCATTTGAGCCCCAAGACGCTCGAGAAGCAACACTCATTCGCCAAGCTCGGCGAATCGATGGACATGCCCGACCTACTGGCGGTCCAGAAGGAGTCGTTCGCCAAGCTCCTTCAGGCCGACCTGGTGCCCAATAAACGGGTAGCCGAAGGACTCCAGGCTGTTTTTAAAGACGTTTTTCCGATCACTGACGTCAAGGAGAACTACTCGCTGGAGTTTGTCCAATACTCGATCGGTGACCCGAAATACACCGTTGAAGAGTGCCAGGAGCGTGACATGACGTTTGCCGCGCCTCTGAAAGCCACGCTTAGGCTGGTTATGAAGGAGGAGGTGGAGGGCGAGAAGAAGATCAAGGCGGTGACCGAGAAGGAGGTCTTCTTGGGTGAGGTCCCTTTGCTTACCGAGCTTGGGACTTTCGTCATAAACGGGGCCGAGCGGGTGATTGTCAGCCAGCTCCATCGTTCACCCGGCGTCGTTTTCGAGGAGAACATCCATCCCAACGGGCAAAAGATCTATAGCGCCCGGATCATACCGTTCCGTGGATCGTGGGTTGAGTTCAATGTCGACATTCACGACGTGATCAACGTGCACATCGACAAGAAGAAGAAGTTCCCAGTCACGGCACTGCTGCGCGCATTCGGTTACGAAACCAATGAGGAGATTCTCAAGCTCTTCTACAAGAAGAAGAACGTCGACATCTCTGATACCAAGGACCGCGAACGGAGGCACGACTTGTTGGGTGCTCCGCTAGCGGGCGACATCATCGACAAGAAGACTGGCGAGATCTTGTTCGAGGCCAATACGGAGATCAACGCGGACGTCTATAAGATCCTTCGTAAGAAGGGAATAAAGAAATTCGCGATCTACGCGAGTAACCTAGGGCTGCCGCGGACCGAAGCGCATCTGATCGCAAACACACTTCGCAAAGATCCCACTACCGATCAGAACGACGCTTTGCAGAAGATCTACAGCCTCATGCGATCGGGCGATGCGCCAAATCTGACAATCGCTCGCGAACACCTTGAACGCTTGTTCTTCGACCCCAAGCGCTATGACTTGGGCCGCGTCGGACGTTACAAGCTCAACCAGCGGTTGGAGGTCGACGAAGCGGCCGATGTGACGGTTCTCAGGCGTGAGGACTTTGTCGAGATCATCAAGTACTTGATCCAGTTGAGAAACAGCGTTGGCTACGTTGACGATATCGATCACTTAGGTAACCGTCGTGTGCGATCGATTGGTGAGCTGATCGCCAATCAATTCTCGCTCGGCCTGTCGCGTATGGCGCGGCTCGTGCGGGAGCGGATGACGACGCAGGATCCGGAGAAGATGTCGCTCGATGACCTGGTGAACGCGCGAACGGTGAGCGCGGTTATCAACGCTTTCTTTGGCTCGAGCCAGCTGTCGCAGTTCATGGACCAGACGAACCCGTTGGCTGAGATGACCCATAAACGGCGCTTGTCAGCGCTGGGACCTGGCGGCCTGACGCGCGAGCGGGCTGGTTTCGAGGTGCGCGATGTTCACTACTCCCACTACGGCCGAATGTGCCCAATCGAGACGCCGGAGGGGCCCAACATCGGTCTCATCACGAGCCTGTCGACGTACGCACGGATCAACGATCTCGGCTTCATCGAGACCCCGTACCGAAAAGTTGTCAAGGGCAAGGTTACGGACCAGATCGTCTATCTGTCCGCGAGCGAAGAGGACCATTACGTAATCGCCCAGGCGAACGCCGAGCTCGACAGCAACGGGCGGTTCAAGAACGACTACGTCTTGTGCCGAAAGCGGGGCGATTTTCCACTGATGAAGCCGACCGAAATCGACTTCATGGACGTCTCACCGGAGCAGCTGGTCTCGATCGCGGCGGCATTGATCCCGTTCCTTGACCATGACGACGCCAACCGCGCGCTGATGGGCTCGAACATGCAACGACAAGCCGTACCGCTGTTGGAGCCGCAGGCGCCGGTCGTCGGAACCGGGCTCGAGAATCGGGTTGCGATTGACTCCGGCGCAGTAGTGATCGCGCTGCGCGACGGCGTGGTCGAGAGCGTCACTTCAGACCGGATCATCGTACGACGCAAGGGCAAGAGGGGCCCAGCAGAAGGCAACGGCAAAATCGATTTCGCCAACGCAGATATCTACGAGCTCATGAAATTCCGTCGTACCAACCAGGATACGTGCATCAACCAGCGTCCGATTGTGACTCGCGGAGCGACTGTGAAGGCGGGGCAGGTCCTCGCGGATGGAGCCGCTACTTCGGGGGGCCGGCTGGCGTTGGGTGTCAACACGTTGGTGGCGTTCATGCCTTGGTACGGCAGCAATTTCGAAGACGCCATCATCCTCAGCGAGAAGCTCGTCAAGGACGACACCTTTACTTCCGTCCACATCCAGGAACTTGAGCTCCACGTTCGGGATACCAAGCGCGGTCAGGAAGAGATCACGCGCGAGATTCCCAACGTCGCCGAGGAAGCGCTGGTCAACCTGGATGATCGCGGGATCGTTCGGGTTGGGGCGTCGATCAAACCGGGCGACATCTTGGTGGGCAAAGTCAGTCCCAAGGGGGAAAAGGAGCTGTCCCCCGAGGAGCGGCTGTTGACCGCGATCTTCGGTGAGAAAGCCAAGGATGTTAAGGACACTTCGCTCAAGGCATCGCCGGGGTTGGAAGGCGTGGTCATTGATGCCAAGGTCTTCAGCCGCGACGAGAACGATCCGCTGACGGAACGCGACAAGCAACTCGAGATCGATCGCGCGAAGCGCTACGAGGAACGCGAGGTGGGCAAGGTAACGGCCAGCCGCAACGAGCAGTTGTCAGAGATCCTCGCGGGTGCAACGGTTCAGTCGCTCAAGCATGGCAAGAGCGAACGTCAGAACATCTTCAAGATCGGCACCAAGCTGAAGGCAAAAGACGTTGAAGAACTGAACCTGTCGACGATCGAATGGGGCACGGCCGAGATCAAGGAGAAAAGAGCAAACGGACAGTTGCAAGAAGTCGTTGCCGCGGCGAAGGAAAAGGCCGATAACATTCGCGAAAAGACCGTCGAGCGCATCGAGAAGATCCACCAACGCGACGATTTACCGCCTGGCGTGGTGCAGCTGGTCAAGGTGTACGTGGCTCAGAAGCGTAAGGTCTCCGTCGGTGACAAGATGGCTGGGCGGCACGGGAACAAGGGTATCGTGGCGCGTGTCGTACCGGAGGAAGACATGCCCTTCCTGCCAGATGGTACGCCGGTCCAGATCGTGCTCAACCCGCTTGGCGTACCCAGCCGCATGAACGTGGGCCAGGTCCTGGAGACGCATCTCGGTTGGGCGGCCAAGATGCTCGGGTTCACCGTCGAGACGCCAGTCTTCCATGGCGCCACGGAGGCAGAGATCGATCAGTGGCTCGAAGAAGCCGGCCTACCCGGGGGTGGCAAGAGCAAGCTCTTCGACGGGACGACCGGCAAACCGTTCGACCACGAGGTAACGGTTGGATACATCTACATGCTCAAGCTGTCGCACCTCGTTGATGACAAGATCCACGCTCGGTCGATCGGGCCGTACTCGCTGGTAACTCAGCAGCCGTTGGCCGGGAAGGCACAGTTCGGAGGTCAGCGGTTCGGTGAAATGGAGGTGTGGGCACTTGAGGCGTACGGTGCTGCGCACACGCTTCAAGAGATGCTGACCGTCAAATCAGACGACGTGCAAGGTCGCTCGCGCGTCTACGAAGCCATCGTAAAGGGCGACAACCTGCCCGAGCCGGGCGTCCCGGAGTCGTTCCGGGTGCTGGTCAAGGAGCTGCAGAGCCTTGGACTATCGGTGGAGCTGGGTCGGAACGATGAAGAGTGAAGCAGCGATATCAGAATTGCATTCCGCATGGATGTCAGTCCGTAGAGGAGGCGCCAAGACGTGATTGAGTTTCGGACGCAGCGTGATGATCGAGCGACGAACTTCGAGTACATCTCCGTAGGGATCGCATCGCCCGAGCAAATTCGGGACTGGTCCTATGGTGAGGTCACGAAGCCGGAGACGATCAACTACCGTTCGTTCAAGCCCGAGAAGGACGGTCTTTTCTGCGAGAAGATCTTTGGCCCAGTCAAGGACTGGGAATGCCACTGCGGAAAGTACAAGCGCATCCGCTACCGTGGAGTGATTTGCGACCGCTGTGGAGTGGAGGTGACGCTATCCAAGGTGCGTCGAGAACGGATGGGGAATATCGAGCTAGCGGTTCCGGTGGCCCACATCTGGTTCTTCAAAACGTTGCCGAGCCGGATGGGGTATCTGCTCGACATGACCCTCCGGGATCTAGAGAAGGTGATCTACTACGCCAATTACGTGGTGATCGATCCCGGCAAGACAGAGTTCGAAAGGAGACAGCTGCTCACCGAAGACGAGTACCTCGACACGTTAGAGCAAGGGGCCGAGGGTTTCGTCGCCAAGATCGGTGCTGAAGCGGTGCGTGATCTGCTGGCGGAGATCGACATCGAGGATCTATCCGAAGAGCTCCGTGCGCGAGCCAAGATCGAGACGTCCATCCACCGCAAGAAGAACATCCTCAAGCGGCTCAAGGTGATCGAGGCATTGCGCCAGTCTCAGAACCGGCCCGAGTGGATGATCATGACGGTTATTCCGGTAATCCCGCCGGATCTAAGGCCACTAGTTCCGCTCGAGGGCGGCCGCTTTGCGACGTCGGATCTCAACGACCTCTATCGACGGGTGATCAACCGCAACAACCGCCTCAAGAAGTTGATCGAAATGCGGGCGCCAGAGGTAATCCTGCGTAACGAGAAGCGGATGCTGCAGGAGGCGGTCGATGCGTTGTTCGACAATGGCCGTCGGTCGCGGGCGGTGCGCGGTCGCGGTAAGCGACCGCTCAAGTCTCTCTCCGATATGCTCAAGGGCAAGCAAGGGCGATTCCGCCAGAACTTGCTCGGGAAGCGCGTCGACTACTCAGCTCGATCGGTCATCGTTGTCGGGCCCGAGCTGAAGCTCCACCAGTGCGGAATTCCGAAGACGATGGCGCTCGAACTCTTCAAGCCGTTCATCATTCGCAAGCTCGAGGAGAGGGGCCACGTCCAGACGGTGAAGAGCGCCAAGAAGATGGTGGAGGGCGAGGAGCCGGTAGTTTGGGACATCCTCGAAGAGGTGATCCGCGATCACCCGGTGCTCCTGAACCGCGCGCCGACGCTGCACCGACTTGGCATCCAAGCATTCGAGCCGATCCTGATCGAGGGCAAAGCGATCAAGATCCACCCGCTCGTCTGTCAGGCGTTCAATGCCGATTTCGACGGCGACCAGATGGCGGTGCACCTCCCGCTTTCGTACGAGTCGCAACTCGAGGCGCGCGTTCTCATGTTGTCGTCGAACAACATCCTGAAGCCGGCGGACGGTAAACCGATCGCGAGCCCCAGCCAGGACATCGTTCTCGGGTGCTACTACCTCACGCACGAGCCCCAGAACTGGGATGCGACACGTGAAGTAGCTGGGGAAGAAGTGCCTAACGTGAGGGTCTTTGCTTCCGACGATGAAGTCGACATGGCTTACGAGTCAGGAATAGTGGGCCTTCACGACAAGATTCGGATCAAGAAGGACAACCGTTTGATCGACACGACGGTCGGTCGGATCATCTTCAACGGCATCGTGCCGCGTGGCGATGATGGCGACATCCCGTTCATCAACAAGCAGATGTCGAAGGGTGCGCTCAACGAGGTTGTCTCGATGGTCTACAACCGTGCTGGACTCAAGAACTGCGTCGAGTTTCTCGACAACTTGAAGATGTTAGGGTTCAAGTACGCAACGTTGGCCGGTACGTCGGTGGGCATCAAAGATATGTTGATCCCGGAGGCTAAGAAGGCCATCCTGTCTGAGGCCGACCAGCAAGTCGAGAAGATTACCAGTCAGTACAAAAAGGGAATCATCACCGACGGTGAACGCTACAACAAGGTGATCGACGTTTGGACACACGCCAACACTGATGTGTCACAGGCGATGTTCGAAGGGCTCAAGAACCAGGCTCGGGGCTTCAACCCGATCTTCATGATGGCCGATTCGGGTTCTCGCGGCTCCCGCGACCAGATCCGCCAGCTTGCTGGAATGCGTGGCCTGATGGCGAAACCACAGAAGAAGATCACCGGGCAGATCGGTGAGATCATCGAGAGTCCGATCAAGTCGAACTTCCGCGAAGGGTTGTCGGTGCTCGAGTACTTCATCTCGACACACGGTGCGCGGAAGGGTCTCGCCGATACTGCGCTCAAGACGGCTGACGCCGGATACTTGACCCGGCGCCTGGTCGACGTTGCTCAGGATGTGACGATCCTCGAGGAGGACTGCGGAACGATCCTCGGTCTCGACATCTCGGCCCTGAAGGAGGGTGAAGAGGTGATCGAACCCCTCTGTCATCGACCCCATTCAGGGCGACGTGCTCGTCGAAGCTGGAGATGAGATCCCGGATGAAGGCGCTCAGGCGATCGAGGACGCTGGCATCGAGAGCGTCCGGATTCGCTCCGTTCTGACATGTGAAGCTCGGCGTGGACTGTGTCAAAAGTGTTACGGTCGAAACCTCGCGACGCTGAAGCCGGTTGATCCGGGCGAGGCGGTAGGAATCGTAGCCGCCCAGTCGATCGGTGAACCCGGCACTCAGTTGACCCTGAGGACGTTTCATATCGGCGGCACCGCCAGCCGGATCGCGGCCCAGTCGCGCAAGACGGCGGCGTACGCGGGCAAGGTGGAGTACGACCGGGTCCAAATTGTCGAGACACCCGACGGGGATCACATCGTAACCGGTCGTGAGGGTCAACTCCTCGCCAAAGACACCGAGGGCCGCCTTCGGAGCCGCCTTACTGTCCCGTACGGAGCGTACATCCGAGTCGAGGATGGGCAGCAAACCGAGGACGGCGATCTTCTGTTCGAGTGGGATCCCTACTCAACACCGATCTTGACCGATAAGGCGGGGAAGATCGAGTTCCACGACATCGAGGAAGAGATCACCGTTCGAGAAGAGCTCGACGAGTCGACCGGTCTGAGGCAGCGCGTGATAGTGGAGGATCGCGTAAAAGCGCTGCACCCACGGATCACGATTCTCGACGCGAAGGGCAAGAAGGTCCGCGACTACATCATCCCCACCGGAGCGCACCTGCTGGTGCACGATCACGAAGAAGTGACCGCCGGTCAAACGATGGTCAAGATCTCGCGAGAGATTTACAAGACTCGCGACATCACCGGGGGCCTGCCCCGGGTCGCTGAGCTGTTCGAGGCTCGGAAGCCGAAGGACCCAGCGGTTATTACCGAAATCGACGGCCGCGTCGAGTTCGGGAAGATCGTGCGCGGCAATCGTCAGCTAATCGTCGTGCCCGATCAGGGTGACCCGCACGAGTACCTGATCCCCCACGGCAAGCACCTTCGAGTCCACGAAGGCGACGTAGTGCGTGCCGGTGATCGGCTCAGCGAAGGCCCGGTCAATCCGCATGATATCTTGAAGATCAAGGGCCCTCGCGAAGTTCAGGAGTATCTGCTGAACGAGATTCAGGAGGTCTATCGGCTTCAGGGTGTCAAGGTCCATGACAAGCACATCGGCGTAATCGTGCGTCAGATGCTGCAGAAGGTACGGATCGCGGATCCCGGCGATACTGATCTGCTGGAGGGCGAGCACGTCGACAAGGTCACGTTCCGGCGCAAGAACGAGGAGATCCTGAAGCTGGGTGGTGAGCCGGCCACGTCCGAGCCCTTGCTCTTGGGGATTACCAAAGCGGCGTTAACCACGGAGTCGTTCATCTCTGCGGCCTCGTTCCAGGAAACGACCCGTGTGCTGACCGAAGCGGCGCTGTCGGGTCGTAAGGACGAGCTGGCGGGGCTCAAAGAGAACATCATCATCGGCCACTTGATCCCGGCGGGTACCGGTCTGCTGCGGCATACTGCCGTTGAATTCCCGCTGCCCAAACTCGAGGAGCTAGCGGCCGAGGCGGAAGTCGAGGCCGAAGCCGCCCGAGCAGCGGCGGCGGCGCGAGCAGCGGCCGAGGTCGTCGCAGAGGAGGAAAGAGTCGAAGAGGCGGCCAAGGCGCCAGCGGAGGCCTAGAGTTCGCGCGCCTGGGGCATTCCCGCCAGGGGTGAGCACCCACCTCGCGCGGAGTGAAGGAATTACCAGACTCATCCCCGTACGATCCTGTGGGACAGGGGTTTACGCTGTTCAGGACGTTACCCGTCCCCCCTTGACACTTCCGAGATTGCCGCTAACTTCGTAAGTCTCTGATTTTTTGAACCTTAGCCACAATTTCGATGCGCGCGACGCTCGGAATAAGCGCGCGATTTTTTTGGGCCCCCGATCAGGGGCGGGAGACCCGACTGTGCCGACGATCAACCAATTGGTTCGCAATGGTCGAAAGACGGTCAAGCGCACGACTACTGCGCCAGCGCTGACTGATTGCCCGCAACGGCGGGGCGTGTGTACGCGTGTTTATACGACCACGCCGAAGAAGCCAAACTCAGCGCTCCGCAAGGTGGCCCGTGTCCGCCTCACGAACGGTTACGAAGTAACCGCGTATATCCCCGGTGAGGGGCACAATCTCCAGGAGCACTCGATCGTGCTGATCCGTGGTGGCCGTGTGAAGGACCTGCCGGGCGTCAGATACCACATCGTACGCGGTACGTTGGATACCTCGGGCGTTGAGGATCGGAAACAGGGGCGCTCGAAGTACGGGGCAAAGCGGCGGGGTTAGGGTGAGCCGACGGACGCGAGCAGATCGGCGGGAGATCGCCGGGGATCCAAAGTACGGTGATTCGACGGCGGCCAAGTTCGTCAATAACCTGATGATGGGCGGAAAGAAGAGCACTGCCGAGCAGATTTTCTACGGTGCGCTGGAGAATATCGAGGCCAAGACTGGGCAGCCCGGTCTTCAAGTTTTCCGCCAGGCGTTGACCAACGCGCGTCCACAACTTGAGGTCAAATCACGCCGGGTTGGCGGGGCTACGTACCAAGTTCCGACCGAAGTTCGGCCCGAGCGGCAAACCGCACTGGCCATGCGTTGGTTGATCGGGTTTGCACGCGAGCGTGGTGAGAAGACGATGAGCGAACGGCTGGCGAACGAGCTGGTTGCGGCCTCGAAGAGCGACGGCGCGACCATCCGGCGCAAGGAGGAAGTGCATCGCATGGCGGAAGCCAACAAGGCGTTCGCCCACTATCGCTGGTAATAGATCGGCGCTGTTTGTCGGAAGGCGCTTACGGCCCGTTAACGGCCCGCTGGCGCGAGAAGAGAATCTATAACCCCGGGCGGGAAAGTCTGAACATTCCGCGGCGGGTCCCAGAATAGACGAAGCATAAGTCGAGGCCGGAGGAAGACAGGCCTGGATCACAGTGTCTCTCGCGTGACAGCGGGAGCCACCCGAGGAACGAATCGAATGGAACGAAGGACACTACTCGAGAGTTTGCGAAATATCGGCATCATGGCTCACATCGATGCCGGTAAGACGACGACTACCGAGCGCATCCTCTACTACACTGGACGGAGCCACAAAATCGGCGAGGTCCATGAGGGAACGGCGACGATGGACTGGATGGAGCAGGAGCAAGAACGCGGAATCACCATCACTTCCGCTGCCACAACCTGCTACTGGCGAGACCATCGCATCAATATCATCGATACGCCGGGTCACGTGGACTTTACCGCTGAGGTGGAGCGGAGCTTACGCGTGTTGGACGGCGCTATAGCGCTTTTCTGCGCCGTCGGTGGGGTGGAGCCACAGTCGGAAACCGTTTGGCGGCAGGCGGACAAGTACGCCGTGCCCAGAATCGCTTTCGTGAACAAGATGGATCGCGTAGGCGCTGATTATATGGGCGCTGTAGGTATGATGCGTGATCGACTCGGTGCTAAGGCGCATCCGGTGCAAATACCGATGGGCGAGGGCGATCTGTTCACCGGGATAATCGACTTAATCGACCGCAAAGCCCTGATCTGGGACGATGATTCACTGGGAGCTACGTTCAGCGAGCACGCGGTGCCCGATGCATACACCGAGCAGGTCGAGACGCTGAGGCAGGAGTTGATCGAGGCTGTTGTTGAGTACGATGACGAACTGATCGAGAAATATCTGGAAGGGCATGAGCTCAATGAGGCTGAGATCAGGCATGCCGTCAGAGCGGCCACCGTGAAGGCGGGGATTACACCGGTGCTCTGCGGGACGGCTTTCAAGAACAAGGGCGTACAGCCACTCCTCGACAGCGTCGTCGAGTACCTTCCTTCACCACTCGACGTACCGCCGGTCGAGGGGCATCACCCGCACCAGAACGACCACGTCGAGCGGCCCCCGGATGACAAAGGGCCCTTTGCGGCCCTGGCTTTCAAGATCGCCACCGATCCGCACGTGGGGAAGCTCACCTTTGTCCGAGTGTACTCGGGCGTGCTCGAGAGCGGATCGTACGTTTGGAACGCGAACAAGGACAAGAAGGAGCGGGTCGGGCGCATCTTGCAGATGCACGCTAACAAACGCGAAGAGCGCAAGGAACTGTACACCGGCGATATCGCCGCCTTGGTTGGGCTAAAGAACACCCGCACCGGCGAGACGTTGTGCGATGAGGACCGACCGGTGGTTCTAGAAGCGATGTCATTTCCGGAACCGGTCATCGATCTGGCGATCGAGCCTCGCACCAAGGCCGATCAGGACAAGCTCTCGCTAGCGCTTCAAAAACTCGCCGAGGAAGACCCCACGTTTCGGGTCCACACCGACGAGGAGACCGGCCAGACGATCATCTCCGGGATGGGCGAGCTTCACCTCGAGATCATCGTCGATCGCCTGTTGCGCGAGTTCAAGGTCGAAGCCAACATCGGCCAGCCTCAAGTCGCATACCGGGAGACGATACGCGAGTCGGTCGAGGTAGAGGGCAAGTTCATTCGCCAGTCCGGTGGTCGTGGCCAGTACGGCCATGTCAAGTGCCGGATCGGTCCTAATGGTAAGGGCGGTGGGTTCACGTTCGACAATCAGATCGTCGGCGGTAGGATCCCGCGTGAGTACATCCCGGCGGTCGAGAATGGGGTCCGCGAGGCGATGGAGAACGGGATACTGGCAGGTTACCCCATGGTCGACGTCAAGGTCGAGTTGATCGATGGTTCTTACCACGACGTGGATTCGAGTGAAATGGCGTTCAAGATCGCTGGTTCGATGGCGCTGAAAGATGGTGCGCGAAGAGCCAAACCGGTGCTACTTGAGCCGATCATGGACGTCGAGGTGGTCACGCCGGAGGAGTATTTGGGCGACGTGATGGGAGATCTGTCTTCTCGGCGCGGCAAGATCGGCGGGATCCATCCACGGCGTAAGGCGCAGGTAATCGGCGCCAGCGTGCCTTTGGCGGAGATGTTCGGCTATGCGACTTCGCTGCGTTCGATGTCGCAGGGACGCGCCGTATACACGATGCAGTTCAGTCATTACGAAGAGGTTCCAAAGCCAAAAGCCGAGGAGATTATCAATCGTGTCCAGGGAGCTTAGGGTGGGTAGATCATCCGTAGACTTTAGTAACTCTGAGGAGAGCGCACGATGAGCAAGGCGAAGTTTGAGCGTACGAAGCCTCACGTGAACGTCGGTACGATCGGTCATGTGGACCACGGGAAGACGACGTTGACGGCGGCGATAACGGAGATACAGAACAACGTGGGATCACGATTGCGACGGCTCACGTGGAGTACGAGACGGACAACCGTCACTATGCGCACGTGGACTGTCCGGGTCACGCGGACTACGTGAAGAACATGATCACGGGTGCAGCCCAGATGGACGGCGCGATTTTGGTGGTGAGCGCGGCGGACGGTCCGATGCCTCAGACGCGGGAGCACATCTTGTTGGCTCGCCAGGTAGGGGTTCCGTACATCGTGGTGTTTTTGAACAAGACGGACATGGTGGACGACCCGGAGTTGTTGGAGCTGGTGGAGCTCGAGGTACGGGAGCTATTGAGCCAGTATGAGTTTCCGGGGGACGATGTACCGATCATCCAGGGTTCGGCATTGAAGGCCTTGGACAGTGGGGATCCGGCGAGCACGGACGCGGCGTGCATCCAGGAGTTGATGGACGCGATCGACAGCTACATCCCGCAGCCGGAGCGGGAACTGGACAAGCCGTTCTTGATGCCGGTGGAGGATGTGTTCACGATCACCGGTCGTGGCACGGTGGCGACGGGCCGAGTGGAGCAGGGTCGGATCAAGGTGGGGGACGAGGTGGAGTTGGTGGGGTTTGGTGCCGACAAGAAGACGGTGGTGACGGGAGTGGAGATGTTCCGCAAGCTATTGGACGAGGCCCAGGCGGGGGACAACGTGGGTTTGTTGCTGCGTGGGATCGACAAGGAAGAGGTAGAGCGGGGTATGGTGTTGGCGGCCCCGGGCTCGATCAATCCTCACACCGACTTTGAGGGTGAGGTGTACGTGCTGACGAAGGAAGAGGGGGGTCGTCACACGCCGTTTTTCAAGGGTTATCGTCCACAGTTTTACTTCCGGACGACGGATGTGACGGGCTCGGTGGAGTTGCCGGAAGGTGTGGAGATGGTGATGCCGGGTGACAGCGTCACGACGAAGGTGTCTCTGATCATCCCGGTCGCGATGGCGGAGGGGTTGCGGTTCGCGATCCGTGAAGGCGGTCGGACCGTCGGCGCCGGCGTCGTTACAAAGATCACTAAGTAGGAGCGCTAA
>JBDGYV010000068.1:0-9881 GCA_039588915.1 Gemmatimonadota bacterium
CCGTCGGATGTACGTCGACTCGTCGGTCCAGGCGAACCGGTCGCCCGCGGGGATCTCCAGCGCATGCCAGCGCTCGTCACCGTCGAATACCTGCGCGTACTTGGCGCTGAATTGCTCAGTCTTCACCGCCGATCGGACGGTGTCGGTGATCTCCTGCTGTGTAGGCCATATGTCGCGCAGGTAAACGTCGTTGCCCTGCCCATCCCGGCCGAGCGGCTCAGCCGTCAGGTCGAGATCCATTCGCCCGGTGAGCGCGTAAGCCACGACGAGCGGCGGCGAAGCCAGGTAGTTGGCCTTGGTGTCAGGGTTGATCCGACCCTCGAAGTTGCGGTTGCCCGACAGAACCGAGCACGCGACCAGGTCGTGTTCGTGGATAGCGTCGCTGATCGGCTGGGGCAACGGCCCGCTGTTTCCGATGCAGGTCGTGCACCCGTATCCGACGAGGTAGAACCCCAACGCCTCGAGATCGTCCATGAGGCCGGCCTCCTTCAGGTACTCGGTGACGACCATTGAACCCGGAGCCAGACTCGTCTTTACCCAAGGCCGGGTCTGAAGCCCGCGGGCGACCGCATTTCGGGCCAACAGCCCCGCACCGATCATGACCGAGGGGTTCGAAGTATTGGTACAGCTCGTGATGGCGGCGATGACCACCGAGCCGTGATGAAGACCGAACGTGGTTGCTGCCGCATCTTGGGTCGTCGCCCGCCCGCTCGCATCGTTGCCGCCATCGACGCCAAACATCTTGGTGAGGTCGAACCCGAACGTCGCCTTGGCGTTCGAAAGCACGATCCGTCGCTGAGGGAGCTTGGGTCCTGCGATCGACGGCTCGACTGTGGCCAGGTCCAGCTCGAGCGTGTCCGAGTATGCAGCTTCAATCGCATCCGTGGTGTGAAAGAGACCTTGCTCCTTCGCGTACGCTTCGACCAGTGCCACCCGCTTATCATCGCGGCCGGTAAACCGCAGATACTCGAGAGTCTCTTGATCGATTGGAAAGATCGCGCAGGTCGCCCCGTACTCGGGTGACATGTTGCCGATTGTTGCCCGGTCAGCTAGCGATAGCGAGCCGATCCCACGGCCGTAGAACTCGACAAACTTCCCGACGACACCCCGCTCGCGGAGCATTTCTGTCACTCGAAGAACAAGGTCCGTCGCTGTCGCCCCCTCGGGGAGGGTGCCGCGGAGCTTGAAGCCGACGACTTGCGGTATCAGCATCGCGATCGGTTGGCCGAGCATCGCCGCCTCGGCCTCGATGCCGCCGACCCCCCAGCCCAGGATCCCGAGTCCGTTGATCATCGTCGTGTGGCTGTCGGTCCCGACCAGCGTGTCGGGGTAGGCGCACCGTTCACCGCTGGTCACGTCGTCAAACACGACCCGGCCTAGGTATTCGAGGTTCACTTGGTGGACGATGCCCGTATCCGGTGGGACGACCCGAAAACCGTCAAACGCCGTCTGCCCCCAACGCAGGAATGCGTACCGTTCACGGTTTCGCTCATACTCGCGCTCGGCGTTGATTAGAAAGGCCGCCTTGCTGCCGTAGGCGTCGACCTGGACCGAGTGATCGATGACGAGATCGGCTGGGACCTGCGGGTTGATCGCTGCTGAATCGCCGCCCATCTCCGCCATTGCGTTGCGCATCGCGGCGAGATCGACGAGTGCAGGCACACCGGTGAAGTCTTGGAGCAGCACCCGGGCCGGTGTGAACATGATCTCGCGCGACGGTTCTGCGGTCGCATCCCAGCTCGCCAGCGCTTCGATGTCGCCATTATCGACCACGTTCCCGTCTTCGTAGCGGAGTAGGTTCTCGAGCAGAATCTTGAGCGAGTAAGGCAGGCGCGAGACGTCGAGTCCCCGTGTGGCCAGCGCTGGCAGGCTCCAGATCGAGTACGCGTCGCCGTTGACGGACAGGCGTTTGCGGGTTCCAAATGAGTCGTTCACGGGGTGGAAGATAGCACCTCCGGAAGGTGCTGCGAGCGGCTAACTCGGTGGCCGTGCAGCCCAGTAGCGGCGGATCAGCCCATTGGTCGAGCTGTCGTGGGCGAGTGTCAGCTCCGCCGGTTGCTGCAGTTCACTGGCGATCTGCCTGGCCAACATCTTCCCGAGTTCGACGCCCCACTGGTCAAACGAGTTGACGCGCCATATCGACCCCTGCACGAAAACTTTGTGCTCGTAGAGCGCGATCAACGCGCCCAAGAACGCGGGGGAGAGCCGCGTGCCGAGAATCACGTTCGTGGGTCGGTTGCCAGGGAAGGTGCGGTGCGGGATCTGGTATTCCGGCACTCCCTCAGCGCCGACTTCGTCGGCGGTTTTCCCGAACGCCAGCGCCTCGGCTTGTGCGAACAGGTTGGCGGTCAAGAGATCGTGGTGTCGACCGCTAGGGTTCAACGGCTCGAGAAAACCGATCAGGTCACAGGGCACGAGCTTGGTACCCTGGTGGATCAGCTGATAGAACGCGTGTTGTCCGTCGGTTCCAGGCTCGCCCCATACGATCGGGCCGGTTTGGTAATCGACCTGTGACCCGTCGAGGTCGACTCGCTTGCCGTTGCTCTCCATGTCGAGCTGCTGCAGGTAAGCCGGCAGCCGGGCCAGATAGGTGTCGTAGGGCAGCACGGCGTACGATTCAGCGCCAAAGAAATCGTTGTACCAGATGCCCAGCAGTCCAAGGAGAACGGGCAGGTTGTGGTCGAACGGTGCGCTCCGGAAGTGCTCGTCCATAGCTCGGAAACCGGCGAGGAACTGAGCGAATTGCTCTGGCCCGATGGCAATCATCAGCGACAACCCGATCGCCGAGTCGATCGAGTATCGTCCTCCGACCCAATCCCAGAAACCGAACATGTTATCGGTATCGATACCGAACCGACTCACCTCTTCAGTGTTGGTCGACAACGCCACGAAGTGGCGCGCCACAGCGTCTCGATCGCCAAGCGCGGCGAGCAGCCACGCTCTCGCCGTTTTGGCGTTGGTCAGCGTTTCCAGCGTGGCGAAGCTCTTGGACGCCACGATGAACAGCGTCTCGGCCGGGTCGAGGTCACGCACGCTCTCGGCGAAATCGGTGGCGTCGACGTTGGATACGAATCGATGCGTTAAAGCGCGATCGCTGTAGTGCCGAAGCGCGTCGTAGGCCATGACCGGGCCCAGGCTCGAGCCACCGATCCCGATGTTGACGACGTTCCGGATCGGTTTCCCGGTGTACCCTTTCCAGGAGCGATTCCGAACCTGGTTGGCGAACGTGGCCATCTGGTCGAGTACTCGATGGATCTTTGGCACCACGTTCTCGCCGTCGACGACGATCGAAGCATCGCGAGGCGCGCGGAGCGCGACGTGGAGAACGGCGCGATTCTCCGTCGTGTTGATTCGGTCGCCACGGAACATCGCGTTGATTCGTTCCGTCAGTGCAGCGGATTCCGCGAGTTCGAGGAGCAGCCGCAGAGTCTCCCTTGTAACGCGGTTCTTGGAGTAGTCGAGGTACAGACCCGCGGCTTCGCCGACCAGTTGGTCGCCACGACCTGGGTCTTCGGCAAACAACGTCCGTAGATGGAGCTGCTCGATCTGCCTGGAGTGGGCGTCGAGTGCACGCCAAGCTGGAAGTTGCGTCAGGGAGGGTGTGGTTTCGCTCAATGTCCCCTCAACGTTATCAAGGCCATCTTTGCGGCGCTCATGAAGGTCTCTAGTTTGCAGTCCGTGCGTTTACGCTATTTGACGATCATGGTGATGACGGTCCTGCTGTTCGCCGATCGGTCTGCTCAGGCTCAGCATCGACCGCTCCTCACCGAGGATCCGCAGCCAATCCGTCCCGGTCAGATGCTGGTGGAGACCGGTTTCAGTTACGAGCACCGGGTCAAGTTTCCACTGTCAGGGCTGGAAGGTGATCTCCTAGGGATCCCGTACCTGGGTTTCAGCATAGGGCTGAGCTCGATCGCCGAATTTCAGGTCGACTCGGGCTTCAACATATTGTTTGTCGACGCGGCGACAGAGGCACCGTTGGCCGAGAATCTCGACTTCACCGGCGACACGACTACCGATATCAATGATCCAGTAATAGCGACCAAGATCTTGCTCCAGCACGAAACCAAACGCGCGCCAGCGATTGGTTTTCGCGTCGCCACTCGACTCCCGTCGACCAGCAACGAGAGCGGGCTCGGTAACGACACCTTCGATTGGTTCCTCACCCTGCTGGCTGGCAAGGACCTTGGTCGTACGCGGATCGTCGGGAACCTCGGTGCTGCCGTGCTCGCCATCCCCACCGACCCGGCTCGACAGAACGATGTCTTTACCTACGCTTTTTCGGTCACGCACCGAACCAGTCGCACGATCGATCTCGTGGCCGAGGCCGGTGGCCGCGTTGACCTCAAGGGCGAAGCTCCCGCCGGCACCGAAGACCGAGGGCAAATCCGGATCGGGGCCCGCTATCGGTCCGACCCGATTCGCTTTGATGCCGGTACGATCATCGGGACGGGCGACGACGACCCCGAGTTCGGATTTACGTTCGGCGTGACCTACACCTTTGGCGCGTTCAACTCGAACAACTAGGGCTCAACCCAGCGCGATCTCCTCTTCTTCAGGCAGGTCGAGCTTCATGATCCACAGTCCAGAGTTGGTGTCGATCGCGTACACATGTCCCTTGTGCCACATCGCGCCCCAGACGTTCGTACTGTTGACCTGGTTCGGTTCGTACGCTTTGGTCGGATCGTTGGTCTGTGTCATGAAGTAATCGATCTCACGACCCTGCCGGTATAGATCACCGCGCAACGGTCCACCGGAAAGATCGATCGCACGTAAGCCGCGCTGGTAGTAGCCAATGTACAGTATGTCGTCGTGCACCCAGAAGTTGTGGGTGCCACCCTCGGGTACCTCGTACTTGCCCACCTCGCGCGGGTTGAATGGATCCGAGACGTCGATCACGTGCATGAATCCGCGTGGATCGCTGGGCGCGTCCGGGCTGTAACGACTGGGGAAGATCTCGTCGCCCAAGAAGACGTAGTTCTTCCACGGCCATGCCACGTGGGTGTTTCCGCTCGGGTAGTTTATGCGGCTCACGAATTGAGGCTCGGTTGGCGTGCCGCCGGCGATCCCCTTACCGACGTCGATGATCACCAGCCCGTCGTCCCAGTACGAGAGATACGCCAGCCCATCGTCGATCCAGAGATCGTGGAGCGCCTTGCGTTTCGTATCGAGCCCCCAGCGTCCGACCTGCTTGGGATTTGTGGGGTCGGATATGTCGAGGATGTGGACATCGCGGGTCCCGTCGTTGACCGCGTACACCAAGTCGCCTACTAGATAGGTATTGTGGATTCCGCCGGTCAGTCCGTCGTAGAAATGGGTCAAGATCTCGGGATGCGCGGGGTCGGTGATGTCGAGCGTGACGATGCCATTCTTGCGGGTTGGATCGTTCTCGAGCGTGATCACGGCGACCGAAGCGTCGTCGTTGACCTTGACGTCGTTCACGCGACGCCCGGAGACGACGACCGAGTCAGTGAACACCGGGTTGGCCGGGTCGGTGACGTCATAGGCCCGCATCTGCGCACCAAACGATCCGAAGTACGCGTAGTCGCGTCCGTCCTGACCTTCAAACACCCACAAGTCGCTAGTCCGAGTGGGTGAGGCGACGTGTCCGACCTTGAGCCAGCCGCCCTTGAGGTCGCGGGGCTCGACCTCGATCGTCGTCGTAGCGTTACGATCGCCCAGAGTGGCTGCGACCTGGAAGGTCCCGGGGCTCTCGGCGACGAAGTAGTTGTCGGCCTCGACTGATGCCCCGGTTGGGCTTACCCACCAGCGGGGATGTGTGACCTCGTTGTCGCCATCGGTCAGCGTGAGCTTGACCGCTTCGCCAGTGCGGGCGTGCGACCGGTCCGCCTTGAGCGACAATGAACCGTTGACGGGCTCGGCCACGGTGAGCGCGAGCTCGCGCGCCGTCTGCCCAGCGCGGGCGACGAGCGTAGCGGTGCCAGGCTGCCCGAGGGTAAGCGTATGACCCGTGATTTGAAGGACGCTCGGGTCGCTCGATTCGAGCGTAACGGTGTGAGTCCAGAGCTCGTTGCCGGTCGCGTCGACGGCGACGGCGTCTACGTCAACGAAGGAACCCGCCGGTAGCGGAGACTCAGGCGCGACTATGCGGATATCCGCGGGGTCGCCTGGATCGACGATGACGACGATGCGATCGATCAGTCGCTCTCCGTCTGCGTCTGTAACACCCTCGGCCGCGGCGCCGGCCACCGTCTCGCCGACATTGACCGCCTCGATGTTCCCGCGTTGATCGACCCGGGTGTTCTCCCAGCCGGCAAACCAGCCCACGTCAGGTGGCGCAACCGGATTGTCGTCGGCGTCGAACGCCGCCAGCTGGAGCACCGCCGTTTCGCCGACCTTCAACCGCAGTGTGTCGGGGGAGACCTCGATCCTGGCGATGTCGGCCTCTTGGGCGGTGATCGAAGTAAACATCCCGAGTGAGAAAAGGGTGGTGAGAACGAACCGGCGGGGCATGTGGCTCTCCTTACTTGAATTGAACGGCATTGACGATCGGCTGACGGGAGTCATCAATATCGTCCGATTGCGATCCGGCGTCATGCGCTCAACGGGACGGTGTCGCACGACTGGATAGTTTCTTGGATATGCCGTCCGAAAAACTGACCTTTCCGGGAGCACTGTCAGCGGAGCTGGCCGCACGCCTCGAATGCCCAGCCGGCGAGCCAATCGCCTACGCGCTTTTCGCGCACTGTTTCACGTGTTCCAAGGATCTCCGAGCGGTACGAGAGATCAGCCGCACGCTGTGCGACGAGGGGTTCGCGGTGTTGCGCTTCGACTTTACGGGGTTGGGCGAGAGCGAGGGTGACTTTGCCGAATCCGACTTTTCGTCCAACATCGATGATCTGGTCGCTGCCGCGGATTACTTGCGGCGCGAGTACCGGGCGCCGGAACTGTTGATTGGCCACAGCCTGGGTGGAGCGGCGGTGCTCGTGGCGGCGTCCAGGGTTCCCGAGGCCAAAGCGGTGGCGACGATCGGCGCTCCCAGCGACACCAAGCACCTGAGAGCGTCGCTGATTCGTACCGCGCCCGAATTGACGGCCGCAGATGAGGCCGAGGTCGAGCTCGAGGGCCGAAAGTTCAAGATCAAGCGCCGGCTCCTTGACGACCTCGAGGCGCAGGACGTGGAGCAGCGGTTGAGTGGGCTCAAGGTGCCGTTGCTTGTGCTCCACTCGCCGACCGATGAGACCGTCGCGATCGAGCACGCTCGGCGGATCTACGACGCTGCCCGGCACCCCAAGAGCTTCGTATCGCTGGACGATGCTGATCACTTGCTGACAGAGCCGCGTGACGCGCGCTTCGTGGCCCGACTATTGGCGGCATGGTCGGCGCGCTACCTGGCGGCCGAGGATGTCGCCCACGTCACAAACCGAATCCCCGAAGGCACGGTCGAGGTTCGCGGCGGGCGCACGGGCTACGCGGTCGAGATCGAGACCGCGTCCCACCGGCTGGCGGCTGACGAGCCGATCGACGTCGGTGGTACTGACTCCGGTCCCAACCCGTACGAGCTCCTGCTGGGAGCGCTCGGCGCATGCATCGCGATCACAGCTCGGCTCTACGCTGACCGCAAGGGTTGGCCGCTGACGCAGACGATCGTGCGTCTCGCTCATGACAAGATCCACGCTGAGGATTGTGCGGAGTGCGACACCGTCGAAGGGTTAGTCGATCGGATCGAAGTCGACATCGAGTTCCAAGGGTCGCTGTCGGATGGTCAGCGAGCGCGATTGCAAGAGATCGCCGACCGCTGCCCGGTCCACCGCACGCTGACCTCCGAGATCGTGACCACAAAGCCGTGATCGTCGTATTCGACTGCGATGCAACGCTGTCGTCGGTCGAAGGCATCGACTGGTTAGCAGAGCGAAACGGCGTGGGTGCGGAGGTGATCGGCCTAACAGCCGGAGCGGTCGCAGGAAATGTCGCCCTCGAGGAGGTGTACGCCGAACGACTCCGGCGGGTCGATCCAACCCCAGCCGACTTGGCTGCGTTGGCCAAGGCGTACGCCGAGGACGCGGTAGAGGACGCCGCCGAGGTGGTTTCCGCGCTCCACGCGTGTGGCCATTCCGTCTGGGTGGTAAGTGGTGGACTGGAGGATGCGGTGGTGCCGTTCGCGACCCAGCTTGGGGTGGGTGCTGATCGCGTGCTCGCTGTGCCGATTCACTGGGATGCGGTCGATCCGTGGCCGGAGACGGCTTCTCACCCGTTGGCGCATTCGGGAGGCAAATCGAGAGTAGTGGCTCAGCTGCGGGATGGAGCGCCGGCGATTCTGGTAGGCGACGGAGCGACCGACGCCGAGGCCCGATCGGAGGTCCAATGCCTGATCGGCTACGGCGGGGTCAAGTCTCAGCCCGCGGTTCGAGTCGTCGCCGACGCGTGGATCAGCTGTCGCAGCTTGGCGCCGGTGGTGCCATTGGTGGTCGGCCGAGCCGGTCATCCTAAGCTCGAGGCCACCGAGCACGCCGCAGTTTGGGCTCGCGGAATGGAGCGGATCGAAGCCGGCGACGCCGTCGGCGGTTGCCCGGGGCTATCGGTGGGTCGATAATCGGACCTCATGAAGCGTCGTCCCGCTCGCCTGTTCCTGCCTGGTCCCACCGAGGTGCATCCCGAGATCCTGACCGCTCAAGCGGATCGACTTATCGGTCATCGCGGCCCAGAGATCTCCGAGTTACTGGCATCAGTTCAGCCACGGCTTCAGAGTGTCTTCCAGACGAAAAACAACGTGTATATCTCGACCTCGTCGGCGACCGGCTTGTTCGAGGCCGCGGCGCGGAGCTCGATCGATCAACGCGCGCTCTGCTGTGTCAATGGTGCGTTCAGTGCTCGTTGGGCCGAGGTGGTCGAGGCCAACGGCAAGTCACTCGATGTGCTCGAGGTCGAGTGGGGAGAGCCGATCACGCCCGATCGCGTCGCCGATGCCCTCGGCCGCAGTGATTACGACGCGGTCACGATCGTTCACAACGAGACTTCGACTGGGGTCACCAGCCCGGTCGGTGAAATCTCACAGGCGGTGCGCGAACAGGCGCCCGAAGCGCTCGTGCTCGTTGATACGGTGTCTTCGATGGGTGGGATCGACGTACCGGTCGATCGCTGGGGACTGGATGTGTGCTTGACCGGCGGTCAGAAGTGTCTGGCGCTGCCCCCAGGTCTGTCGTTTGTCGCCGTCTCCGAGCGCGCCCACGAACGCGCCGCCACGATTCCCGGTCGGGGGTGGTACTTCGACTGGCTGGTCTTTCAGCGCTATCTCGAGAAGTGGCAGACTCCGACGACGCCGGCGATCACGTTGCTGTACGCGCTAGATCGCCAGCTCGACCGGATCTTGGACGAAGGTCTGACCGCGCGATTCGATCGCCACGCCGCGATGGCCGACCATGTGCGCGAGTGGTCGCTCGAACGGTTCGACATTTTGGCACCCGAGCCATACCGGTCGGACACCGTCACGGCGGTTGTCAACACACGCTCTGTCGACGTTGATGCGATGAACCGCTACTTGGCCGAGCACGTGGACATGATCATCTCGAACGGCTACGCGAAGCTGCGCGATCGGACGTTTCGGATTGGGCACATGGGCGATCATACGGTGCCTGAAGTCGAGATCCTGACGGCCGCAATCGACGGTTTTTTGGAAATTTGAGCAACGACAAGTTCCGCGTTCTCGTTGCCGACCCGCTCTCGGACGCTGGTCTCGAGCGGTTGGGGGTGGCGGTCGACGCAGAAGTGGTCGCCAAGGCACCGATCGACCGCAGCGCAATGCTCGAGATCCTCCCCCGGTGTCACGCGTTGATCGTTCGCAGCGCAACCAAGGTCGATGCCGAGGCGATCGACCGGGGTGGTGAGCTGCGCGTCATCGGTCGCGCCGGCGTCGGCCTCGA
>JBDGYV010000069.1:0-9504 GCA_039588915.1 Gemmatimonadota bacterium
ACGACGGAGACGCGATCTTCACCTTCATCTTCGAGCGCGAGCTCGTGGAGGTGGTGGGCATGGCGAGCCTCCGCAACCTCCAGATCTTCACTGCCCAGCAGGAGTTCTTCGTAGACACGGGCAGCAAGGGGACGCTGACGCCAGACGCGGGCAACCTCTCCTTCCGCAAGCAGACCCGGTATGGTTCGGCCAAGATCCAGCCGAAGGAGTTCGATGGGGCCACGCTCTTCGTCACGGAGAGCAAGGCCAACATGCGTGAGTTCCTCTTCGATGATCTGGAGAATGCCTTCCGGGCCCAGTCGGTGTCGTTCCTGGCGGGCGAGCTGGTCAACAACCCGGTGGCTCTGGGCGTCCAGATGGAAGATACAGACCAGCCAGAACAGTATGCCTTCGTGGTGAACACGGACGGCACCCTCGGGGTGTTCTTCTCGATCCGTAACGAGAACATCGCGGCCTGGACGGGCTGGAGCACTCCCGGCGCGACCGGCACGGTCAAGACGGTGCAGGACGTGAGCAACCGGCTCTTCGTAATCACCGAGAGGACGGTCAACTCGGTCACCAAGCTGCATCTGGAATACTTCGACAACACCTACTCCCTGGACATGGCCGAGAAGGCCACGGGCGCTTCGTCCTCGACCTGGGGACCGTTCGCGCATCTGAAGAACGAGACTGTGGAAGTCCGCTCCGGCAACCTGGGGATGGGCGCGTTCACGCTGGACGGCTCCGGCAACCTGGATCTGGGAACGGACAACGAGGTGACGGCGGTGGAGGTGGGCCTGGACTTCGTGCCGACCCTCACCACGCTGGCTCCTGAGTTCCAGCTCCCTGACGGCGTTACGGTCAACGAGCCCCGGCGAGTTGTCAAAGTGACCCTGGATCTGGTAGATACTCTCTATGTGCAAGTGTCTGGAAACATTCTGCATATCCGGGCGGTGGACGATGACTTCTCGCTCGATCCCACGGCATTCACCGGGCGGCAGGAGTTTTACCTCACGGGCTGGGACAAAAAGGGAGAGGTAACGATCACACAGGACGAACCCCTGGACATCGTGCTGAACGGCGTCCTGGTAGAAGTGGAGATTTAGATGGCAGACCCTCTCACACTAGCGGTTGCGGGCGCAGCAGTCTCGATTGCCGGTGGCGTCCTCGGTGCTGTTGGACAAGCTGATGCCGCTACAGCCGCTGCCAAACAAGCGGAGCTGGAGCGGCTTCAGCTTGAGAGCGAGAAAGATCTTTCGGAGCTTCAGTCGGTCCAAGAGGAAGTTGTGAGGCGCGAGGAGCTGCGGCGTGCGCTCTCCGCGCAGGCTGCGATCGCGGGTGGTAGTGGATTGGCTACCGACTCCAGATCCTTCCTCGCTGCGGAAAGCAATGCCCGGAGATTGGCGGAACGCGACATCGTGAACGTCCGGCTCTTCGGACAGGCGCAGAGCAATCGTCTGGCAATCGGCTCGGAAGCTGCAAAGGCTCGCGGGAAGAACGCGCTGAGCCAAGGCACACTGGGCGCTGCCGGTAGCATTATAGGCGGGGTGGGTGGCGCATTCTCCTCATTCGCTGGCTCCGGCCTCCTCGGCGCGGCACCGGGCGGAGCTCCTGGCGGAAAGACTCTTTTTGCGAGAACGGGCGTAAGAAACTCTAGTGGACAAATCTGATGGCGGGACTCGGTGACTTCGGCAAGACCACGGTACAACCGGCTGGTATCCGGTCGGCAAGCCAAGGCGACGTGTCCTCGGGGACCGAAGCGCTGGCCCGCGGTATCCAGTCGTTCCAAAACCCTCTGACCCAGCTCGCCGCGATCGAGAACGACAAGCGGCACGCCAAGGCGAAGGCTGACGGACAGCGGGACGGCACGCTTGCCGGGCTCGAGATGGACGACCAGGGGAATCTGGTCCCGCCTGATCTGGGCGGGGTGGATACCAATACCACCTTCGGCAAGAACTACGTGGCGGCCGCGGAAGCGTCCTATTTCGGCAGCTTGCAGACCCAGGCCAGCACCGGAGCGTCACTTCTGGCAGCTAAGGCCAACGGCAATTCGGCGGTCTATGAGGAGCTGGCCCAGGCCGAGATCGACGCCAAGCTCGACAATATCCCTGACGGCCTCGCGCCCAAGGCGGAAGCCATCCTCCGCACCTCCTACTCCGCAAAGCGGGCGGCAGTGCTGGTGGAAGAGCAGAAGCGGGCATCTGCCGGGCAAGTGGAAGCACTCAACGGTGCGATCGCGACTGCCAACGGGGAGACCCGCACCCTTGCCATCCAAGGGGACGCGACGGGCGCATTCGAGAGCCAGCAGCGGGCGGTGTCCTACCTGGATGCCATGCGTGACGCGGGCCACATCAACGAGGCTCAGCATACGAAGGGCGTGCGGGAGCTGGAGGATAACCTGATCTTCTACGGCCTGGAATCCGGGCTCCTGGGGATCATGAACGACCCGAACCGCAGCGAAGGCCAGCAGATCGCTGACGGCATGGCTGCGATCAGCGAACTGTCGAAGATGACGCCGGATGAGCTGGGCGTGGCCGACCAGGACCGGGTGGATGCAATTCGCGACCGGCTCTTCACGGTCGTGCAGAGCGAGAACAGTCGCCGGGTGCAGCAGCGCACCGTGCGCCAGCAGGGCAAGAACCAGTTGCAGGAGGCGAACGCTCGCGCATACGCAAAGCAGGCCGCCGCCGGACTGCCGGTTGATATTGCCCAGGCCACGAGAGACCTGGACAGCGGAGCGATCTCGATCCAGACCTATACCACGGTGGTTGCCGGGAACGCCAAGCTGGTGGAGAAGGGCCGGAAGGCTGAAGCCGACAAGCTGGCGTTCGATGTCAAGAATAAGATCGTGTCCTTCCAAGAGGTTGTGACCGACCCGGCCCGCTGGGGGATGCTCAATCCCGGTGAGCGGCTCAAGATCCGCCAGGAAGCGATCGACCAAGCAACCGCCGCGGCGGAGGCTGGCTTCGAGGCAGCAAACGCTGAGGTGGTTATGGGCCTGTCCATGCACCCGGCAGACTATACCGAGTGGCTGAAGGCCCAAGGAGTCGGTGGTGATGACTTGCTGGCCCGGTCGGACAAGTACCTCAAGCGGTTCTATGACCCGAACAACCCGGCAGTGATCCAGGCCAATCTCCACAGCAAGCTCAACAAGGGCGTCATGCCCGACCCGCGCTCGAAGGAGGAGCAGGCCCTCTATCAGCAGCACCAGCAGCAGCTCGACATCTACTCGGGGGACTTTGACCCGGAGATGGTGGGCGGGATGGCTGGCAAGGGCTTCGTGTTCTCCCAGATGGGGGACCAGATCAAGGCGGCGCTCAAGACCCGGAATCCCCAGAACGTATCCGCAGCCATGAAGGCTTTCAGCGCTATATGCACCAGCACATCACAGGAAGCGAATGATGCCGGGTGCGTATCATTGAAGGCCCAGATTGGCTCGAAGACCTACAACACGCTGGAGGAGCTGACTGCCACAGTCACCCCGGAAGAGCCTGACCTGACCACGGTCCTGCTGGAGACTGAGAAGCGGGTGGATGCCAGCGCGTCCGACCTGTCCTCGACAGACCGCAAGGTGGCGGCAGAGGGTGGCTTTGTCGCGGTGGATCAGGCGGCAAACTCCGCACTCGACAAGATGTTCGAGAACGTGCTGAAGGAGGCGGCTCCCGGTATCCTCTCTGACATCGCCCAGGCGGGTGGCTCGGCCTTCCTGATCCGGCACTTCATCCAGATGGACGACCCGGAGCTCCGTGCTGCCGTGCGGGCGAACCCGGCAATCCTTGACGACCTGAACTCCCCCTTGTTCCGCGGGCTCATCAAGGAACGGCTCTCTGTGCTGATCTCCCAGGAGCCCAAGGGGCGGGAGCTTGACGAAGCACGGATGCAGCAGCTCACGCAGCAAGCCACCATTGGCGTGATGAACGAGAACGACGTGGTGGTGCGGAACACAGTACAGCACCCCATCCGGTCAGATGGCACGATCGACGTTGGCGAGCGTGAGGAGCGCCCGGAGCTGTTCGTTACCAGGAACGGCGCGGCCAGCCAGCTCAACGCACTTGGGGCTCCCTTCGTCTGGACCGACAACATGACGCAGGGCGAGACCATGCTCCATCTTCGCGAGGCGGGCTTCACTGACGTGCCTCGGGACGCGAGCGGAAAGAACCTGACCGCGGCTTCGGACATCGGGGAGCTGACCTACGACCTCGAGCCCGTGCGTGGCAGGCCCGGTGTCTTCCGGGTTCACTACCTGAACAAGCAGGGAACCTATGTCCCGTACATGGTCAAGAACGCTGACGGGATCTCCGGTGTCGCCACGGTGGACTACAGCAACCCGCTGACTCTCTTCCACACGCAGATGTACCAGCAGGCCCAGGAAGATCCGACCCTGTGGGCACAGTTCGGTGGTTCCATCCCGATCTTCGGTGACGCTATCAGACAAGGAAGTGTCGAAGCCAGGATGGAAGAGGCGCGGCCAGAGGCGGCGCGGGCCCAGGCATTCTTCACTGAGGCGGGCGTGCCACACGAGGCGCAGATGATTATCCTGCCGCCCATTGGCAGAGCGGCCTTCGGCCTTCCGCAAGAGTCGAGTGGATTCTGATGGCTGATATTCCCGTCAAGGAAGCGGTAGCGCCGGACCACGTAGGAGAGCCCAACTTCTTTCGGGACACGCTCCCGGCTGCACTCGAGACCGAGAGCATGTTCGGTGGATTGTACAATCAAGCACTGGTAAATGGCCTGATCGACCCCGATAGCGACATCTTCCCGAATCCCCGGAACATTCGTCCGCAGTTTGGCAGCGCTTCCCCTGGCCGGGCGCTGGACTTCAACGTGTTCGACATGCCGGAGGTCCAGCAGAACCCGGCAATCCTGAAGTGGGTGTGGGATGTGGAGGGCGAGCAGGACTTTCGGGAGCGCCTGGAGCTTCACAGGGCGGCTGAGGAAGCCCGCGCTGAGGTGGCTCGGGACCAAAATTCGATCTACGCAGTCCTCGGGGCGTCACTAGCTAATCCTGACGTGATAATTGGTGGCGGCATTGCGGGCGGCGCGGGGCGCATCGGAGGGGCTTTGAGAACCTCCGCGGCCCTCTCGGCGGTCACTGCGACCCAAGAAGGGATACTGAACAGTGCCGATCCGGGCAGAGACCCCGCAGCAGGCGCGGCTGCCGTACTTACAGCAGGGGTTGTGGGCTTCGGCCTGGGGTTGGCAGGGCCCATGTCCAAAAGCGCTCGCAGGAACGATATTTCGATAGCCGAAGCGACGGCCCAGGCGAACCGTCCGCCCGGCCCGACAACTGCCGACTTCCTTCGGGATGAGTCCGGCACGCTGAACATCAACCCGAACCGGAAGGACAAGCGGGCCAACGAGTCCGTGTCCGAGAAACACGAGCGCAAGCTCAAGCAGGAACGGGATCTGAATCAGGAGGGTCCGGTCCCCACCGGCACCCGCATCGAGGAGCTTCCGCTCAACCCCGTTCTCCGCAGCCTCCAGCGGTCTGCCGTGTCTGCCCGCCGGACGGTGGAGGAGCTGGTGGATATGGGTGGCATCATCAAGAAGAAGAACCGGGCCGGTGTCGCCACGGAGCGGTCGGTGGAGACCAACTACCGGACGAACCACCTCAACTCGCTCTTCGAGGCGATCGACGCGCAGAACCAAGCCTTCCTGGCATACCGGGGCAAGAGAGATCCGGGGACTGCCGGGCGGCGCGTCCTGCACTCGCAAGGCACGCGCCTTCGGGACGCCATGCGCGGCAGGAATAGCGACAACACACAGTTCACCTACCGCGAGTTCCGCGAGGAGGTGGGCATGGCAATGAAGAGCAGCGACCAGCACCCCACCCCGGAGGTGGCCCAGGCTGCCGCCAAGTACCGGAAAATCCTTAACGATATGGGCAAAGAGGCCAACGAGGTAGGGCTCTTCGAGCGTGCGCTGCGTCGTGACCTGAACAACCTGGAGAGAGAGCTGTCGTCTGCCGCTCGCAAGGGTGAAGACCCGGCTGCGCTCCAACGTCGCAAGGTCCGGCTCCAGCAGAAGCTGGACAACCTCAAAGCCCACGGCCCAGACGCTGGTCCGAATAAGTCTTTCTTCCCAAGGGTTTACCGGACGGACAAGATCCTCGACAACCAGCAGCGGTTCATTGACCGGGTGACTGACGGGCTCCGTGACGCCAACCCCGGCATGACCCGGCAGGCTGCGCGGACTGCTGCCAAGGACGTGCTGAGAAACATCACGGGCATCAAGCCTCACCTCGGTCATGTGCCTGATGAGCTGCGGAAGGGAGCCGGTGACGCCAGCTCGGCCCGCGCTCGTATGCTGGACATTGACGACCAGTTCCTCCAGGAGTTCGTGGAGAACGACGTGGAGGTGGTGCTCCGCAGCTACCACAAGAGTATTGGCACGGACATCGAGCTCACGAAGAAGTTCGGAGATCACTCGATGGCGGAGCGAATCCTCGAGGTCGCAGCCGAATACGACCAGCTTATCAAGGAGACCAAGGACGCGGCAGAGGCCGGGCGGCTCCAGGCGGAGAAGGCCGAGGCGATCGCGGACATCGAGAACATGAGGGACATCGTGCGTGGCACCTTCGGGGCGAGCAACGATCCCTTCTCGGCCACGACCAAGTTCGCCAAGGGCATGAAGGCAGCCAACGTGGTGCTCATGCTGGGCGGCGCGGCAGTCGCCAGCTTCGCTGACGTGGGCCGCTTCGCCATGACGGAGGGCATCGCCAAGGGCTACGGCCCCATCCTGAAGTCCTTCACCACGGAGAACGGCAAGCTCCTCCGGCAGATGAGCAAGAAAGAGCTGAACCTCGCTGGCGAGGCGCTGGACATGGTGCTGGGCATCCGGGCCTTGCAGATGGCTGACATTGGGCAGTCCTTCGGGAACCTTAGCCGGGCAGAGCGTTTCATGCAGGAAGGGGCGAACCTCTTCTTCATGGTGAACGGGCTGAACTGGTGGAACAACACGATGAAAGAATGGGCCGGGCTGGTGGTTGGCTCGCGCATTCTGGAGGACGTGGCGAAGAAGGGACCAAACGAGAAATTGGCCCGCGCCGGGATTGACCCGGCTATGGCGAGCCGGATAAACGACCAGTTTGTGCGCTTCGGTGATGAGATTGACGGGGTGAAGGTGGCGAATACGGCTGACTGGGCCGACGCAGAGGCGGTGGCAGCCTATCGCGGTGCGCTTTCACAGGACGTGAACCGCACGATTGTCACACCTGGAGCGGGTGACAAGGCAATCTGGACTAGCACGGAATATGGCAGCGTTGTTGCCCAATTCAAAAGTTTCGCACAGGCCACGACTAACCGCGTCCTGGTGTCTGGAATGCAGGAGGCAGACCACAACATGGCCGTGGGAGCCGCAATCCTGCTGAGCATGGGCGCTGTGGTGGACGCCACCAAGAACATCCTGGCCGGTAGGGATCAGCCGGACACTGCCGGAGAGATAATCGAGGGTGCGATCGACCGCAGCGGATTGTTCGGTGTCTTCCAGGAGTTCAACAAGATCCTTGAGGTGATGTCGAACGGCCAGCTCGGCGTCCGTCCCATGCTCACGGATGACAAGGCACCCACCACGGGGACTGACGTAATCGGAACCATCGGCGGGCCGACCGGCTCAACGCTTAGTCGGGGCGCACAGGTAATCGGTGATATTGTTACCGGAAACGCCGACGCCAACACCGCGAAGACCGCAGCAAAGCTGGTGCCGGGGAATAATCTTCCGTTTGTCCAGCCTTTGATGTAAAAGAACGCAGGAGAAGACTATGGCTTTCACACTCGAAGATCGAATCCCCAGGGTTCAGGTCACTCTGACGGCCTCGACGGGCCCGATCACGCTCGATTATGAGTTCTTTGACGAGAACGACATCGACGTGATTAGGGACGACGGGACCAATCCTGCCGTCACGTCGATCGACCAAGCCGACTTCACCGTGACCGGCACTCCCTCCGACGACGGCATTGCCTTCGAGAGCGGCAGCGTCACGCTGGACTCGGCATTCACCGGGACCGTGACGTGCATTCGCAACCTCGCGATCGACCGTCTCACGCAGCAGCCGGTGGCTGGCAAGTTCAAAATCAACTCGCTGAATGTCGCGATCAGCCGGATCTTCGCCATTCTGCAAGAGCAGCGGCTCGACCTGGACCGCGCCTTCCGCCTCCTGCCGGAAGATCCTTCGGACGCAATCTTCTTCCCGGACGTGGACGACCGTAAGGGCATGTTCCTCTGGTTCGACAGTGTAACTGGTGCTCCATCGGTGGCTGCGGCCACGACCGGAACGGCCGCGGTGGACCTGGACCTCACCACATGGCTCGCCAACATCGACACGAACGATCTGGTGCTGGGCAACGACCAGGGCATCACCACGAAAGCCGGTGATATGCGCTTCTGGTTCGACGAAGTGAACGACCGCTTTATGTGGGACATCAGCGGCGTCAACGTCTTGGCGCTGGACGATGTGGGCAACCGTATGGCTGTCACCGCGTCTGACGATGGCTCGGCCTTCGCGCTTCAGCGCAGCGGCACGGCAGCCGCGACCAACGACATCGCAATGTCCTGGCAGCTCACGAACGACAATCCCACCCCACAGAACGTCGTCTATGGCCGTATCCAGGTCAATTCAGAGGTGGTGACAGACGGGGCCGAAGTCGGTTCGATGGAAGTCCTGGTTATGGACGCCGGGACGCTCACCCGCTTCATGGACTTCGACGCCAGCTCCACTCCCCAGAAGATCCGGGCAGACAAGTTCTTCCAGCCCAACGGTGGCATCTCCTTGGGTGACGGGACGGAGCTGACGATCGCAACCGGCAGCATCACCCCGACCACTGGGATGCACGTCGTAGACACGGAGAGCGATGCAGCCTCCGACGATCTCACCGACATTGACGACGCGAACATGGGCGTGGGTGCGCTCCTGCTCATCAAGGCGATCAACACGGCGCGGAGTGTGGTGGTCAAGCACACGGCTTCCGGCAATCACAAGATTGTCACGAGCGATGGGCTTGACGTTACCCTCGACGATGACGCCAAGAGCATCCTGCTCGAGCTCCGGGCCGGTGGCGAGTGGCACGAGGTCACGCGCTCCGAGAGGACTACCGGCTCTGGTGCGCCAGGCCAGATCCAGATCGCCACGACGACGACCCAGTTTGACATCACTACCGTCCTGCCGTTCGACAATACGATCCCTCAGAACACAGAGGGCGATGAGATTCTGACGCAGGCCATTACCCCGCAGAATGCTAGCTCCACCCTTCTGATCGAAGTGGTTGTTCATTGCGGGACCAGCGCTAACGGTATCGACGCCGCCGGGGCGCTTTTCGTTGACTCCACTGCTGGGGCTCTCGCGGCGTTCGCCAGAATGTCGAACAGCGGCACGGCCTATGGACCGGCAGTTATGAGCTTCACCGTGGCCGCTGGCAGCACAACCGCTCGGACGTACAAGATTCGGATGGGCCCCGGTGCTGCTGGCACCTGTTACGTCAACCAGGACACGACCAGTAATCCAATCTTCAGTACGGTTGGCCCGTGGTC
>JBDGYV010000070.1:0-15886 GCA_039588915.1 Gemmatimonadota bacterium
TCGTCGCCTTCATTCAGATTCAGTTCTTCACATCGGTCCTATCGATGGCGCTGTACGCATACACGATGTACGGAGCATTGACACCCGCCGTGTTGGCGACCTTCTTCTGGAAGCGAGCCAATGGGCCAGGAGCGATCTCTTCGATCACCGGCGGCATGGTGACGACCTTTGTCTGGCAGTTCGGTGTACCACGCGGATGGATCCCGGGACTGCCGGACGGGATCGCGTCGCTAGATGCGGTGATACCAGCACTTCTTATCGCCGTTGTCTTGCTCATCGTCGTGAGCTTGGCGACGGCGCCACCACCAGAGTCGCGGTGGCGACCATTTCAGAACCTCGAACCAGGAGAGAATCCATGATAGCTGAAAAGATCGAAGCGCCCCTGCGGGTGGTGGCCGCAATCGGCTTAGCACTGGCTCTGGCTTGCAGCGGCGGCGGCGAAGAGCCCGCCCCGGCCGAGACCAGCGTCCCAGCGGACGACACCCCGGTGGTCGCTGACTCGTTGATCGAGCAGGAGGTTCAGTATCGGCTCGATGCCGATCCGCGTCTCGACGTGGACGGTGTCTCGATCACCGCGAGCAGCGAGGACCAAGTCGTGTCGTTGGTTGGCGAAGTGCCGTCCCGACTCGAGTCATCGATGGCACAAGAAGTCGCCATGTCTGTGTTCGGCGTCAAGGGGGTCGTGTCGGAATCGCTGCAGGTCGCTTCCGAGAGACAATGAACACGACACGGCGCGGCTTTCTCAAGGGCGGGGTGTCGATCGCCGCCGGGACGGCTCTGACGACGCCGAGTCGGGCGGCTTCGGCGTGGCGCAACGTCCTGCCGGTTTCACGACCCATCGCCGGACCGCTGGCGGTCGCCAGCGGCAATGGTCAACCCGCGGTCGCCCGCGCGCTCGAGCTCCTGAACGAGGGCTCGGACCCACTCGATGCGGTCATCGCCGGCGTCAACATCGTCGAGGCCGATCCCGACGACGTCACCGTCGGGTACGGCGGTCTGCCCAACGCGAACGGTGTCGTGCAGCTCGACTCGTGCTGTATGCACGGTCCCACCCATCGAGGCGGTGGTGTGGCCGCGCTGGAGGGTTTCCGGCATCCGTCCAAGGTCGCGCGGCTGGTCATGGAGGAGACCGACCACGTGCTGCTGGTCAGCGAAGGCGCCCGACGGTTCGCGCTCGAGTACGGTTTCGAAGAGGAGAACCTGCTGACCGACACGGCGCGCCAGATCTGGCTCTATTGGCGTGGCACACAGAGCGAGGTCGACGACTATCTGGTGCCCGACACCGAGGGGTTCACTCCGCGAGCCAAGCAGATCATCGAGAACAACCCGGACCTCTTCTACCCCGAAGAACCGCGGCCATCAGGAACGATCAACTGCTGCGCGGTCGACGCCAACGGTGATCTGGCCGGCGTTACCACTACCAGCGGACTGTTCTTCAAGATCCCCGGCCGGGTCGGCGACTCGCCGATCTTGGGCGCCGGGCTCTACGTCGACAACGACGTCGGCGCGGCGGGCTCAACCGGCCGCGGCGAAGCGAACCTGCTCAACCTCACGTCGTTTTTGGTCGTCGAGGAAATGCGGCGTGGTCAATCACCAACCGAGGCGTGTCTGGCGGGGTGCCGACGGATCGTCGAGAACAACGTCGAGGACCGGCTCAGGAAGCCGAACGGTAACCCAACGTTCAATGTCTCGTTTTACGCCGTCAACAAGGCCGGCGAGTACGGCTCGACTTCGATCTACGGACCGGGACGGTTCGCGGTCGCCGGCGCCGGCGACTCCGCGCGACACGAGGATCGCGCAATCCTATTGCCAGAAGGGTAAGCCGACGTCTCGGCCGGCTCCTGGGCTCCTAGCTACCGACCTCGCGGAATGCTTCCACGACCGGCTTCCTCGCCGCGCGGCGCGCGGGCAAGAAGCCGCCGATCAGGCCCATAATGAGAGCAAACACGATCCCGCTCGCCAGCAGCGCCGGGGTGACCCGAAACGCGAAGGCGACTTCGCTGAACGAGTTCCAGTTTGTGGTGCTGGTCACCAACCCGTTGATGGGGAGCGCGATGAGACAGCCGATAAGCCCGCCGAGGAGCGCGATCAGCATCGACTCCACGACGAACGAGGCCAACACCGAGCGCGGCTTGAACCCGAGCGCGAGCAGCACCCCGATCTCGGGGGCCCGCGAGTCGACCGCCGAGTACATGGTATTGATCGCCCCGAACACCGCCCCGATCGCCATGACTCCGGCGATGAACACGGCCAGGAAACGGAGAATTCCGCCCAATAGCGTGCCCTGGTCGGCGTAGAACTCCCGTTCGAGGCGGGCATCCACGGCCAATCGGGGGTCTGCTTCGAGGGTTTCCGCGATGCCTTCGAAGGCCGATGGGTCCTCCATCCGGAGGACGATCGTTTGAAAGACTTGACCTCGGAATACCGGCATGAACAACTCGTTCTCTCCCCAGACCTCGGATTCGAACGAAGAACCACCGGCTTCGAAATGTCCAACCACCTCCCAATAACGACCGGCGAATCGAAGTGACTCGCCGATCTCGGTGTTGGGAACCCGCTCGACCAACGTCTTGCCGACGATGATCTCGCCGCTGCCGGGCCGGAACGTTCGGCCTTCGGTGAGCTGGACCCCATTGCGGACTTCGAACGCCTTCGGGCTGACGCCGCGAATCACGACGTTGGCCATCCCGCCATTGCGCCGCTGCAGCCCGACGACCACGAACGTTTCGGGGCTAATCAGCGGCTCGCCAGCGGAATCCTCGGCGATGAACGGGAGAGCCGAGATAGCGTTGGCGACATCACGCGTGATACCACTGCTCATCTCGGAATCCGCCCCCCGCCGCAGCACGAGGATGTTCTCCGTTGAGCCGGTCTTGACGAGTGCGGCCTGGAAACCGATCGAGAGGGCCGTCATTCCGATGAATACAGCCACGACCAGAGCCATACCGAGTGCCGTGGTCAACGTCGCCGTCGGTCTCGCGCGAAGACTCCGCAGGTTGTAGAGGATCGGGATCTTCATGCTCAGTTCTGCCTCAGGTCGTTCACGCCACGCGCCGGAGCGCGTCGACGACCGAAAGGCGCGCCGCCCGTCGGGCCGGCACTAATCCGCTGATCAGGCCCAGCACGATCGCGATCGCGAGACCCTGAAGCATCGTCGAGGGCAAAACCGTATACCCCGGCAGGATGCTGCCCAGCGACGAGTTGTTGCTGAGGATTACCACGGCCGCCGCCAGCCCGATGATTCCGCCTACGACACTGATCGCCAGCGACTCGGCAACGACTAGCCGCGACAGTAGACCGTCCCGGTACCCGAGTGTCTTGAGCACCGCCACTTCGCTGATGCGTTCGCGCGAGGACATCATCATCGTGTTGGCGGCCACGAGGAGGATGGCGAAGAAGACCGCCGTACCGATTGCGCGCACGAGGAAAGCCACGTTTCCCCACATCGTGACAAAACCGGCCTGGAACGCTTTCTCGGTCTCGGTCTGGGTGGGTGCGGTCGAGTTCTCGAAGCTGTCATCGATCCGCTGTGCGACCTCCGTAGCCAGGCTGGGATCCGAAGGCTGAACGATGAACCACCCGGGCGTGGCGGCCTCGCCTGAGTTCTCGTACAGGTAGTCGTAGTGGAAGTACATGCTCTCGTCACCGAAGCTCGGATTGTCCGGGTCGTAGACACCCCGAATCACGAACTCCCAGTCTCCAGGGAAGATCGTTCCCTGCAGCACGAGCGTTTGACCGAGCGACCACCCGAACCGTTCCATGAGTCCCTGACCCACGATGGTGGCCGATTTCTCGCCCTTGAACGCTTCTAGCTGCGCCGGATCCACTTCGATCTCAGGATACATCGGGAAAAACGTCTCCATGTCGACAGCGAACTGCGCGAAGTAGTTGCGCGAGTCGATGTACGTGCCGCCGAACCAGTTTGCCCACGAGACCGATTGGACTCCATCCACAGCGCGAAGCCGCTGTGTGTACGCCTCGGGCAAAGGAAACGTGATGCCAGTCGCGTTTCGGGTGATCAGCCGCGACTCGCTCCCGACCTCGGTCGACGCATCGAGCGCCGTCAGAACCGACTGCAGCGCAGCAAACAGGAAGAGCGCCACCCCCACGCTGAGCACTGTCAGAATGCTGCGGCGTTTGTTCCGCGTCAGGTTCTTCCACACGAGCCGCGCGTGCTTCATTGATGCAACACACCTTTCTCCAGGTACATCATCCTGTGCGCCCGGTCGGCTGCATGCTGATCGTGGGTGACCATCAGCACCGTCTTGTTGAACTCGGAGTTCAATCGTTCGATCAGGCTCAGAATCTCTTCGGCCGACGCCGCGTCCAGGTCACCCGTCGGTTCGTCCGCCAAGATCATCACCGGATCGCTGACGATCGCGCGCGCGATCCCGACCCGCTGCTCCTGACCCCCAGACAACTGCCGCGGATAGTGCTCCACCCGGTCCGATAGGTTGACGACGTTGAGTGCCACGTCAACCCGTTCGCGTCGCTCGTCCTTGGAGAGGTTCGTCAGCAGCAACGGCAGCTCGACATTCTGGAAGGCCGTCAAAACCGGTAGCAGGTTGTAGAACTGAAACACGAATCCCACGTGATTGGCGCGCCAGTCGGCCAGCTCGTTCGGGTTCAGACTGGTGATCTCGGACCCGTCGATGGTGATCGTGCCGGAGTCCGGCTGGTCGAGACCCGCCATCAGATTGAGCAGCGTGCTCTTTCCGCTGCCGGAGGGACCCATTAGGGACAGGTACTCACCGGCCTCGATATCGAGGTCGACATCTTCGAGTACCGAGATGACCTCGGCCTCGGTCTCATATCGCTTCGTTAGACTGCGCAGTTCGACCAGCGGCATACGTTTGTCATCCTCGCGTGTGGAAGTCAGCTATTCAGCCTCTTTTACTCGAGCGCCGTCCTTGAGTTCTCCATCGGCGCTCATGACCAAACGCTCGCCGCCCGAGAGCCCCGAGAGGATCTCACGCTGACCGCCGGAAACGGGTCCTGCCTCGACGAGCCGCCGCTCGAGCCGACTATCGCGCACGAGCCAGACGACCGCCTGGCCGGCCTCGTCGCGCACCGCCTCGGATGGCACCATGATGCGCGCCGGCGTCACAGTCCCCGCCTCCCCAGTGCTGGCGGGCTCGCGAAACTCGACCCGAGCCGCCATCTCTGGCAACAAGCGATCGTCGACATCGACGAATGCCACCTTCACCTCGACCGTGGCGCGCTGACGATCGGCGGTCGGGACGATTTGACGAATCTCGCCCCCGTACGCGTCCCGAGGGTAAGCATCGAGCCTGATCTCGGCCGGCTGCCCGTTCTCGAGCTGAGCGATGTACGCCTCATTGACGTCCACCTCGACCTCGAGGGTCTCAAGGTCGGCCATCGTAACAACCGCACCGCGGGTCAGCCCGCTACCGGTCGCGACCGGCGCGACCACCTCACCCAGCTCGGCGTCTTTCCGCAGAATCGTGCCGTCAAACGGCGCGCGAATGTACGTGAAATCAAGGTTCGATTGCGCCAGGGCAAGCGCCGCGCGGTCGACCTCGATCTGCGCCTCTTGCAGCCCGACGCGTGCCTCGGCGCTGGACAGCTCGGCCGCGATGCGCTCGACCTCCTGTTCCGACGCAGCGTCTTTGGCACCGAGCTCTTCCACCCGGGCCAGATCTCGCCGCAGCTGATCGCGAACCGGGATCGCGTCCGCGAGCGCCGCCCGCGAGCGTTGGACGTTGGCCCGCTCCTGCGCGACGGCGGCTTTGAAGTCACTGTTTTCGAGCCGGGCGATGATGTCGCCCTTGCGGACAACGGAACCGACATCCACCGGGAGAGAATCGAGGCGTCCGGTGGTGCGCGAGGAGACCGAGGCCTGAGTGCGGGCAACCACATAGCCGTTGGCCGTGATGCCTGTAGACGAGCCGGCCCCGCCTCCGGACACCTGCGCCAGCACAGTGGTCACTTCGACTCCGCCCCGGCTTCGGGTCCACAGCAAACCAGCCCCGAGCAGCAACAACACGCTCACTACGGCGGCGATCGTGCGCATTCGCCGGCTCGACCGTGACCCCGAACCGCGAGCGGTCCCGCGGTCCAGGGTCAGCTTGGATAGATCAGAGGATGTGGTTCCCGACACCTATGGCTCTATTGCATCGTCCAGGTGCCGTCGTAGCGCACGATGTACTTGCCGTCTCCCCAGGTGTGAACGTTCGAGTAGGTCCCACCCCCGACCATACCCTCGAACTTGCCGGTACCAGCGAAATACTCCCATTCGCCGCCCTCGGCGCCACCTCGCCACCAGAGCGAGTAGGTATCGTCATCGTCGTCGATGCCGTTGCACAAACCGCTGGCCGCTACGCTACCGTCGGTTCCGGTGACGGTCAGCCCGGTGCAATCAAAGTTGATCATGTACAGCGGATCGTCCTTGTCATCAGCGGTAACGAATCCGCGTACCGCCCAGCGCGCTGTGGTCCCGCCATCGGCATTCTCGCTGACCGTCGAGCCATGCGGAACGTACATCGCCAAACCACCGCCAGATACTTGCGTCTGAGCCTCGGCTGTCGTCGCGATCATGAATGAAACCGCTACCGCCGCGCCCACTAGAGAAAGAAGCTTCGTCACGTCAGTTCTCCCGTGTTTGGTGTGTTGATCGACCCGGTCAAAAGAAGAGTTTCCCGGTCATTGTAGCTTCCACCCGCAGTGTAGACACCCGCGCTAGACAAGCTCGTCGGCTGAGATTTCTTGAGGAGGGTTGCGATAAAGCGCGAGTGCAGAAAGGAAGAGTCCCAGCGACACCGCGGCCGATACCAGGCAGTACCGACACCAGGCGTCGATCACCACCGCCTGGAGGTAGACAAAGACCGCCGAAGCGGTGACCGCGATCGCGGTGATCGCGACAAAGGCGACGCCGAGACCTCGGTTCCACCCCGAGACCGGCGTCCACACAATCAGGTTGACGACCACGTAATAGATGAGGCCCAAGAGCGCGACCGGCACTCCCGCGACGATCGCGTACTGGCTGGTGGTAACGATGTCGCATCCGCCGCCCGGCCCACACGCCAGCGAGCCCACCGAATAATGGGTCGCCGTCAGATATGTGGCATCGAGAAAACCGACCGCGGCCAGGCCCCGAGCGATCCATAGAATTCCGATCATGACCGAGAAACTACGCGGTCGATGGCCAACCATCCGCCGGACGGCGGATCCAGAGGATCACGCAGCCTGCGATCACCGCGAGCGTAGCGGCCAACCCACCCTCGATACCGAATTCGCCGCCGGTGAACAGCGTTGGCCCGGCGAGTGACAACGGTTGCCAACCACCATCCAGTGACTGACCCGTCACGGTCAGGCCGAGCACCGGTCCCAATAGGAAGTTCCAGGCGAAGTGCGCGGCGATCGGCAACCACAGATTGCGGGTGACGATATACGCCAACCCGAACACAACCCCGGCCAGAAACAAATTGGCGACGGGCAGGATCGCGCCCTCGGCGAGTGCACCACCGTGCAGGGCCACGAAAAAGATCGACGACCACAGCAGCGCCTTCCACCAGCCGAACCTGGTTTCGATCGCCTGTAAGACGTAACCGCGAACGGTGACCTCTTGGGTCACGGCATTGGCCAACAAGGCGGCGCCGAGAATAAGTATCGGTGATCCGGGCGAACCACTTCCGTCGCGCACACCAAGCCACCCCCCGACCCACACCAACACCAGCGCCAGCCCGAGCATCGCCGTTCCCAGTAGCAGCCCGAGTCCCGCCTCTCTGAGCAGTCGGTTGGCCTTGAAGCCGATATTCTGAAATGGACGGTGGTCGACAAATCGCAACATCAGCCACACCGCTACCAGCAGCGTCAGGGCGCTAATGGCCTCGCCATACAGTCGATCGAGTGGTGTGATCCACTCTTCGCTCGACTCGAAACCACCACGTAGAACGAAATAGGGCGCGAGCAGCGCGCCCCATACGATGAGCAACGCAAAGATGCGGAGCGCGACCGCGCCGATCGCTTTGATAGTGGAAGTTCGGTGGCTAGTTATCCGGAACCGGGAAAGGCAGCGGCCCAGGCGTGTCCGGACACCCTTCCGGGGTCAGGGGCAACGTGCACAGAGCATCACCCGGTCCGGGACTCGTCGGGGCTCCCGGTCCCGCAGGACCACCCGGACCCGTCGGTCCAAACAGAGGCCCATCATCGTTGCCCAGCGAGTTGGGATCGCCCAATCCACTGCAAGCCACGAATGATACCGCGGCGACGAGCGTGAAAGCGCGAATTGAAGAGATCATCTGTATTCAGTTTATCCGCCAATCCGAAATGCCGCAAACCACTTATTCGCTCTCGATCCTCACCGGTTGGGCGATCCACACCGCAACGGGTTCATCGCGATTGTAGGCCGTCGTCCACCGCGTCGTCGGCGCCCATTTCTCCACCGCCGAATCACAGGCCTGGTTACCACTCGATTTTAGGATATCGGCCGTCTTTACGACGCCACTCGTGGCGATGTGCAACCCAACGACCACCTCACACGTGACCCCTGTTTTCTTCACCAAAGTTGGCAAATGACCGAGCACGTCATCGGAGCTGCAGTTGTCCTTGCATCTCGGGGGCTCCGTGTAAGGTCTGAAAGGTCTGACCGTAGGCTCATCACCGAGGTTCACCGCAGGCAGATCGGGAACGTTTATGTCGAGGAGCGTTTCGGCGATCGTGATGTCTTCGATCGCCTCATCGGACACAACCGGTCTCGCCGGCCGTGCCATCTCTTCGGGGGGCGGCGGGATTTTGTACTCGGGCTTAAGTGGGATGACAATTATTTCCTTCTTTGTAACCGCAAATCCCTCACCCCGCGGCGCGACAACGAAAAAGATCAGGATCGTGTGTATCGCGACCGCGGTAAGCACAAACCATCTGAAGTAGCTGCCGTACGATTCGTGCAACTGCGAGTTGGCGGTCTCACTCTCTGCAAGCTCTCTGACTCGACGCATTACACACCCCCGGTTCTGTGGCTTACCCGTGGCCGTTACCGATCACCTGTCATGATTGGTACTCGCCGTCCGCCGATGTATTCCAACCGCTACGAAACGAGCGAGTTGCCGCTCGTTTATTTTCGGTTTAGTTTCGGTTTTCTACCAAATGTTGAGCATACATAGATAGGAATAAACATATGATAGCCGAGGCTGAGTGGCGTATCGAAGCGTTGGCTGGGCGATTGGTGGAGGTCTCGGGGTCGGCCCCGACGGCGACCCTGACCGCCGCCGCTTCACTCATCCTGGAGGCCCAGCGCCAGGGTGAGCTGGCGGCTTGGGTCGGAGCCCGCGATTCGATCTTTTTTCCACCCGATTTCGCGGCTTTTGGGATCGACCTCAATGCGCTACCGGTGATCCGCGCCCCGGACGAGAAGAAAGCCTGGCGAGCCACGGATGCGCTGCTTCGATCGGGTGGCTTCGCGGTCGTCGTTATCGATCTCGGGTACGAAGCCGACTTTCCGCTCGCCGTTCAAACCCGTCTCGCCGGACTCGCCCGAAAGCACCACACGGTGCTCCTCTGTATCACACGAAAGGGGCGCCAAGTGCCTTCGCTGGGATCGTTGGTTTCGATTCGCGCCGAAGTCGGGAAACGACGCACCGACTTCGATCGTTTTTCGTGCCAGCTGCGCGTCGTCAAAGACAAGCGCCAGGGACCGGGCTGGCGACATAGCGAGGTGTGTCGTGGAACGGATGGCTTGTGTTGATGTTCCGGCACTGCCGCTCCAAATCCTGCTCCGTCGTCACCCCGATTGGGAATCACTGCCGGTCGCGATCGTCGATCGAGACAAGCCACTCGGAATCATCCGGTGGGTCAACGAAAACGCCCGACTGGTGCGCATCCTGCCCGGGATGCGGTACGCCACCGGGCTGTCGCTGTCGCGTGACCTCCGGGCTGGCGTCGTAGCGGACACCGAAATCGCCGAGTACGTCGGCCGGCTGACGCGCTGGTTGTGGCGCTTTAGCCCTGGGATCGAGCCATCGTCGAGAGAACCTGGTGTCTTTTGGGTCGACGCCTCCGGGCTCTGCCCGTTGTACGCCTCGCTCCAGGAGTGGGCGCTGGAGGTTCGAGACAACTTGCGTCAAGCAGGGTTCGAATCGGTCGTCGGGATCGGGTTTTCCCGGTTCGGCAGCTATGCGGCGGCGCGATCGAGCTCCGGGATCATCGTCTTCCGAAACACCGACCACGAACACAAGCACCTGCGCGCGGTTCCTATCGACCGTCTCGGGTTCGAGCCCGACTTGCGGGACAAACTCTTCAAGCTCGGCATCCGGACATTAGGCGGTTTTATCGATCTCCCAGCGGTCGGCATCCGCAAACGGTTCGGCCTTGAAGCCCACGCATTGCACGAGATGGCGCGCGGCAGCGGATGGGCGCCACTCAAGCCGGAACCGTACCGGGCACCAATCGTCAGAACGATGCTGCTCGAGTATCCCGAGACGAATCTCGATCGGTTGCTTGTCAATCTCGAGCCCCGGCTTCAATCGATTTTGACAACGCTCGCATCGAAGGGCGCAGCGTTGGCGTCAATCCGAATCGCTCTCGAACTCGACGACGGCGGGAGACATCGTGAAAGACTGTCCCCCGCCACACCCACGCTCGATGTTCCCCAGCTACTCACACTGATCCGTCTCCGCCTGGAAACGCTGACACTATCCGCGGGTGTAACCGAACTCGAGATCAAAGGCGTCGGTTCACCAGCATCGCAACGCCAACTCGAGTTCTTTCGTGAAAAGCCGCGCCGAAACCTGGATGCGGTAAAACGCGCCTTCGCCAAGATCCGGGCTGAGTTGGGGAACGATGCGGTGGTGCGGGCGCAACTTCACGATGGCCATCTCCCGGAAGCGCGTTTCGGGTGGGAGCTGCTCGAAGAACTCGCTCTCCCCGAGCCAACTGAGGTCGCCCATCGCCCGCTGGTGCGTCGGCTTTACTCGCCACCCATTCAGCTGCCGCCGCGAGCCCGCCACGAACCTGATGGGTGGTTGATCGCGCGGCTCGCCGACGGGCCAGTCGTAGAAGTGATCGGCCCGCATATCGTGTCCGGAGGATGGTGGACACGAGAGACCTCACGCGCCTACCACTACGTTCGCACGCGAAGCGGTCGTTGGCTCTGGATTTATAACGACCGCAAACGCCGCCGCTGGTTTCTCCACGGCGAAGTGGAATAACCGCGATGGCAAGCTCATACGTTCCGCTTTGGTGCAAGAGCAACTATTCGTTTCTCGAGGGCTCGAGTCATCCGGACGAGCTGATCGAAGAGGCCCACCAGTTCGGTTTGCGTGCGTTAGCCTTGACCGATCGCGATGGCGTGTACGGGATGGTGCGAGCGCACGTCAAGGCCCAGGAGCTGGGGTTGCGGCTGATCGTTGGCTCCGAGGTCACCCTGTTCGATGGCTCGACGCTCGTCCTGTTGGCGATGGACCGCTTGATCTCCAGAGGGCGGCTTCGCTCCCCGAAAGGGTCAAGCCAGGTCCGCTGGGATGAGATCTGCACGCACGCCGAGGGTTTGATCGCGCTGTGGGGCGGCGTGCGGAGCCTGCTTTTGGGCAAGCCGGAGCCCGATGCGGTTGCGATCGATCTCCGGGACGCTTTTGGTGACCGGTTGTATGCGCTCCTCTCGCGGCATCGAGAACCCGAAGACACCCGCCGCGAACGCCTTCTCCGCGAGCGCGCTCAGCGTTATGACATCCCCACGCTGGCCGGCATGGAGGTGCTGTACCATACACCAGCTCGTCGTCAACTCCACGACGTGCTGACCTGCATCCGCCACGGAGTCACGCTGGCCACCGCTGGGCGACTCATCAATTCAAACGCCGAGCATGCGCTCCGCACAGCCTATGACTTTGCGATCCTCTATAGCGATGACCCCGGTTCCGTTGTTCGCACCGAAGAGGTCGCGGAGCGATGTCGTTTTTCACTCGCCGAAATCCGCTACCGCTACCCTTCCGAGCGACTCCCCGACGGCACGACATCATCCGAGCGGCTGCGGGCACTGGTCTTCAACGGCGCCGGGGAGCGATACCTGACGGGTATTCCCGACGAAGTGTCCAGACAACTCGAGAAGGAGCTCGCCGTCATCCGAGATCTCGAGTACGACGGGTATTTCCTCACGATGTGGGAGGTTGTGAGGTACTGCCGGCAGAAGAACATCCTCTGTCAGGGACGCGGCTCGGCCGCCAACTCGGCGGTTTGCTACTGCCTGGGGATCACCGCCATCGATCCGGTGCGTATGGGACTCCTCTTCGAGCGCTTCATATCGAAGGAGCGCGCCGAGCCGCCCGATATCGATCTCGACATCGAGCACGATCGCCGCGAGGAAGTGATCCAACACGTCTACCGGAAGTACGGCCGGAGCCACGCTGCGATGGTGGCTAACTTCATCCGCTACCGATCTCGCTCGGCAGTGCGTGAGGTGGGCAAGGTTCTGGGACTTCAGGAAACCGCCGTTGATCGGTTCGCGCGGCTGTTGTCCCACTACGAGTCGGCAACACCCGAAACGTTTGTCGAGGCGGGCTTCGATCCCGACAACCGACTGCACCAACACCTGCTCCGATTGACCACCGAGATACAGGACTTCCCACGTCACCTCTCGATACACCCGGGCGGTTTTCTGCTCGGCCATGCGCCAGTAGACGAGCTCGTACCGATCGAGAATGCCACCATGCCGGATCGCACGGTGATCCAGTGGGACAAAGACGACCTCGAGGACCTGGGGCTCTTCAAGGTCGACCTGCTGGGTCTCGGGGCGTTGAACGTCGTCCATCGTTCGTTCGATCTCATCGAGCGGCACTGCGAGAAAACATTTACGCTGGCCACCATCCCCCCCGAGGACGAGCCGACGTTCGAGATGATCCGGAAAGGTGACACGGTGGGGGTCTTTCAGATCGAAAGCCGAGCTCAGATGGCGATGTTGCCGCGCATGAAACCACGCCACTACTACGACCTCGTCATCGAGATCAGCATCGTCCGCCCCGGCCCGATAACCGGCGGGATGGTCCACCCCTACCTGCGGCGACGAAACGGAGAAGAGCCGGTCACGTATCCGCACCCTTCGCTGGAGCCGGTTCTGAAAAAGACGCTCGGGATTCCGCTCTTTCAAGAGCAGGTGATGCAGCTGGCGGTCGTAGCCGCCGACTATACGCCGGGCGAGGCCGATCAGCTGCGGCGCGACATGGCGGCGTGGCGGAGAGCGGGGCGCATCGAGCGGCATCGGGAGCGTCTCATCTCACGCATGACCCGCAAGGGCATTCGGTGGCTAAAGGAGCATTACCCGGCGTCCTTTCTCTGTGCGCTGCTAAATGCGCAACCGATGGGTTTCTACAGTCCGGCCACCCTCATCGAAGATGCCAAGCGCCACGGAGTCGTGATCGGTCCGGTGGATGTTCAACATAGCGATTGGGAGTGTACGCTCGAGCCATTCGAAGAGAGTGGCGAAGGGTTTCTCGTTCGCATGGGTTTGCGGTATGTAAAGGGGCTCCAGGAAGTGGACGGCAGGCGGGCTGTCACAACACGACAAGTGCGCGCGTTTCGATCGCTCGACGATTTCGCCGCCAGAACTCGACTCGACGACGGGATGCTCGCCCGCCTCGCCGAATGCGGCGCGCTCGAGGGTTTTGAGGAGGAGCGGCGCGACACCTTGTGGGACGTGTTCGGTCTCGATCGAGACGAAAGCAAAGGGCTCGATCTCGAGCTCACTGAGCCTAGCGCGACGTTTCAAGACCTGAACGAACTAGAGACGATCGGCTGGGATTACGATTTCACTTCTCACAGCCCGCGCGGGCATCCGCTCGCTCCACTGAGGGATGAGCTCACCCGAAAGCGACTGCCTGATTCAGCGACCGTCCGCAACATGAAAAACGGGGACCACATCCGTTATGCTGGACTCGTCATCTGTCGCCAACGACCGGGAACGGCCAAGGGAGTGGTCTTCATGACTCTCGAGGACGAGGCCGGTTTTGTGAACGTCGTCATTTGGGAGCGCGTGTTTCAGAAGTATCGCCTGTTGGCAAAAACGGCATCGTTTTTAGGTGTGACGGGTAAGCTCCAGGTTCAGTCGGGCGTCGTGCATCTGGTGGCGGAGAAGCTGTGGGCGCCCCGGGTGCGCCTGAAACCCGGCAAGACAAGGAGCCGGGATTTTCACTGAGAGTCCGATCCAAACGAAGAAGCGGCGGCCCCATCCGGGACCGCCGCAATCTCACTCTCGATCTGTGTCTTGCAGCTACTCGCCGCCCGAACTCGACATCATGATGTCCCAGTTGTAGTCGGTGTGGCTGCCGCAGATCGCGTTGAGCTCGCTCAGCGCTTCTGGCTGTTCCACGCGCAGGTCGTTGACGATCGCTTCCCGCGTCATCATCACCGTCTTGTGGTCGGCGCCATCCATGACCAATAGCCGTCTGTACTTGCCACCGGTGTGATGCGCCCACCAACTCCACGAGTTCAACGCCCCTTCGCCGATGTGTCTCTCAAGAACCGGGGCGAACGCGGTCTGCATCAACTCGTCCGCGCGCTGCTCCCGTGCCGGATCACACTGCGCGTACATCGAAAAGCCCGCCGTCGGGCGATCGGTCACGACGTCTTCGGCCGGCACCGACGAAGCGACGTGCTGCCAGATGTAATCGTCGTGTGTGTGGCAGACCGAGGTGAGTTGGTCGGCCGCGGCGCGATGCTCACCCAAGAACTCCTCGACAACCGCGTTGCGGGCGTCCATTAGCGCGCCCAGGTTCGGCGACACGAAGTAGACCGCCCTCCGCCAGTGACCGCCCGCGTGGTGACCGATCATACCCCACGCCGTGATGTTCCCTGACGGCATATGACTTTCGAACATCGGCCCGAGGACATCCCGGACGACCTCGTCGGCCTCTGCTTGGCGTGTCTGGTCACATACATAGTAGATCGCCGAAATGAGCGGAGCGTCGTCCTGCGCCCAGGCCCAAGTGGGCACCAGGATGGCGATCGCTGTCGCGGCGATGAGAAAACACTGCTTCATGCTCAAACCTCCGGCTGGTAAGGTCCCCCCAATTGAGCTTGTTCTCTGACCTGAAACGGTAGTCTACCTACACGGCGGGCTTCATTCAAACGCTTCGGCGGTAGCCTGTTCCAGACTCATCGCCCGCCCTTCTTCCCAGGCTGCAGCAAACGCTTCTTCGCCGAGTTGCTCCCGCACCTCGAAGACCGATCGGTCGAGCAACGAGGGATCGGCGGCGTAGAGGACAGAACCCACCGCCTCTCGCATCGCGTCCGACGCTCCAAACAGCCGCGCGGCGCGCTCTGGTCGAGTCCCCCGGTACGCCTGACCCAATCCCATCAGACAGTATGAAATGATCCACTTGTTGCGGGTGACGGTTCCCAGTCTCAGGCCTTCCCGATAGCACTTCAAGGCCACATCGACATCGCCTGTTTCGACCGCAACCTGCCCCAGATTGAAGTACGCGATCTCGTCGTCCACGATGTCGTCGGCCTCGGTCAGCACCTGCTCGTACATGTCGCGAGCATGTCGCGAGCTAACTTGAGATCGCCCTGCAACCGTGCAGTCTCCCCCAAATTGTTGAGTGCGACCGCCGCGGTGTGCGAATCGCCAACCTCCCGGGCCAGCGCAAGGGCTTCCTGGTTGCGGGCGACCGATTCCGCGTAGTTACCGTCATCTTGAGCGACCAGCGCGAGAATCGTCTCCGCTCGAGCAATGCCACGCCTGTCACCAGCCTCACGGGCGATCGCGAGGCACTCCGAGCCGGCCGAGCGCGAACGCTCGATGTCGCCCCGGACTCGAGACAGATAACCCAAAGCCGTGAGCGCGGTCACCTGCGTTTCAATCGATGCGTTGGTTCCACAACGGAGCCCCACCTCAAGCGCATCGATACCATCGCTCAGATAGCCGTGCCACAGCCAGAAG
>JBDGYV010000071.1:0-9709 GCA_039588915.1 Gemmatimonadota bacterium
GAGTGGGGAAAAGATTCGGTTGTTGCGTGCGTTTGGCGCCCGGATCGTCATCACCCCGACCGCGGTGCCGCCCGACCACCCCGACTACTACGTCAACACCGCCAAACAGATCGCCGAAGACACGCCAAACGCGGTGTTCGCCAATCAGTTCTACAATCGCGCCAACACCGATGCACACTACGCGGCGACCGGGCCCGAGATCTGGGAACAGACACAGGGCAAGATCGCGGCGCTAGTGGCGGGCGCCGCCACCGGCGGGACGATTAGCGGCACCGGGCGGTTCCTGAAGGAGCAAAACCCGGATGTTCGGATCGTCGTCGCCGATCCGGTCGGTTCGATCTTGAAGGAGTACAAGGAAACCGGCGTAATCGGCGAGGGCAAGACGTACATGGTCGAGGGCGTGGGGATGGACAAGGTCCCCGGCGCACTCGATGTCGAGTACGTGGACGAGGTGCGCAACGTAAGCGACGAGCAAGCGTTCCGAATGGCGCGCCGACTGACCCGTGACGAAGGGCTGTTTGTTGGCGGTTCCACCCGCGTGAGCTGGACGATCCCGATCACTGCGTCGTCGCACTGCTTTGCGATGTCGGTGAGCGATATCTGTCGAAGTTCCACTCCGACGAGTGGATGCGAGAGAACCGGATGCTGGGCGATGAGCGGATCGAGGTTGGCTACCTACTCGAGCGGAAGATCCGCGAGGACGTGCCGATGCTGATCAAGATCGATTGCACGGGCACAGTGCGCGATGCGCTCAACCTCATGGAACAATACCACGTGAGTCAGATCCCGGTGATCGAGAACGGGGAGCAGAGAGGAACGCTATCCGAGGGGACGCTGCTAAACCGCGTGTTGTCCGAGCCGGAAGCGCTCGACAAGCCGCTCACCGGTTATCTCGAAGCGCCGTTCCCGGCGGTCGAGGAGGACGCCAGCATGAAGTCGGTGATCGAGCACCTGACAGCCGGGGAGAACGCGCTCCTGGTACGTCGCGGCGGCCAGTTCGTCGGCATCCTCACCAAATTCGATGTGCTCTACTACTTGACCAATGGAGGCCAACAATGAGAGCGACAATCGGCCTCGCCGGACTTGAACTGTTTCTGACAGCTGACGTGCTCGACTTTCCTTGAGTCGCGATCGCTCGCACCTTCTCACCGAGAAGATCAATCCCCGGACCGCCGACATCGATACCCTCGATGTGTCGGCGATACTCGATCTAATCCACGCCGAGGACCACCGCGCTCTGGAGGCGGTCGGTGAAGTACTGGAGCCAGTCGGCCGTGCGGTCGATCTGGTGGTGGCGGCGTTGCGGCGCGGTGGTCGGCTGATCTACATCGGTGCCGGGACCAGCGGTCGACTAGGGACGCTCGACGCGGCCGAGTGTCCGCCGACGTTCGGCTCGGACCCCGAGCGGGTTCAGGCGATCATGGCCGGTGGGGAAGCGGCGCTGGTGCGGTCGATCGAAGGAGCGGAAGACTCCGAAAGCGATGGCGCAGACGCGATCGCCGACCGCGCGGTTGGTGCCGACGACGTCGTAGTCGGAATCGCAGCCGGTTCGACAACGCCGTTTGTGATCGGCGGATTGCGCGAGTCGATTGATCGCGGGGCCAAGACGATCTTCCTGACATCGATCCCCCCCGACGAGATCCCGATCGCCGATCAGGTCGACGTCGTGATTGCAGCGCTCACGGGCGCCGAGGTGATCGCCGGCTCGACCCGCATGAAGGCCGGCACCGCGACCAAGTTGGTGCTCAACATGATCACCACCGCGGCGATGGTGCGTCTCGGCAAGACTTACGGAAACTTGATGGTCGATCTGCGGGTGACGTCCGCCAAGCTCGAGGACCGCGGTCGCCGGATTCTGCGCGAGCTCCTGGGCGTGTCGTACGAGGATGCGGGGGAACTGCTGGCAGCGGCCGACGGGCGCGTAAAGACGGCGCTCGTCATGCACAGAAGAGAAGTCGACCGTTCAACCGCGGAGCAGATGCTGGAAGAAGCCGACGGGTTCTTGCTTCGGGTGTGGGGCTAGTCTTGCGCGTCGACCGGTGTGTGTTGCTTTAGGAACTCGACGATCCGTTCGGGGTCGTCCTCGATGGTGATCAATTCTCCCATCGCCTTTCCCTCGCCCAAACGCTGCAGGGTCTGAGCGACCGGCAGCTCGTCAGTCCAGTACTCCTTACCGAACAGCACCATCGGGCTTATGACCTTGCAGGTGCCGTAGTAGTTCTGGGTAGCATCCTGAAAGATCTCCTGCACGGTACCGGCCTTCCCGGGCGCGAACACGATGCCGCGCGTGGCGATCGCGACCAGGCCATCTTCGCGGATCGAGTTGGCGAAGTACTTGGCGATGTGGGTCGAGAACACGTTGGTGGGTTCGTGACCGTAGAACCAGGTCGGGACGGCGAGGCTGGGAGCGCCAGCGGAGTCGTTCGGCGAGTCGGTGCCGGCTAGGCGGTCGAGGACCTTGTAGCCGTACGCGACGTAACCGCCGGGATCGTCGTCAAATGCGAGTGACGGGGTGAGAACCTTGATCGCCACATCGAGCGCGTGATCGTTGTACGGCGCCAACCAGGCGCCGAGGTTGGCGGCCTCCATCGCGCCTGGACCGCCGCCGGTGGCGACCAACATGTTGCTCCGAGTGAGTTCACGCGCCATCCATGCGACGTCGCGGTACGCTTGCTCACCGCGCACCATCCGATGACCACCCATGATTCCGACCACGTGCTCGTGCTCGAGCAGGAATTCATACAACGCATCATCGATCGAGTGGTCGTGAATGCGCTGGGCGAGCGCTTCGAGAATCGGCGTCGGCTGATCGTCGATCCCGCGATACTTCTGAAAGCGGGTGTAGATCTGGCCGTCGACCGTATCTGCCAGGCTCGCCGGTCTGTCAGGATCGAAGCCCGCCATGAGTTCAGGCACCATGTACAGGCTGTGCCGATAGGGCTGGAACGGTAGATCAAGGTGCTCGCTGAGTCGCGGAAAAACCAACCCGCACGTATCGACGATGTGCTCGAGCACCGGTCCCTCGAACTGACACCCGAGAAAGACCGCGCCGTTGGCGCTGATCGCCAGTAGAAATTCGGTCTCGCCCCGAAGGTCCAGGTTCTGGCAAACGACACAGTCGAGCGAGCGCTCCCGTTCCCAGTGCTCCTTTAGCTTTGCGGAGGTATGGATCTCGATGTACATCAGATCGTCATGGGTGGAGGGTTAGCGTGAGGATGGGAGCGCCGCGGAGCGCCGGCCGAAGCCGGCGACTCCCAGCGTCACCGTGATGTCAAGCTACCGGTTGTCGCCGACTGCGAACGTGATCTTCGCGTTCACCCGATATTGAGTGATCTTGTTGTTCTCGACCACGCCTTGAAACTCCTCGATGTAGATCGACTTGATCCCTTTCACGGTCTCGGAGGCTTCGGTCACGGCAGCCTGCGCGGCTTCCGTCCATCCTTTGTCCGATTGCGATAGGACTTCGATCACTTTATGGACCGTCATAGGTGACTCCTTGGTTGAGATTCCTACGAGAATGCGTACGCGGATGATGGTACCGGCGGGCGAGTCGTGCGGCAATGGTGTGGATGTGAAAAAGCCCCCTCCCGCAGGAGGGGGCTTTTCGAGCATCACCACCGTGGGGCCGCGGTTATCACGACGATGACGCCGTGTAAACCGTACCCGCGTGGGTTCGCAGGGTTCCCGGCTTAGGTGCCACCCCCATCGCTGTCACCGTCGACCGGGCACTCGCCTTCGATGTCGCCGTGCGCGAGATGCGCTTCCAACGCGTCGACCGAGATGTTGATCGCCCGGGCGTTGTCGGGGTTCCCCGGTGGTATGTGGCATACGAGTACTTTCTCGGCGCTACCGTCTCCATCGCCATCACCGTCGCCATCGACCAAGTCGCCATCGGGCTCACCATCGACCAGGTCACCCTCGCACGGACCCTCTTCGTCACCATGATTCAAGTGAGCCTGCTCCGCGGAGGGTCCGACGACGATCGTGTGCTCGTTGTCGGGATTCCCCGGCGGGGCGTGGCAAACGACCACCTTGTCGGCAGCACCCAGCGTCTCGGCGTCCGTTGTCCCGCTCGAGGGCTGGCCGGCTTCGCGTCCGGTGATGCGGATCGTGAAGTTGTCGTCCGCCTCCCCGTCGCCATCCTGATCGTGGAAGATCTTCAGGTTGATCTTGAGCTTGCCGCTCGGGTTGAGGTCGACCTTGCCGCGGACGAACAGCATCTCGCCTTCGGCGACCTCGAGGACGAACGACAACTCGCTCCCGTCATCGAGCGTCACGACTATGGTGTAGGTCCCGGGCGACAGGTCGCTCGTAAACCTCCCCGCGCCATCGGTGTCTGTCGAAAAGACGGCAACGCCCGCGGCGTCGGTGATCTCGACCGTGACGTTGGCCAACGTGGCCGAACCGATGAAGAAATCGTCATCGCCGTCGGCTAGTCCCAAAGCGGCGCCGATCGCGGCCGCGCTGGCGGTGAGCTGACCTGAGATGCCGCCCGAGCCTGCCGGGACCTGCGGACCGCTCGGTCCGTCGTCCGAGCACGCGGCGACTGAGAAGGCGACGAGGGGGAGAAGCATCGCCCTGCGTACCAACGTTTCCATCCTACCCTCCCATGGATAGACGCTTCATTTCGTCGGCAACGGGCCTGAATGACTATAAAAAAACACTGCCGGTCGGGGGGCTAGAAATTATACCCGATCGGAGAGCGCCTGTCTAACCGCTCGCGGGCCCGCTTCTGAGCCTCATTTGGCTTCCTGTACAACGTAGACGTTGGCGACCGAGATCTCGCGGCCCGGATGATGTACGGTGACCAGATCACGCCGATAATGGTCGCCCTCGAACGCATCGAGGCGATCCCAGTGGTCTCGTAAATGAGCAGATACGAACAGTTTCACCGGCACGTCCTCGCCATTGGGATCCCAACGCAGCGCAGAGTAGCCGAGATCCGATGCCCACCCGACCTGCAACAATTGTCCGCGCACCATACCGCCAAACCACTCACCAGTGAGATCGGCCAAGACGTGGTGGTTCGATTCGCCGGGGGCCAGGCTGCCGTACACGGCGAGCCGTGCCGACGCGCCAAAGATCGTTTCGATCGCGTGGTCGAGGGTTTCGATCTCGGCGCGAATCGAGGCTGAGCCGAACGGTGAGCGCGTGAGATCGTTCCGCCGAGCTAGTAAGAGTTCCAGCTCGTGAATCGAGTTCGAGCGCAAGACACGATCGAGTGCCACATCTGGAAGATCGCGCCTGTCCTACCTGTGCGCCGGTCCCTACTTTGTCCAAATGAATGCCGTTCTGCGTCTGGAGCCGGCCGAACCGGTTGTAGTCATCGGTCTGATGTCGGGAACATCGGCCGATGGTGTCGATGCGGCCTGTGTGCGGCTCAGCCACCCGCCCGGCGAACCGTTCGAGTGGGAGCTGCTGGGCTCGGCGGTGGCCTCGTACCCGGGTTCGCTGGCCAATCTGCTGCGTGCGCCGGAGTTGTTGACGCTACCGGATGTCGCCCGGCTCGGGGTCGAGGTGGGAATCGTGTTCGCCGAAGCCGCGGCAGCGGCCGCGACACAGGCTCGCGTGTCAGTCGATCAAGTCGCGTTGATCGGTAGCCACGGGCAAACGGTGTGGCATGACCCAGACGGCGCGGTCGGGGGCGTGCCCGCCACGCTACAGATCGGCGAGCCGGCCGAGATCGTCGAGCGCACCGGTTGCCCGGTGTGGTCGGACTTTCGGACCGCGGATATCGCCGCCGGCGGTCAGGGTGCGCCGCTGGTTCCGTACGTCGACTGGCTCTTGTTCGGGGACCCGGATCGCTGGACGGTGTGTTTGAACCTCGGCGGGATCGCGAACCTGACGGTGCTGCCACCCGGCACCGGGCGCGGCGACGTGATCGCGTTCGACACCGGACCTGGCAACATGGTGCTGGACGAGCTCGCGCGCCGGCTGCTCGACGCCGATCGCGACGACGAGGGTGCAGCCGCGAGTCGCGGAACCGTCGATGCGACCCGGCTCCAGGCTGCGTTGGCCGACCCATACTTTTCTCGACCGGCTCCCAAGTCGACAGGGCGCGAGGCGTTTGGAACACCGTTTGTCGAGCGTCACTTCGGACCGCTGGAGGGCCTTTCGACGGACGAGATCGACGAGCGTATGGCCACCGCTGTGGCGCTGACCGTTGAGAGCGTGGCTGCTGCGCTCGAGGGCTCCGCGGGTACGGTGACTGTCCCGGACGACGCCGTGATTCTCGTCTCCGGTGGTGGCCGCAAGAACGCTGCGCTCATGTACGGGCTCGCCGAGCGCTGCCTGCCCCGCAGGGTGATCGCGATCGAAGAACGCGGCATGGACGGCGATCTTAAGGAAGCGATCGCGTTCGCGATCCTGGCCTACGAGAGCGCGCTCGGGCGAGCGGTCAATCTCCCATCCGCGACTGGCGCCAAGCACGCGGTGCGGTGTGGGAAGCTGACGCTCCCCCCGCCAACAGACGAGTGAGCACACGCGCGCTTCCGGACCCGGCCGAGCTCTCGCCCGAGGCGCTGGTTGGTCAACTGATCTGCGTCGCGCTGCGCGACTACGACGGCGACCGAGAAACGCACGATCGTTTTCTGGCCGATCTCGAGGTATGCGGTTGGGGTGGGGTGATCGTCTTTGGTGGGCAACTCGAGGCGGTCGCCGATCTGTTAGCCGAGGCGCAGCGGGGATCGCCGGTTCCGTTGCTTGTGACCGGCGACTTTGAGCGCGGGTTTGGCCAGCAGTTTCCTGCGGACGGCACCGTCTTCCCGCCGCTGATGGCGCTCGGTGCGGCCGACGACATTGCGTTGACCGAAGCGGTTGGCGCCGCGATCGGTACCGAGCTTCGAGCCCACGGTTTTCACGTCGATTTCGCGCCGGTAGCCGATCTGGCGATCGAGCCGACTAACCCGATCGTGGGCACGCGTGCGGCCGGCGACGTTCCCGGACGAGTCGCGGCGATCGTTGCCGCCACAGTGGAAGGGCTTCAGTCGGTAGGCGTGGCGGCGGCGGTCAAACACTTTCCCGGTCACGGTCGGACGACGACCGACAGCCATCACACGCTGCCTGTCGTCCACGCCACACGCGACGAACTCGAGACCATCGATTGGGTGCCGTTTCGGGCCGGCCTCCAAGCCGGTGCGCGGATCGTGATGACGACACACGTCGCGTTTCCGGCGCTGGAGCCAGATGGTCAAGAACGACCGGCGACGTTCTCGACGGCGGTCAACGAGCTTCTAAAACGCGAGTGGAGATTTGATGGCGTGATCTGCTCGGATGCGCTCATGATGGGTGCGGTGGCGGGCGAGGCGCCGGAAGCGGCCGCTCATCGGGCCCTCGAGGCGGGAGTCGACTGGCTTCTCTATCCGCCCGACCCGGTTACCGTTCACCAGGGGTTGGTTTCGGCCATCGAGGACGGTCGGATCGACCGCGGGCGGTGTGAGCGAGCCGCTGCTCGTTTGTTGCGTCTCAAGCTCTGGGCCTTGCGTCACGAATTCGTCAGCGGCGTCTCCGATCCCGTCGCGCTTGCCGACCGTTTGGCCGCTAGTGCGGTCACCGCCAATCCGTCCGACCCGCCCACGGATGCCACGTGGCCAGATCAAGCTCAGTGGACCGTCGTTCTCGATGGTGAGATCGAGCCGGAGGAGGTGCGCCTTGCGGAATGGTTGGCGCCCGAGGCGAGCGATCGGATGGTGATTGTCGATACTACGGAAGGCGAAGGGCGGACCCGGGAGAAGATCGCCGAAGCCGAACGGCGCACCTCGAACGGGCCCAGCGTGTGCGCCGTATTTAACCCGATTCGAGCATCCAAAGGACGTCAAGGATTATCCGAGCTCGGCAGCCGTGCGGTCCGTGCTGTCTGTGGACCGGATCGCGAGTCGGTCTTGTTGATTTTCTCGAGTCCACATATTGTAGCCCAGGTTTGGGCCCCATCCCGAATCGTGTGGGCGTACGGCGAGGACCCGTCGAGCCAGCGGGCGGCACTAGCGTTCCTCCGAGGAACGCGGGCAGCCCCAGGCCGCCTGCCCGTACGGATCCAGTAGTAAACGTGAACATCTGGCTAGGGTTTTGCGTATCAGCGGGTAGCTGCATGCATGTACCGATGATCCTCTATCTCCTCCGGGCAATGCGCATCGTTATTGTCGCGATCTCCGTGTCAATGGTGTTCTCTGGCCCGACTCCGGCACTCGCCCAGCACGCAAACGCCTTCTCGGCTCCGCATGCCAACACCTTTCCGAGCCCGCATGGGTTGCGTCCAACGATCGAGTTTTGGAAGAATGTTTTCGCTGTATGGAGCGAGAACGAGATCGTGGCTCACGATCGCGACGACCTGAGCATCATCTACCAGGTCGTTCCGCAGGAGAAATCCGACGACGACGTGATCCGGAAGGCCAACCAGAAGGAGCAAAAAGCGCTCAAGGCGAACATCCGCGACATCCTGCTCGATCTGGCGGAGCGAAACCCCGATCCGCGCACACTCGCCGGCGAGTACCGCGACGTGTACAACGCGTTCGGCTCGGGTGCGGGTCCCGAGCGGTGGCGTAAAGCCGCCGATCGAATCCGCATACAGCGCGGCCTCAAGGAGCCGTTCGGAGAGGGGCTGTTGCGCGAAGGGCAGTATCACGATCACATCATCGCCGTTCTCGACGACGAGGATGTTCCGCGCGAGATCGCGTGGTTACCGATGATCGAGACGACGTTCAATCTGGAGGCTCGATCGGCGGTTGGCGCCGGCGGCGTCTGGCAGTTCATGCCATCGACCGGACGGTTGTACATGAAGGTCGGCCGAACGGTGGATCAGCGTTTTGACCCGATCATCGCGGCCCGCGGCGCGGCGCGGTTGCTCAAGCACAACTATGAGGTGCTTGGGAGCTGGCCGCTCGCGTTGACTGCGTACAACCATGGCTTGGCGGGAATGAAACGCGCCGTCCGCGATGTCGGTAGTGACGACTACATGACGATCCGCATGCATTACGATGGGCCGCGGTTCAAGTTCGCGTCCAAGAACTTCTACCCGGAGTTCCTGGCTGCGCTCGAGGTCGTCGACAATACGGAGCACTACTTCGGCCCGCTCGACCCGTATGATACGTTGGAGTTCGAGACCATCGAGGTGCCGACCTCGATGAAGCTCGCTGACGTCGCCACGGCGATCAGCGTCGAACCCGAGCGTCTGTGGCAGCTGAACCCCTCGCTTACCAATGCGGTCGCCCGCGGCAGGCGTAACGTGCCCGGTGGTTTCGAGCTACGGGTTCCACCGGAATTGGTCGAGGAAGCGCCGGCGCAACTCGCCTCGGCGGTGGCGGGCCGCAGCGGGCAACGGGTACGCACGGTGGAAGGGGACGGTCCGCGCTATTACACCGTCCAGCGGGGCGACACGTTGAGCTTGATCGCCGTGCGACACGGAACGACGGTGACCGTGCTCATCGCCCTCAACGACATCCCAGACGGCAACCACATCGAAATCGGACAACGGCTCAGGATCTCAGGCTAGCGGGTGAGCGTAGCCAGCTTCTTCGCCCAGCTCCACTGGATCGACTGGGCGGTCTTGGCACTGTACTTCGCGTTTACGCTGGCGGTCGGCCTGTACTTCGTTCGGCGCGCCAGCTCATCGACACAAGAGTTCTTCGTATCCGGGCGCAACCTGCCGTGGTGGTTGGCGGGCACGTCGATGGTCGCGACCTCGTTCTCGGTCGACACCCCGCTGGTCGTCACC
>JBDGYV010000072.1:0-9686 GCA_039588915.1 Gemmatimonadota bacterium
ACCCCCGAGATCCATGTGATCTCACGCGGCGGACGGTAGGCTTTCAGCAACAGCACGCTGAAAAGATGGACGAACACCGTGAAGATCATCAGGTTGGCTGCCCACGCGTGAATCGAACGCACGAGCCAGCCAAACTCCACCTCGGCCATCAAGAACTGGATCGACTCGTACGCCTCCTCAGCACTCGGACGGTAGTAGAACAGCAGCAGCACACCGGTGGCGACCTGGACCATGAAGAGGAAGAGCGTCATCCCTCCCAGGTAGTACCAGATCGTGTGACGGTGAACGGGGACATCCTTTTTCTTCGCTATCTGCTGGACGTACGACAGACCAACTCGGGCGTCCAACCATGTCCATAGATCGCCAAGCCACCGTCGATCGCCGAGCCACTTGAGCCGTCCCACCATCCTCAGGTGCCCTTGCTTACTACGATTTGATCCGCCGTTTCGTTGACCACGAATTGATCGAGCGGGCGCGGGGGCGGACCGGAGATATTGAGACCATTGAGATCGAAGTGGCCATTATGACATGCGCACCAAATGTGACCGATATCTTCACGGTATTGAACCGTACAAGCGAGGTGGGTGCAAGTCGCCAGTCTCACCGTTGCCGTCGCCGACTCGCTGGCTTCGGGCGGGATTAAATACCGGCTCACCGGGATGCCCATTACTACCAGCAAACCCCCAATGCTCGTGCCGAGGAGCCAGTTGAGAAAGCCCCGGCGGGATCTATCAGGCGGTTTTGTATCGCCGGTCATTGTGACCCCCTATTCGAATCGCATATCAAGGATTGAACTAGTCGCGGCGCTCGATCTCCTGAATCTTCATCGCCAACCCCGCGATGAGTGCCACGATGATGACGACGGAGACCGCGAGCCACACGCGTCGTAGCCGGAGGTCTGAGAGCGCCTGCTCTCCTCGCGATCGAACCTCGGTCACGATCTCCAGCCCCGACCCGACCTCGGCGTTGACCTGTTCGATATCGAATGAATGAATGGTCGCGCGGGCCTTGACCAGGGCGTCTTGAGCACCATTCAGAGAGAACAATGCCTGACTGACCTCCATCCCCGAGTTCTCGGCCCGCAGCAGTATCGAGTGGACTTCTTCGGTCGACGTGCGCAATGAGTCGATAGCCGCTCGCAGTGCTGTCGCCGTCTGACCACCCGGATCGTCCGGACCGTGGCAATTCGCGCACACCGCCCCCTCTCCAAGCCCGAGCATTTCGTCGGATGCTGGATGGATGTCGTGATTCCGATGGCACGTCGCACAACCCGGGTTTCCCAGCAGTGCGAACACTCTCGAGTGCCGGCTCTCGTTGAAGAGTTCTGCCATCATGGAATGGCATTGCGCGCAGACATTCCCCACCCATGAGAGCCCGGGTGGCGCGGCACCGTGATTGCCGTGGCAATCGTTGCAGGTCGGGGCGGAGAGATCACCGCCTTCACTTATCATCTCCCAGTGGATGCTCGTCTCGTACAGCTCGAGCTGGTCGGTCCGTACATCGTAGCCCGCCATCCGCTCTGCGCTCGCGTGACATCGCCCACACGTGGTGGGGACATTAAGCGGATGCACACTCGACCTGGGATCGGTAGCCGGCTTGATCGAATGCGGCGTATGACAGCCGGCACACGTCGCAACATTGGGATCACCGTCGCCAAGCCTTTGGCCATGCACCGAGCTCGCGTACTCCGTCACCTGGTCAACGCGAAGTGACGGGTCAAAACGTTTCATAAACTGCGCATTTGAGTGACAGCGACCGCAGACTGCCGAAACCTGCGCGCGCTCCGGCGAACCGATGTACCCCTTAGCTGGGTCCATCGCCGCCGGTCCGACAATCGTGGCATCCCCACCGTGGCAGGCGATACAGCTGAATCCTTCCGTCGCGTGTATATCCTCAGCGAATTGTTCCGCTGGAGAGGACAGACGCTCGTCGGGAAGTGCCTTGTGGCACGTCAAACAACTGTCCTCGTTGGATTGCGCCGCTACCGGCTGCGACAAGACAACCACCAGCGACAAACCCCACAGTGGTGCGGGCCCGAGTCTGAATCGCATCAACGTGTTGACGACTGGAGGAATGCAGCGAGATCAGCCATTTCACTCGCTGAGAACCCCGACCACTGGCGAGACTGTTCGTCAGCGTCCGAATCGACGAGAGCGTGATTCCACAGAACCGAGATCACCTCAGCCGGGGACGCGAGGGGCTCGATCCTCGCCAGATCTGGTGCGGTCTTTGCGCCACTTCCAGCAAGCGAGTGGCAGGTAAGGCACCCTTTCTGGCGCACGCGATTGCGCCCGCGATCGGACACACCCGCATCGGCGAAGTAACGCACCGAATACAGATAGGCTACCAGGTCAGCCATTTCCTCGGGCTGAAGTTGGGGAACGGAAATCCCTCGTGCCTGCATTGTAGCCAGCATCGCAGGCTGTTTGTTCCACATCGCGGCCGCGAACTCGGTCAGGCTTCGGTGCGCCGAACGCTCAGCAAGATCCGGCGCTACTCGCGCACCTCGACCCCGAACGCTGTGGCATTGAATGCACCGCTTGGAGGTGAAAAGATTCTCTCCTTCATCCGCTCGACCTGGCAGAACAGCGATTCTCTCATCCAGGGGAGCATTCACGTTTGTCTCGATGTAACCGATCAGATCGATCAACTGTGAGCCGGTGAACGTTGGGCGTTCAATCCCTCGTGCTCGGAGAATCTCGCTCATCGATGGACCATGATTCCACATCGCAGACGCGATCTGGATCGGCGATCCGTACTCGGCGAAGTAGTCGAGGTTTGGCCCGACCACTCCACCAACCCTGCCGACCTGGTGGCACACAACACATCGCTTGTCGAAAAAGAGGCGCCGACCATTCTCCGTATCGGGGGCAGGATCGAAGTAGTCGATCGTGAACAGGAACGCGACCAGATCACCAGCCTCTCTGCGATTCAAGCTTGGCCACTCGATACCGAGTTCACGCGTCCGTTCGAGCATTTGGGGAACGTGGTTCCACATCTCGGCGGCCAGGTCGTAAAGGGACCGGACTTCCGGGATACGACCAAGATCGGGCCCCCCGGTACCCCCCTGCCCATCGACCGTGTGACAACGAATGCAACCTTTAGCGCCGAAAACCCGTGCGCCGGCGGTTGCGCTTTGAGTTGGACCGGTCGCCTGTGCCCACGTCGCGTGCGGCCACAACGCGACTAAAGCAGCCACGACCGCTACAGCTCGCAGGTTGTCCAAAACCATTCGGAGAGGTCTCGGATTGATGGCCCTAGCGCACCCTTCGCTTCCGCTCGCCTATTCTGCTTTCTTGGCGGCGGGTTTGGGTCCAAGGCTCAGGACGTAGGCGGCAATCGCCTTCGCCTGTTCGTCCGTGAGCTTCTCACCGAGAGCCGGCATAGCGAGTCCGCCTGACTGCTGAGACGAAACACCCTCCTTGATTACCTTGACCAGTGCTTCGAGGGTCCCCCCCCTTGGCGAACTTCCACTCGGTGTCGGTCAGGTCGCCGGTCATGTTCTTGACGCCCTTGGCATCCGCTCCGTGACACATTTTACAGCCGGCCTCACCGACGAACAGTTTGGCCCCAGCGGCGACCATCTCTTCGGTTACCTCTGCGGTCGGTGGACCCTGCGCTGTCAAAAAACTCCAACCACCACTCAGCATGAGAAGACAGATCGTTACTCCAGCGCAGCGGCTGAGATCGACTCTTCACATCAAACCGCGCATCGGCAGACTCCCTCCATTGACGTCATCGGGCACCACTGTCTCACGGGTTTTAAGGATCGCGTCTTCGGTCCCAGGCTATCCGTAATCCCCTGAAGGTGTCTAGAGGGGATTCCCACCTGCAGATGTAGGGGATCTCCCCTCTTGGACACGGTCTCAACCCTCCGGTTAGCGCGGTGCGGGCAGTTGAAGGAAGGCCGCCAGGTCGGCCATCTCGACATCGGTGAACGAAGGCCAGATGATCTGTTTTTCGTTTTGCCCGTCGACGAGTGCGTGATTCCACAGCACCGAGATCACTTCGGCCGGAGTGGTCAGACCAGACACCTGCCCGAGATCATCTGCCAGCGCGGCCCCGTGGCCACCAAGCGCGTGGCAGCCGAGGCAACCTTTCTCGGCGATCAGCGCTCGGCCTGTCCGAGGCGACCCGGCATCAGCGAAGTACCGGACAGAGTACAGATACGCCACCAAGTCTGCCATCTCTTCGGCGCTCACCTGTTGAATCGCTATGCGTTCCGATTCTTGGGCTGCGAACATCCGGGGCTGCTTGTTCCACATCGCAGCCGCAAACTCGATAAGGCTCCGCTTGGCCGAAAAAGCAGCCAGATCGGGGCCCACGGTGCCGCCGCGACCGCGAACACCGTGGCACTGGACGCACCCTCTCTCGTCGAACGAATCACTCCCCTTTGTCGCATCACCCGGAACGACGTACAACGGCTCATTGGTTATCGCCGCCGATTCTGATCGTATATACCCGATCAGATCGAGCAATTCGGTACCGTTAAGGCTCGGACGCTCGAGCCCCCTGGCGTGTAACTCCTGGGTCATAGCCGGACCGTGGTTCCACATCGCCGATGCGACCTGGATCGGAGAGCCGCGTTCTCCCAGATAGTCGAGGTTCGGTCCGACAACGCCGCCAACACCTCCCACCTGATGACACAACACGCATCGCTTTTGCGTGTACAGGCGCTCACCCATCTCCGTATCTGGCACACGGTCGAAGTAGTTCACAGTGAACAGGAAGGCGATGAGATCGCCCGCTTGCTGCCGGCTCAACCGCGGCCACTGGACGCCGAGCTGTTCCGTCCGTTCGACCATTCTCGGGACATGGTTCCACATGTCGGCAGCCAAACCGTACAGGGACCGTTGCTCCCCGATCCGACCCAGATCGGGGCCCACGGTCCCACCCTGACCGTCGATCGCGTGACACTGTACACACCGTTTTGCACCAAAGACCTGCGAGCCAGCGATCGCGCTCTGGGTCGGGCCACCGAGTTGTTGCGCGACTACCGGCAGCGGCACCAACAGGAGCACGCCAACGACCGCTCGACTGACCGCGCCAAACAGCCGATGCCGATCAGCGCGACTCATCTCACTCGAGCTGCGATGCGAAGTGACAGATCGCACACGACTGCTCACTCCGATCGGCGACTCGATCGGGGTCGAAGTCTGGTCCGTGCGGGTTGATCCGCCATCCGTCCGTCGCTGAGTGGCAGCGTAGGCACGAGCTCTGCTGGTGGCACGTAGTGCACGTCTCGAGATTCTGCCGCGCCGCTCGTCCGTGACCGATCAGCCACGAGTCGGTTGCGTCGTGGTAGGCAGCGCCGGTCCGACCTCCCTGTGCAAAACCGATTCCCCCATGACAATCGCGACAGAACGCCTCGCTGGAATGACAGGTGGCACACTCGGTCTCCCTCGCAAACGCCTCGGCTCCATGCCGTGTTACGAAGTTGACCGGATGAAACCCGGGGCTCGAGGGGCCGTCGTGACAATCCGCACAGTACTTCTCGGTGTGGCATGTGGTGCAGTTCGGGATCCCTGCGACCGCGGCCGAACGGTGCTGCGTCTTGAAATCCGGCGTGTGCCCTGGGGGGCCCCCAGCGGCGAACATCACACCTTGTGGCCCATCCGCCGCTGGCACGGGCAGCTCACGGATGACAACCGGCCCCGCATCACCGTGACACGTCTCGCAACTCGGCTGGGCGTGACAGTTGGCGCACGTGGCGATGGCCTCGTTGGCCTCGGCTCCATGATTCTCGTTCCAACCGAACCGCTTGTGGCTTTCGGGCTTCGGCCAACGTCCAGGCCGATCGACAGCCAAAGACGCGACCCGCTCATCCCGGGGAAGATCTTGGATCAGGCTGATTTGCTCAGCGTTGAGATGACAGCGTTGACAGCTGTCGCGGGTGTGGCAGACCGCGCACCGGCCCAGATCCTCGGCAGCGCCCGAAGAGTGCGTCGACAGGAAGTCGTCCCGTTCGTGGTCGCTCGGCTGCGGAAACATCGCGATCTGATCCACCGTCAGCGTCGTGGCATCACCCAGCGACTGATGACACTTGGAGCACGTCACCCCGGCGGCTTGATGCTCTTCGGCTCCAGGCGCGTGGCAAGTCAGACACGACGTGAGGTTGGCGCGCTGGATCTCCATCGGCGCAGCGGCATCCGGCATCTGATGGCACAACGCGCAGGACGCAGGAGGGTGCTCGGCGTGAGAGAAGTTCACGTTACTCGGCGGTGGTGAGGGTCCGGCCCAGTCGACTTCGGGTTGGACCGTCCCGTTGTGACAACCAGCGCATGTCGCGGGCGTCACCGAATAGACGGCTGTCGTATCGCCGGACGCGACTCCAGCATGACACCCCTCACAGGTGGGGAACAGGCCGGCGTGCTTGGCGTGTGGGAAACGGTCAGGCTGCGGTACCGACAATAGCGAGCCGCCCCCGATCCCGAGAACCAATACGAGGAAGAGTGCACTCTTCTTCATCGGTAACCTCCCTCCCGACTGCTCATATCACTGCCGAAGCGATAAGCGAGACCGATGTGGCCCCGCGTCTGTGTCCAATCCGAAACTCGCGCCCGATCGAACGAGAGGCTATAGCCGCTCAGGCTTCCGGTCAGCGAAAAGTCTCCCATCCGCCACGCGCCCTCAACACCGCCCCCAGAGGTTATCTGCTCGCCGAGCCGAAACTCGTTGAACGTCTGCGATGATGAGCCGCGAGCCGCGAGATAGGTACCCGGGTCGAACTCGTAACCGACCCTCAGGTCGCCGCCGTAGCGCGCGGCGCCAGAGCCCCGTTCGGCACGATAGATCCCGTCAGCAAACCACCCTCGATGCTCGTACCGTGCGCGTCCGTGGGCCCGCCACCCGTCTTCCTCGAAGTCTAAGAAGTCGGCTCCGGCGTCGGTTTCCTCATAGGTCCGATAAGCGCCACCGCCCTCCAAACTGAGCGTCGTTCCGGGCACGCTCCAGAGGACCGTCCCGCCGCCTTCCGTGTAACCGACCGGCGTGAACGCACCCCAGATCGTCCAAAGCTCGAAGTACGGTTCGTAATGACGCGCGTAGCCAGCCAACCGCACGCCTGCGGCGATCGGCGCGCTGGCCCACATTTGAAGCTCGTTGAACTCGTCGTATGCCAGGTCGTAGTCGAGCGAGAAGTCGACCGTAACCCGATCCACGAGCGCCCGTGCATCAAACGCCATCCGCTCCGTGTAGAGGCCGGCTTGATCAGTGCGCATCTCGCGCTGGTACGTGAACGTCCCGGATACGGTTTGCCCCAATCGCGCGTTGACGTCGAATCCAGCCAGCCGAGCACGCTTGTCGGGCGCGAAATCGTCAGCGTCACGCAACAGGTCGCCGTCACGCGGGGCGTTGAGACCGCGCGCCAGCCCCCAGCCGTAGAACACCTCGACCCGCAATGGCTCGAGACCGCGCCACAACACCGACCCACCGTCGAAGTTGTAGTAGCCAAGGCCCGACGTTCGAGCGATCCGCCCCCCGCGAAACCGAAAGTCCGCACGGTCGTAGGTGAGGTGGGCGGTGATCGCGTCGAGGTCTTGGCTGCTGCGCGGCCAGAAGCTGTCGGTCCCGTAACGCCCGCGGAGATGGACGTTGGCCGCCAATCCGCGAATCCCCGGCCACGCGACCAGGCTGAGATCCTGGGTGACGACCGAGATCGATTCCTCCTCGTCGGCGGACCCAAACCAGTAACAGAACTGGGTGGGGATGCAGCTCACGACCGTCCCGTCTTCCAAGATTCGACGGATTCCGTCGCCGGCGACCGCCCCTTCAGGAAGGCTGTCGCGTTCCAGACCGCGCAGTTCGAGGAAGCTTCCGGCGACTCGAAACTCGCCGCGATACCCCTGGGCCATGAGGCATTCGGGACCCAGCAGCATCGCCAGGGCGAGAGCAACCCCTGCTAACCAGTAACCTTTCATCCCCTCCTCCTAGCGGTAACCGAACAGCATCGTAAGAACGATAAGAAAGATCAACGTCAGTCCAACCCCGAGAGCGAAGAAACCGAAGATCTTGAATCCCCGCTCGACTTTCTCAGGGTACGGATCGACGAGCCGCTCCTCCAGCTTACCACTGGCAACCAGCTCTTCATACTCCTGCGGTTTGTCGTACTTCAGCTCATCGAGTGCAACGTGGCCGGTGAAGATGACCGGGTCCATCGGAAACTTGTCCAAGCGAAAATGCGTGTTGAAGAAGTGAACGGTGAAGATGAAGGCCACGGCCAGCAAAGCCTCATCGCTGTGGATGATGGTTGCGATGTTGATCGATCGACCGGGCAGAATGTAAGTAAACAACTCCGGGAACCAGAGCATGAGACCCGAGATCCCGATGATCATCATCCCCCAAAAAACCGCGAAGTAGTCGAACTTCTCCCAGTACGTATACCGCCCGTATCGTGGACGTGGCCCAAACCCGAGAAACCATTTGATCGACCCGATGAACTCGGTGAGGTCCTTTCTGTTGAACACGAGGGAACCGGCGCTGAAGATGAACTGTCGCCAGCTCTTCCCTGAACGTTCCTTTTGGCGCCTTACGTCCCAAAGATGGACACCGAAAATCGTGATCAGGACGATCGCTCCAATGCGGTGCAAAACTCCCGTGGTAACAAAACCGCCGATGATCGAAGCTGTGAACTGAGCCCATCCAGTGTACGAAAACTTTAACACCATCCCCGTGATCGCCAGCGTGAAGAAGCTCAGCAACATCACCATGTGGAGCATGCGCTGGAAGGGCGTGAATCGCTGGTAGAGCTTTTCGCCCCTCGCCGGCTTGGGTCGCTTCCACTCACCGGGCGTACGCCAGAGCCTCCACATCCAGGCCAGAACGTGGAACATGGCGAACGTCAGCGTCCCAACGAGCAGCGTCGTCATCGCCCAGAAGGTCCAGAACAAGAACGGATACTTGTCTGGATCGTGGTGCGTCGCGTGGGTGAGATACCCGGCGAATCGACGGTGCGCGCCCCCGTGACACTGACTGCACGTGTCGACGATGTTGCTTCGGCTGAGCGTCGATCCGAGCTCGTCGACCGGCAGAATGTTGTGTGTGCCGTGGCAGTCATAGCACTTCGCGGCCCCGGCATCACCGAGACGTGACACTTTGCCGTGATAGGTTTCGAAGAACGTCTCCGACTCGTCGGTATGGCACCGCCCACATTGATCCATCATAAGCAGGCGGAAGTCGGCGCGGTCTGTTCGGCTGATCGTGTGCGAGGTGTGACAATCCTTGCACGTGGGGGGGTGCCGGTCGGAATCCGTGGCTTCTGTGGTTGCGTGGATGCTTTTCTCGAACTCCTCCTGGATGCCGTGGTGACACGTGCCGCACGTGTCCGGGATGTTGTCCGAGTGAACTGTCGATGTTGGATCGTCCGCGGGTTGCTCCCCGTGGGCCGTGTGACAGTTGGTGCACATGGCGGTTACAACCAAGCCGCTCTCCAGCAAACCCTTGCCGTGAGTGCTCATCTCGTAGCTCTGGACGATGTCTGGATCATCGACACCGATTCGAACCGCCGCCGCTTCTCCGTGGCGATGACAACGAGCACAGAGCTCGGGGACGTTGCGTGGAAACGTCGGTGACGCGGGCTGCGTCTTGTCCTGCGTGGCGTGCTTGGCGTGACAGTCCAGACAAACCGGTGCGTCGGGGTCGCCACGCGCGGCTAGCATTCCGTGGATGCCCAAGTCGTACTGCCCGAC
>JBDGYV010000073.1:0-15657 GCA_039588915.1 Gemmatimonadota bacterium
GGCGAGGAGCGCGGCGGCGGCCATGATCTGGCCCGACTGGCAGTAGCCGCACTGCGGCACGTTGAACTCTTGCCACGCCCGCTGGAGCGGATGCTCACCGTCCGGCGAGAGCCCTTCGATCGTCGTGACCTCTTTGTTGGCGGCGGCCGAAATCGGCGTGATGCAGGATCGGATGACGCGACCGTCAAGGTGGACGGTACAGGCCCCACAGACCGACAGGCCGCCGCCGCACCCGTACTTGGTCCCGGTCAGGTTGAGCACGTCCCGCAACACCCACAGGAGCGGCATCTGCGGGTCGACATCGACACGTTGCACACGGCCGTTGACGGTGAGCTCAATCATCGCGTCTCGAACAACCTGCACAGTGACGGCGAGTTCGGCAACAGATGGCCTTTTCGGCACCGCAGGTTAAGATGACCTGCCCGGAGGCTAATCATCATCGCCACGTTCAAAGTGCCCACGTTCTCGGTTGATCAGGCGCGTGCGATCCTCGCCGAGTCGTACGAAATGAATGGACCGGCTACACCGCTTCCCAGTGAACGCGACCAGAACTTCCGCATAGATGTTTCGCCAACTGAGCGGTACGTCTTGAAGATCGCCAACGTTTCCGAGGACCCGAGCCTAGTGGAGGCGCAGAACGCCGCCTTGTCCCATCTAGCGGATAGGGCTTCGATCTGCCCCCGGCCCGTGCCGGCAAGGGATGATCAGCTCATCACCCGCATCGAGGGACCGGACGGACGCACGTACTTGGTTCGCCTCCTTACTTATCTGGATGGCGTTGCCTTTGGACGTTTGGATGAGAAGTCGCCCGAGCTGCTTTGCAGTCTCGGCAGGAGTCTAGGCATGCTGGATCACGCATTAGAGGATTTCGACCATCCGGCGTTTCACCGCGAGCTCCACTGGGATCTGGCACAGGGTCTCGATGTCGTCCGGCGATACGCTTCGCTGATCGACAACTCCCGAGTACGTGGGCTGGTCGAGAGCCTGGCCTCTGATGTCGATCGCCACACGGTCGAGCGATTGGCATCTCTTCGCCAGAGCATCATCCACAATGACGCCAATGATTACAACGTGCTCGTCGATGGAGACGGGGAGGTTCAGAGTATTGTCGGGCTAATCGATTTCGGCGATATGGTTCGCAGCTACACGATCGGGGACCTCGCCATCGGTGTTGCCTACGCCTTGCTAGACGTACCGGATCCGCTCGACGTGGCCGCCATCGTTACCCGCGGTTACCACGCGCAGAACCCCCTCGACTCGAACGAGACGGGCGCTCTCTACGGACTGATTTGCCTGCGGTTGTGCATGAGTGTGTGTATCGCTGCCCACCAGACGCGGCAGCGCCCCGACGACTCTTATCTGGCCATCAGCCAGGAACCGATTCGACGAACGCTGCCCAGGCTGGCGGAGCGCCCGTTCCCGCTCGCCGAAAACGTGCTGCGTGAGGCTTGCGAGCTCACGCCTTCACCCGGACACGCTCCTGGTACCCGGAAAACTCCAGGCCTCGACACTCCCGCGCTTCTCAACCGACGACGACAGCGAGTGGGTCGGAACCTCAGCGTAGCCTACCGCTCTCCTGTTCACATGTCCCGCGGTTGGATGCAGTATCTCTTCGATACGGATGGACGGCGGTACCTTGACGCGTACAACAACGTTCCCCACGTTGGACACTGCCACCCCCGGGTTGTCGCGGCAGCGACTCGGCAGATGCGCCGGCTCAACACCAATACGCGATACCTCTACGACTCGCTGGGCGAGTACGCCGAGCGGTTGGCCGGCACGCTGCCCGACCCGCTGGAGGTGTGCTTCTTTGTCAACTCGGCCAGCGAGGCCAACGAGCTGGCTCTACGGTTGGCCCAGGCCCACACCGGCGCCACCGAGATCATCGTCTTGGAGTCCGCGTATCACGGACATACGAGCCGCCTGATCGACATCAGCCCGTACAAACATGACGGGCCAGGAGGTCACGGGGCGCCCCCGTGGGTCCACGTGGTTCCGGTTCCAGACTGCTACCGCGGCCGCTATCGGCGCGAGGACCCCGACGCTGCAGCGAAGTATGCGGCGTACGTTCGCTCAGCGTTTATCGCGGAAACATGCCCCAGTGTGGGTGGGCAGCTGTTTCTGCCCCGGGGCTACTTCGCCGAGGCCTATAAATATGTGCGCGAGGCTGGGGGCGTGTGCATCGCGGACGAAGTCCAGACGGGCTACGGGCGGATTGGGAGCAGCTTCTACGCGTTTGAGCCGCACGGCGTTGTTCCAGACATCGTCGTGCTGGGAAAGCCGATCGGCAACGGCCACCCCGTCGCTGCGGTGGTCACGACACCCGAGATCGCCGGCTCGTTCGACAACGGCATGGAGTTCTTCAGCACGTTCGGGGGGAATACGGTGTCGTGCGAAGTCGGCTTGGCCGTTCTCGACATCGTGCAAGAAGAGCGTCTGCAGGAGCACGCAGCCCGAGTGGGCAGTCGGCTGCTTGGGGGTTTTCGCGAGCTCGCCGGTACCCACTCGCTCGTTGGTGACATCCGCGGATCGGGTTTGTTCTTGGGTGTCGAGCTCGTCCGAGACCGAGAATCATTGGAGCCGGCCGGAGAGGAAGCATCGCTCGTGGTTGACCTGATGCGAGAAGCGGGGGTGTTGCTTGGTACGGATGGACCGCACGATAACGTATTGAAGATAAGACCACCGATGCCGTTCGATGAATCCAACGCGGACGATCTGATAACCGAATTGGACCGAGCGCTAGAGTCGGTCGATGTTGCGGACAAGTAACTGAGAAAGGAGGGGCAGAGGGCGCCATCCTCTATGAAGAATGAGCGGCAAGATCGTTATTCGAAAATACGGAGGGCCTGAGGTTTTGGAATGGGCGGAAGAAGACCTTCCCGTACCCGGCCCCGGCGAAGCCCTGATCCGGCAGTCCGCCATCGGCCTCAACTTCATTGATATCTACCAACGCGAGGGCCTCTATCCAATTCCGCTTCCCTTTTCGCCTGGTGTTGAGGCCGCCGGCGTCATCGAGGTCGTGGGCGAGGGGGTTGAGAACATCATTCCTGGCGACCGGGTGGCGTACTTCGGTGCCGGCAACCCGGGCTCCTACGCAGAGGCGCGAGTCCTCTCTGCCGACCGTTTGGTAAAGCTGCCGGATTCGATCGATGAGGTGACCGCCGCCGGCGCGATGCTGAAAGGTGCCACCGTTGAATACCTGATCCGCCGCACGTATCCGGTAAAAGCGGACGATTGGGTCTTGTTCCACGCCGCCTCGGGAGGGGTCGGATCGATTGCGATCCAATGGCTGAAAGCGATTGGGACCAACATCATCGGCACCGTCGGATCCAAGGAGAAGGCCACTCTCGCCGAACAAAACGGATGCCAGTACACCATCCTGTATCGAGATGAGGATATCGCCGCCCGGGTGAAGGAGATTACCGATGGCCACGGTGTCGATGTGGTCTACGATTCCGTCGGCAAGGACACCTTTGAGGCGTCTTTAGATTCTCTCAAGCCCCGTGGCCTGATGGTCAGCTTCGGCAACGCCTCGGGCCCGGTTCCGGACTTCGCACCTTTGCTTCTCAGCCAAAAAGGTTCCCTTTTCCTGACCCGGCCAACGGTAAAGGATTATTACGCCACGCCTGGAGATTTTGCCGAAGGGACGAAGGCGCTTCTGGATGCCGTTTCCTCCGGCACTATCAATGTCGCCGTCAACCAAACCTACGCGCTGAGGGAAGTCCAACAGGCCCACCGTGATCTTGAAGGGCGCAAGACCAGCGGCTCGACCGTTCTGATCCCGGCATGACGCTCGTTCTCCTGGGTGTGATCCTGTGGCTCGTGAGCGTCGGGTTCTTCGTGCGTTTGCGGCGGCTGATACGGAGCCGGCACCCGGTGGCTTGGGCCGAGCATGGCACACCGCTCTTCGTCCCGATTCTCGATCGGCGCCGTTGGTCGCGGGAGTCGACGCGATTCTGGTGGTCGGGGTATCGCGACCTTGGCGATCCTGATGTCGACCGAGCGATGTGGATCTGCCGGGTGTCATTTGTGGCGATGTTGCTGGTTGCGCTGGCCGTGTTGCTTGTGGAGGTCGTGGGATCGTAACCACGCCAGCATCGGGAGGGGCGCTTGGTTCCCCCTACGGTGCTGGCCGGGTTTTCCCTGACAGATCACTGAATCCACCTAGTCGTAGACTCAAAACGGGTGTTTTGTTTTCGACCCGCAAAAGTCTATCAGGAGGTCTAGGATGGCTCTTGAAAGCGAGAAGGCAGAGCTTCGTCTCGCCGAAAAGCTCGATGCTGTCGGGTGGGGAGCGTTCTTCGTCTGGGTGGGTTACGCGCTTCTAGCAGATGTTGGTTTTGGGATCGGTCTGCTTGGGGTTGGGATCATCACCTTGGGTGGCCAGATGGCCCGCAGGATGTATTCGCTGCCACTCGAGGGTTTTTGGGTTGTCGTCGGTCTGATCTTTACGCTTGGTGGCGCATGGGAGTTGTTCGAGGTGACGATCGACCTGGCGCCTGTCCTATTGATCGCACTAGGACTGGTCGTGGTTGGTTTGGGCCTTTCGGGCAAGCGGCTCGGAGGAGAGAAGCCCTTCTGTAGCTGGGAGCGCTCCGACTAGCGACACCTTGCTCTCGCTGCATGTACCGCCGGTTACGACTTGGTGCTCGTCTTCGCGAAGAAGGTCGAGAAGATCTGATGCGTCTTGTTGCTTTTGCACTCCGGGCACGGGGGTAGTTCTTCGGTTTCGTCGTGCTCGGTCATGTGCTGAGTGATGGTAAACGTCTTCTCGCACTCCTCACACAGATACTCGTAGATAGGCATCCTAAACCTCTATTACGACGAGAGTCGGCGGACGTTTCCGCCGTCACCACGAGCGTACGAGGTCGTCGGTCCGGTGTCAAGCGACTTCCGTTGTGGGTGTGAGTTCGAGTCCGTGCCTGTAGTCAATCCGCCGACATCGCTATCCCCTCAGGAACATCGCGCTTGAACGACTGGTACTTGAGGGGGACCATGAACATCAAGCGAAGCCTCCCATTCATCCCGTTGCTGGGACTTATTCTCTTGCCTGGTTGCGCGTCGACCCAGAAGCTGTCGATCCAGACGGAACCGAGCGGAGCCGAGGTGTTTCTTCAACGGCGCGGCGATCTGGAGGTGCACGCTGCCGTCGAGGGAGTTTACGGAGCGCTGGACTCGGATTCTATTGGCGAGGATTTCTACTCGCTGGGTACGACGCCGCTCGAGTACGAGTTCGACCTCAGGGAACACGAAGCAGCCGTCTATAGCCCGAGAGCCGGCGGCAGCGTTTCGCGGCACTTCACCGAGGGCACGATCCGGATCGTGCGAGAAGGGTATCAGACCGTAGAACGGCTAGTTCGGTTCTCCGGTAGCCCGATCAGCCTGGTGGTTCCTCTGCAATCCGTGAACGAGGATTGAACACGGCGCAATAACTACTCGCTCGCGGGCGCCCCGATATCAGCGGCCACTCTCCACGCGTCGTCAGCTTGACGTTGCCACACGGTCAGGTACATGCCGTGGCTCAGCGACGGTTCGTCTTCGCCGGTCCCCGCCCCAACCACCCTATAGGCTCCGATCGTGTACCCGAGATCGTTGCTCGAACTAATCTCGGCACGGATCGGATCCCACAGGAGGTGCGCTGTGGAGTCGGCAAAAAACGGGGCCATGAGCTCTCGGATCGCCTCATGACCGCGGACTTCACCTTCACCCTGCACTATCACACCATCGGCCTCGAACCACGCGAGCCATCCGTCGATGCCGCGCTGGGCCGTTTCCTGTGCGAAGGCGCGATCAGCCTCGATCAGCGCTTGGGCCGGGTCTTCCGCCGCTGACTCGGCCGGAGAGTCCTGGGAGGCTGTGTCGCAACTCGCGAGAGTCACCCACACGAATGCTATGAAAAGTCCGAATCGCGGGTTTGTCATGATGCCTGCCTGTGGAAGTTTGATAGACGCACCGCAGTCCGATAGGACCACAGCAACCCGAGAAAGATCGCGATCTCTAAGAGAAACCCGATCCACAAGGGTGGCGTTACGTAGAAGATCAGCCCAAAAACGAGGCCGGTCGCCAACGCCACCAACCACGGTCGCCACCAGTGGCGCCGGAACATGAGCACGACGGCGGCCAGAAACTCCAGCAGCGCAATGCCCCATTGGACTCCTTCCGCTACGGCGCCGGCGTAGGTGTCCGTTATCTCGCCCTCGGCCCGTTGTTTGATTCCCAGCATGGATTTGCGCATGAACGGGAAGTCGCCCCAGTCGATCAAGAACTGGAATAGGATTACGGGCGAGGTCCACTGATACGACCCACGCAAACGGGTAATCAAGCGAGTGTGATTCTTGTCGATCGGTTTCAAAACCCAAGTCCAGCTACCGGTGGTGGGGTGATCGATGCTGACCCACACCATGGATCGTAGCGGATCCACGGAGTGAACCCGTTCATAGGCGAAGCCCTCGACGATCGGGACACTGTCGCCGACCTCGAGTCGCTGCAATTCGGGGATGATGCGCGTGGCGCTTCGCTGGCCACGGTTGTCGAACCAGTCGTAGCCATAAAAGCCAGCCCGCCGGTCGCCAATTTGAACGATCCAGGGCCAGATCTCCTCGGGCGGAGCTCGGATCGTGATCGCCCGGGTTGCGTTGAGTTCTGGTGACGCCAGGATTTCGTCCCCCGGCATCGGTCGGGCGACCTCCTCGTCAGTCGCGCCCCATCGCAACTGCCAGGGGCGTATAAGCGACAGGTAGACCACCAGCGCTAGAAAGAAGATCGACGCTATGGCTCCAACTCTTGTGATAGCGTGTTTGGACATGATGAAACGCCTAGGCTCAAGGTAGACCGGGGGTTCCGTCGCGGCACGATCCGGGGGACCATGGTTGAGATTGGCATGATCGTGTACGCTGCACTCTTTGCAGGCGCTGGACCGAGACCCTGAAGGGAAGGAAGCCATGACTCAAGGAGATCGCTTTGATGCCATCGTCATTGGCACCGGGCAGGCGGGGAAGCCGCTCGCGCGCTCGCTCGCCGCGGCCGGGCGAAACACCGCGATCATCGAGAGCGGTCATGTCGGTGGAACGTGTATCAACGTCGGGTGCACGCCTACCAAGGCGATGGTCGCCAGCGCGCGGATCGCGCATCTCGGACGGCGGGCGGCCGATTACGGTGTGGATACGGGGGCGGTGCACGTGGATTTGCCACGCGTCATCGAGCGAAAGCGATCGATCGTGCAGAGTTTCCGCGATGGTAGCCGTCGCCGTCTCGAAAACACTCCGGGCGTAGAGTTGATCTTTGGCCGGGCACAGTTCGTTGAGCCACACAGGGTAATGGTTCATGAATCGATGGGGGACGAACGGGTGCTCGAGGCCGAGTCGATCTTCATCAATACCGGTGGCAGCCCAGCGATTCCATCTATTGTGAAAGATGCGGACTTCTTGACGTCGTCGACGATCATGGAACTTGACGAGCTGCCGACGCACTTGATCGTCCTCGGTGGCGGCTATGTGGGCTCCGAGTTTGGCCAGATGTTCCGTCGCTTTGGCAGTGAAGTGACGATCCTTCAGCGCGCCGATTGTCTGCTGACACGCGAAGACGACGATGTGTGCGACGCGGTGGCGGAGGTATTCCGGGAAGACGGGATAGAGCTCTGGTTCGGAGCCAATGTCGTCGGGGTCGAGCGCCAAACCGGGGATAGCGGCGCGTACGTTGTCACCGCTCGCGTGGGTGGAGAAGAGCGTGAGGTGTACGGGTCGCATTTGCTCGTGTCTACGGGCAGAATCCCAAACACCAGCGGGCTTGGTCTGGATCAGGCGGGCGTCGAAACTGATGAGCGTGGCTCTATCCTCGTCAACGACAGGCTGGAAACGAATGTCCCCGGCATCTACGCGCTCGGCGACGTCAACGGGGGTCCTGCCTTCACTCATATCGCGTACGACGACTACCGGGTGATCGAGTCCAACCTTCTCGGCACCGGAGGCGCCAGCACGGCGAACCGACTCGTCCCTTACACCGTGTTCATCGATCCCGAGCTGGGGCGCGTCGGGTTGTCGGAGCGCGAGGCGGTAGAGGTAGAGCGCAATATCCGCGTCGCCAAGCTGCCGATGACGAACGTGGCGCGGGCGATCGAGCGAAGCGAGACGCGAGGTTTCATGAAGGCGATCGTCGATGCCGACACGGACGAGGTCCTCGGTTGCGCCATCTTTGGTATCGAGGGCGGCGAAATCATGTCGGTGCTTCAGGTGGCGATGATGGGAGGGCTGCCGTACACGGCCCTCCGGGACGGGGTGTTTGCGCACCCGACCCTCGCCGAGTCGCTCAACAACTTGTTCATGGCGATGGACGCATAGGCGTCCCGGTGCGGCGGGAGCTCAAGTTGGAGGCTTAGTGCATGGAGAATCAACTGTCAGTCCAGATTTTGATCGTTATCGGGGCGCTCCTGGCGTTGGGGTTTTTTATGGTCCAACGCAGGCGTAGCAAAGTCGAGAGTTTGCGAAGGACGGGGGTCTATCCACGCGCCGGCGAGGAGACCGAGGCAGACGTCGACCGGCTTATCCTGAAGGGTCACAAGATCGAGGCGATCAAGGTCTTTCGGGCGCTGCACGACGTGGACTTGAAAGAAGCCAAGGAAGCCGTTGAGAAACGCCAGCGGGAGCTCGGCCGACGATAGGCGCTCGAGCGCTAGGGCGTCACGAGCTCGACCAGCTTCAAATCCTCGTCGATGATGATGCCAACGCCGCGCGCAAAGACCTTATAGTCGCTGTCGTTCTTTAGTGGGTCTAGCTCTCGAACGCGAATCGTCTCGGTGAAGGTCCCCGCCGGTACCTCTGTCGTTCTGAACTCGACGATCTCAACCTCGTCCTCCGCCTCACCAGGGGCGATCTCCATCTTGAACGCCATGCCGGGCCGCGGATCCGCGGGCATGATGATCCCCGGCCCGCTTCCGGGATCATCTGCACGCCACACGCCTTCGTGGGGGTCGACCGCCTCGCCGAAGTAGCAAACTGTCCCATCACTCGCTTGCGCGAAGTAGTTGCGAGAGACTTCCTTAACCCTGCCGTTCTTGAACTCGCGCTCTTCGATGACCCGCGTGGTGACTCCGGCCACCACCTCGGTTTCATCGAGCACCGTGACTTCGACCCGTTCGTTCCCGCCTTCGAGAACCCACTGCTTGCCTACATCCATCGGGAAGTACGGATTAGTCGATTCTAGAGTGAAGTCACCGGTCGCCGAGCAGAGCGCCGGATCGAGCAGGGTGAGCGATCGGTCTGTTCCGTCGAAGTTGCTCTGCGTTTTGCCACACCCCTGGACAAACACGAAACCCAGGGTTGCCAAGAGACCGAGGATCCCGATTCGAATCATCGCCGTCACCTTTCGGTTGGGGTGTGAGTGTACGCGCTCTACGAGAGGAACGATCCGGCACCCTGGTTTGTGGCCGCAAGGTCGATCGCGCAGGGCTGTGAGGGGGTGTCCCTACCACTAAACGGGTAATTCCCTTACAGACACGACGATCTGCTTTGACCTACACTGGTTTTAGATTTTGGGTTAGTGTACGCCCGTGGGCGGGAGAACCGCACCTTTTCCTTTATGGCGGGGTCGGTTTTCCGATCAAGCCGTAGTTGCAACGAGGTAGGCCCTGGTGTGATATGAGCGATCGGTCTGAGAACCTGCGACCCTCTGCGGTGCTGAAAAGTGAGCACCGTGTGATCGAACGCGTGCTTCGCGTGCTCGAGACGCTGGTGGTCAGGTCCGAGCAAGAGCAAGGCTTCGAGTTGGAGTCGCTGAAGCAGTGCGTGGAGTTCTTCCGCTTGTTCGCTGACGCCTGCCATCACGCGAAGGAGGAGGACCTGCTTTTTCCCGTTCTCGAAGAGCGTGGGATCCCCCGTGAGGGGGGACCAATCGGAGTGATGCTCCACGAGCACTCGCAGGCCCGCGTGCTCACCAAGGAGATGGGTGCGGCGTTGACAGTGTTCGAGGGTGGTGACAACGGAGGCGAAGTCCGATTCCGAGACGCGGCGAGACAGTACCTCACTCTCTTGGTCAATCACATCTACAAGGAAGACAACATCCTGTTCAACATGGGTGACCACGTGATGACGGACGCGGACCAGACCCTGCTCTGCGGACGGTTTGGTGAGGTTGGCTGCCGTGCGTTCGAGGGCAAGCACCGTGAGGAGTTGGCAGCGATCGCGGACGAGTTAGAGGCGCGCTGGTAGATCGCGTCGTTTCCGTCGCAACGAGAAGGAAGCCCCGTTCCCGACGGGGCTTCCTTGCTTGGGGCGCGATCACCGTGGTGATGTCATAGGTTTCTGGCCAGAAACCCGGAGGATCGGCCATGCCACTAGTGAAGATATGTCCGAGCTGTAATGAGCGAATGTTGCCTTTGGGCCACGAGCGCCTGAGCCGCGAGCGCCTGTGGTCGGCGATCCGGAAACCGAGAGTGGTGAAGTGCCCGCACTGCGGCACAGCATACAAAGCGTCGCGGGGTTACTGGTACATGGCGCACATCGGAGGTCTTGTCACCGGGATTGGAGCGCTCGGGTTGCTGGGATTGACGGTCGACCTCATCTCGCCGACATACACGCTCGGAGCCTTCGTCGTTACCGGCTTTGGGATTGGGATCATGTACTTCGGTCTCTGGCGCATACGACTAGAGAAAGTGGGCGAGTAACTCGAGGTGGCCTCCTTCGGTCAATCCTCGGTCAACCGTTGAATCGCTCGGCGCAGCCGTTGGTGACGGTCGAAACGGAGCAAGTACTCCGATTCTCGCGAGCCGCCCTTGCTGCGCACCATTGCGGCTAGTGCTCGCCTGTCCGCCGCTGGCCAACGCTCGAAACCTGGCAAGATGAGAATCAATGGCCCCCAGCGCTTCCAGGCCAACCGTTCTGCCGTCGAGGCGCGATCGGTTGAACGCACGCCAAGCAGCTTGGCCGCCTCGTTTGCACACGTTCTTTCGGCGGCGCGATCATAACCGAACCGCTCGGCCAGGTAGTCGGTGATCCGCAGTCCAACGTTCGCCAGAGGGAGCACACCGATCACATCATCACGGCGTTTGCTCAGATACAGGTAGTGGTTGTCGGAGGCGAGCTTCTTCAACGTGGCCGCGTTTGACCGGTATGTCGGCGTTGTGTCCATGCGGCGTTCCTCCCGCCGCATCAGCCGGAGGCACTGGGCGGATCGCGGCCGGAACCCCAGCTTCTGATAGAACCACCACGCGCCTGAGCGGATGGCGTCGTCGTTGTCTCGACCGATCTGGTAGGGGTCGATGGTGAACGCATCGCAGCCGAACAGATCGTAAGCGACCTTCAAAACGCGACCGTACATCCAAGCCGCTTCCGCAGTACGAAAAGTGTCGAAGATCGTGAAGGCGATCTCGGCCGAGCCAAAGAGAGCCAGATAGGTTCCGTATCCCACGGGCACGCCGTTTCTTAATAAGACGAACCCGTAAAGCGTTTCGAGCAAGAACCGCTGTTCTGGCTTCACACCGATCAGCGCTATTTGTAGGCCTGAGCCACAGTCGATTAGCCGGACGTCGTTTCGGTTGCCGTGCGCGAAGGCGTCGAGGTCGCGGGCACGGGTGACCATGGTGGCACGCGCCAGGTCGATCAGCTTCTGACCCTCGCGCGCCGAAACCATCCGCACTGGTGACGCTGGAAGAGCCAGTTCCTTTCTGATCGAAGGGCGAGAAAGCCGTGGCGGGCCGGTTTGAAACACGATCGGCGCGCGACGGTACTTTTCTGTCGTGCGAGATGGGGTATCCGGGCCGGGCGACAAGCGGAGCGGAATAGCGAGCTCTTCCAGCACAGTCTCGGCTTCGATCCCGCTCGTCGCTACCTGTCCAAACCTACGCAGGACAAACTCGGCATCGGTCTCATCGGGTCCCTTGAGCCGCTCGATCCAGCCTCGGGCGCCGAAATCGAACTCGTCTAAACCCAGGGTTTCACCGAACAACGCCAGCCGGGGCAAGAGGTCCTCGAGCTTCTCGTGGTGCTCGAAGTCATCCCATTCAATCGTCAGGTATCGACCCCAACGTCGAGCCAACCATGCTGCGGTCGCCGGGAAGAACGAAAAGTGGATCGTGGTACCGGCGATCCCGTTGTCACTCAACGCTCGCTGGAACCGCCGCAGGTCGCTCCGGTTAGGGAAGTTCTCCAGCATGCGCTCGATGGTCGCCAGCAGGAGGTCGTCGTCCGGATAGGCGCGCATGAAGCACAGCGCATCGTGGAGGCGGAGAACTTGTGACGACCGCTTAAAGCGTCGCTTCTCGAGCTGGTGCAGAAGATCGAGTTTGCGCTCACCGGCGTCGCTTCCAAAGTCGAGTCGTCTTCGCTCGAGCTCTGCCAACCACCGCGCGAGTTGATCTGGCACGTCCACTCCCGGCTGCTGTCTTGCCCCCGGTCAATTCCCGGAAGCGCTGGCATAGCATGACAGCGAACGAGCCTAGGTGCATGCTGGGGGGCGGTCAAGGAGCCGTGGCCAGCAATGGAGTTAGCGGGCACTTTCGTCGGGTGAGAGCGTGGGCTGCGGTTCTGCGCTAAGATTCTTACAATAAGGCTAGGGAGATTCCCCACAGACGTCAGGAGCCCTGCGACGTACGATTCATAAGACAAAGGGCTCTTTGATGGGTGTGTCGTGAGTGCTTCGGATTCAGCGTAGGGAGCTTGACATGGACAAGACTTGTCTCCGAATTCTCTCGGCGGTTGTTATCGCGATGCTTATGGGCGGTTGTGGCGGCGAGCAGGAGGTGCCGGAGCCCCAGCAGGCCTCGGCCGAGGATGCGGAAGAAGCTCTGCGTGCGGCCCGAGCGGACTCTGTCGCCATGGCGCAGACCCAGTACAACCCCGCCGTGTTTGACACGATCGCCTGGTCGGGTGGTGAGGACCGTTTTGAGCGCGGAGAGCTTGTTTGGTCCTACAGCTGCACCACGTGCCACGGCACCCGCGGTCGCGGGGACGGCGAGCTAGCCGAACAGAGCGACTTCTCGATGCCGGACTTTACTGTCGCCGACTGGGCCTATGGTGACGACATCCCGGCCATTCGTCACCGAGTGTACATCGGTCACGAGTCAGAAATGCCCAGTTGGGGTCTCTATGGGTTGTCGTACCGAGACGTTGACGCGGTGGCTTTCTACGTCAATGAGGTGTTCCGCCGGGCGCGGTGAACCGCGCTCAAACACGGTGAGTTTTCCAGGGGGGCGACGCCTATGGGGTCGCCCCTTTCGCTTACTTCTGAAACGCGGATGGCTGGCATTGAAAACGCGAACACTTTTCTGCGTTTGCCCCCTGCTTCTCGTCATCTCATGTACCGGCAAAAGAGATGACGTGACGAACAATGAGGCCGGACAAGTCGATGAGATCGGAGGTCAATTCGACATCCGTATCCATGCTGTGGAGGGCCAACAGACGCCGCCGGCGGACCTAGTTCTGGTTGATCCTCGGGATCGGAAGACCGGAAAGGATCCGCGAGTCGACCGGATCTTTACGGACATACCGAGTTCATCCTACGAGACAGAAAGCATCGACGACGATGTGACCGGTGAGGCGGGTCCGGAGACCCGCATCGTGTACGTTGGAAACGCCATGAGTGGCGAGTACACCCTGCGCGTCGTGGGGACCGAGAATGCCCCTTATAATCTGGAGTTGCGAGGCGTGGACCGCGAATTGAATCCGTCTACAGTTCGGTTTCTCGACATAGATATCAGGGCGGATTCCGACCACCGGTACGTCATCGAGTATTCGAGCGAGCTGGGGAGCAAAATAGAGGCAAGGCGAGACTGAGCCGTGGCGGAGCTTCGCCCATATCCCTTTCGTGCGCTGATAACGCGCATGTTTCGTGAGCTCGAACGCGAAGACAAGATCTTCGACCTTCCCCTGCGCAAGTGTTTCTTCGGCGACGTCGACAAGGACCTCTCGGTCCGTTTCCACAGCAATACGGCCGCGTCGCCGCTAGGACCCGCGGCTGGACCGCACTCGCAGATGGCACAGAATATCGTCCTCAGTTGGCTTGTCGGTTGTCGTATCGTGGAGCTCAAGACGGTCCAAGTCCTGGACGAGCTGAAGATCCCGCGTCCGTGTATCGACATGGCAACGATTGGTTTCAACGTGGAGTGGAGCCAGGAACTCAAGATCGAGCAGTCGCTCGAAGAGTACGTCAAGGGCGCGATGCTGATCGAGATCCTGCGAGCGAGCGGCAGTGTTCCCCTGATGCCAGGATTCGACGGTGTCGTCTACGACATCAGCGTCGGGTACGACCTTGCTGGTATCCAGGGTGATCGTGTGCAGGGTTTTGTTGCCGGCATGCAGGACGCCTCCGCGACCGTCGATCGACTCCGTGGCGAGATTCCCGATGAGTTTGCCGAGTTCCGCGACCTTGACTTTCCGACAAAGCTCTCGAATACGCTCACCCTGAGCACGTTCCACGGCTGTCCACCGGACGAGATCGAGCGCATCATAGACTTTCTGCTACGCCACAACGGGCTGCACTGCACCGTCAAGCTCAATCCGCTGTTGCTTGGGCCCGCGCGCACGCGCGAGCTGCTGAGCGGCGTGATGGGTTACGAAGGAATCCGCATCCCCGACACAGCTTTTGAGCAGGATACTCGCTGGGACCAGATGGTCGAGTTCGTAGACCGCTTGGGAACCACCGCCGACGAGTTAAGCCGCGGCTTTGGCGTGAAGTTCACGAACACTCTGATCGTCGAGAACCATCGCGACTTCTTTCCCTCGTCAGAAAAAGAGATGTATCTATCCGGTCCACCATTGCACGTGTTGGCCATGAATCTCGTTCAGAAGTTCCGAGCCACCTTTGGGAATCGGTTCCCGATATCGTTCGCTGCCGGTATTGGGCGGGAGAACTTCCCTGATGCGGTGGCGCTAGGTCTTGTCCCGGTGACCGTTTGCACGGACCTCCTAAAGCCTGGCGGATACGGCCGCGCGCAACGCTATTTCAACGCGTTGCGAAAGCGGATGGATACCGTCGGCGCTGATAGCATTGCGAGCTACATCATTCGCGCTTACGGGTTGGGGTCGGCGGCTCTGGCCCGGCTTAACATCGAAGACCCAGCGTCGCGTAGTGCCTGCGAGGCGGCTCTTGATTCGGGTGCTGACCTGGCCGCTGTGGCAGGTGGCGATCTCTACCGGAGGTGGGTCGCCGAGGCGGCGCTCTGCAACACCGATCACTACGTGCCGCGCGCTACCGCGGACACGCGCTACGCCAGGGTTCGGAACTCAAAATCACCTACCAAGGTCGGTTCACATCTTGAGCTGTTCGATTGTATCACGTGTAACAAGTGCGTTCCCGTGTGTCCCAACAATGCCAATTTCGTGTTTGTGCTTCCGCGTCTCGAGCAACCGATTCACAAGATGCGGTTCACCGGCGAGACCTGGACGAGCCGCACCGATGGGACGTTAGTTATCGACCAGAAACAGCAATACGGCAATTTCGCGGACTTTTGCAATGACTGCGGCAACTGCGATGTGTTTTGCCCAGAGGATGGCGGCCCTTACGTGGTGAAACCACGTTTCTTTGGGTCGTTGGAAGACTGGCGCGAGTTCGACGAGCTCGATGGCTTCGCGGTCGAGCGTAATGACGGCGAGATGTGCATTTGGGGTCGCGTGGAAGGCATCGAGTTCAGCCTGGGCGATGCCGGCGATCGTGCGCTCTTCACGGGGC
>JBDGYV010000074.1:0-8617 GCA_039588915.1 Gemmatimonadota bacterium
CCGCTTGGCAGCATCAGCGCTTTTCGGGAAGTCTGCTGACCATGGGGTGTTTGCTCCGAAGTACAGAGATACGAACGACACGAAGAATAGGATTTCCGCGACTGCTGATGCAGCTGGCAACCGACTCACGGTCACAACGGATGACACGTAATGTTTGGAAAGGCGTATTTTCCGGGCACGTATTTTCCGCTGCGCTACTTCCCTGGCGCTCCGCCTCCGGTTGCGCCGTGGGCGTCGCCAGAGCGAACCGTGGTTGTGGGACATGATGAAGGGCCAGACAGGATCATGAGGGTTGGGGCTGAGAACAGGTTCCCGAAAGTGTGGGCTGAGAACAGATTCCCACGGGTTGAGAGAAAGCCATGACTTTCGAAAAAGATCCTGACGACATTCTCGATTACGGGTTCGACTGGGAGCCGTGGCTTAACGGCGACACGATCGTGACGAGCGTCTGGACTTTGGACCCGGGCATCACGCAGGATAGCGAGACCGAGACGACGACGTTGGCGACGATTTGGCTGAGTGGTGGCACTGATGGAGAAGTCTACAAGTGCGAGAATCGCATCGTGACTGCTGCAGGCCGGCAGAAAGACCAGTCGTTTTACATAGCTGTGGTGGAAGCCTAGCTCGCTTTAAAGGCGAGGACAGCTTGACAATGCCCGCTGGTGGGCATACTCTTTTCTTGAAAGGTTGGGTGTAAGTCATGCCGTTTAACCCATTTGACAGAGGTCTCACCGTTGGTGGCCCTCAGGTAGGCGGTGGCCCCGGTCAGCTCACTCCCTTCCAAGGAGAATTCGGGGCGGCTGGCGGGGATCCTGCCGGGCAGGCTGCTTTGCAGCAGATTGCCCTAGAGAAGCTCAACGCCCTGGAGCAGGCTGGTGCAGGTCCTGGCCAGGGACGCATCGATATGTTGAAAGAAGGTCGTGCGGCGCCAGGACCAGCCGGAAGGCCGGCGGGATTCGACCCGAGTATGCTTCCGGGGGCACCCCCGAGTAGAGCAGATCTCCTGGAAGCTATCGAAGCGGCTCGTGCTGGTGGAGATGGCGGAGGCTTGGGGTCGCCTGGCCTGGGGATGCCGGAAGGTGCCCTCACGGGCGAGACTGATCAAGAAAGGATGCGCAGAGAGCTTGAGGATGAGATGAGGAATCCTGGCTCCAGCCGCAGGCCAAGATAAATGTACGAAACCTTTGTTGACATTCCTTGGCTTTCTTCACTCACCCTGAACTTCGAGGGCGAGGAAGGAGACGGGGACGTATCAGGCGGCGCCGATGTTGGTGGCGGTGGCGCTGTTGAAGGGGAGCCTGTAGACGTAGGGCTTCCGCAACCACCGACAGCAGACGAACACGGAGCGATGATCGCCCGATACAATGCTGCGGGCATTGACTTGGCGAACACCGATCCCGCGGACCTGGCAAGAGCACATGCCTTTCAAACCCGCGTTGGCAGCCAGAGGGTCTTCACAGAGCAAGAGGCCCCTGGGATCTTCCAGGAATACCTAGCTCGCTTGGCTCAAGATCCGAACGGCAGGAAAGTTCTTGCCGAGATGATCGGACAGCAAGTTTCTCCACAGGTTGCAGATGGTGAGGATGTTGATCCGAACCTGCAGCAGCTGGCGGAGCTCAAGGCTCAGCTCGCCCGACAGGAAGCAAGTCTGCAGGACTTGCAGGGCGCACGGCGTCAGTTCGCATCTGACGCTCAGGCGCGACAGGTCGCTGGTCGAGCAGAGGGCTTGCTGAAGAGTTCGATGTCTTCGGTGGCCGGGGCAAGCGATCTACGAAAACTAGAGCGTGACTTTTGGCGTGACCTCGGTGCTGGATCCATCCGGCCCGAGCAGCTGACCCAGGCGGGAATCCGTTCTTGGGTTGCGCAGTACGTCAAGGATTACGGTCCAGTCCAGAAGCCTCAGAGGGCGGCTGGAGTCAGTGGTGCAAAGAGAGGCTCCAAGACCAAGAAGGTCAAGGAGGAGGAGCTCTCCGCGGACGACGTAACTGATTTCTTCGCTCAGCAAATGGGGCTTGGCTAGAGGATCAAATGCCAACTCTCGGTGAGTACACGACCACTCAGCTCATCAACAGCTACCTGAAGGTGATGCAGAAGTCGGTCACAAAACAGTTCAACGACGAGGTTCTTCTCTACAACATGGTGGAGAAGAAATCCGGCAAGGAGATTGCCGGTGGTCGTCAGGTCGAACTGCCGCATCACGTGTTCCCCAACAGGAACATCGGCGGTGTGCGCGGAGATGCCGGCGCATGGGCCAAGGCGTCTGTCGGCAAGCGGGCCAACGCGCTCGTGCCTGTCTACCCTCACAACACCACCGGATCTTTCGGGAAGATCGCGGAGATGAAGACCAAGGCTGACGTTCAGTCGATTCAGAGCGTTGTCGAGGCCATGGTCGAAGACATCAAGATCGGCTTCCCGCAGCAGATCAACAAGCTCTTGTACCTGGATGGCCGGGGCGTTCTCGCCAAGGTCGAGTCCATCACGGCAGCCACTCTCAAGTTCATCGTGTTCGCTGAGTTCGCCGCTACAGCAACGTCCGAGTTCGGGATCCGTTACCTCGAAGAGGGTACGTGGATCACGAACACCACGGATGACTCACTCGCCGACCCAGATGGGACGATGGATGCGCAGATCATCGACGTCAACACTGCGACTAGGGAATACACCGTTGAAGGCGCTTACGGGAACCTCGCTGTTGATGACTACATCGTTCTTCAGGATGGTCTGAACAATGTCACCGAGGGTCTTCTGAGCGGCATCTCGGATGGTACCACTGCTCCGGTTTTCGGTGGAGCCACGTACCTCAACATCCTGCGCACCGGGGCCGGCAACGGGTATTGGAAGTCCAACGAAACTGACATGGGCGGCACGGGCGTCATCGAAGACAACATCATCCTGGCCATGACTACTGCCCAGAAGCGTTCGGGCAAGGCCACGCCGAACGCGGTGACCACCTTCGAGGTTTACAACCAGATCTTCTTCGACTCGAAGAGCTCGCAGGCGCGTCAGTTCGTTGTCAACGTTGGCAAGGGCGGTGAGAACCGCAAGTACGGACTCGGCTTCGACGCCATCGACATCGCCACGCAGCACGGCATGCTCACGATCTTCGGCGATAAGGACTGCCCGCTGGAACTCATGTTCGGCTTCGACCCGAAGGACTTCAAGTTCGCTCAGGTTGGAGAGCAGGGCTGGTTCAAGACCCCTGACGGTTCGATGTTCCACGAGATCGGTGGAACCTACGGGCAGGAAGTCAACTGGCTGTGGGTGTTCAACTTCATCTGCACTCGGCCGCAGGCCCAGTGGAAGCTGAGCGACATTCCTGTAACCTAAGCGCTCGGGGGCGCTCGCTTTAAAGGCGGGCGCCTCCATAAGGAGGTATGCAAATGTCTCGACTCGTACCCCGGCGCTCGTCGCTGGATGTCCACTTCGACTACGCCGATGCTACCACCACCACGGTCACTCACAATTACGATCTTGCAACCATCAACGGGAAGATCGCCTGTGAGTTCGAGATCATGGAAGGTGATGGGTACATCGACAAAGGCTCGATCACCAAGGACGATTTTGACGTCGTGTCGGCCGTAGATGGCGGCTATGGCGTCATGCGGATCACCCACCCGGACATGTCTGCCTAGACTCTGCTGGAGGGAGGGCGAACGCTAAGCCGCCCGGCGGATCACCGGGAGATAGTAGGTTCAACTCCTACCCCTCCAGCCAACGTGACACATGTCTTGTAGAATAGAACCAGAGAAATGGTTTCTTGACGAGATGCAGATGTTCGCCAAGAACCCGCTGTCCATGGAGTGGGACCATAAGCGCGGCACCTTCGTTCTCTATGAGTCTGCCACTGGTCGTTACGACGGGACGAAGCGGAAGTACCGCATCATGGACATCAAGCCCTACGAGCAGCACCGGGGCACCATCAAGATTCTGAGGCTTTCCGATATCACGCAGCCGTGGGCTAAGCAGGAGATGTACAAGTGTCAGCGTGAGCGTGAGGCGATCAGAAGGGCCAGGAACAAGCGCATGTCCGAATGGCTGACCGCTGGCATGAAGGACATCGTTAGCGCACACAACATCGCGAGCACTCACGGCTCACGGAAAAGCTCTGAGAAGTCTTGGGCTGAGGGAATGATGAGGGAATCCCTTGCCACAGATCCTTGATCTAATCAACAGGGCCAGGGGTGTTCTCAACGAGAAGTACCCCAGAGCTTACCTGGACAGTCCAGACCAGCTGCTTGGCTGGGTTGTTACTGGACTTCAGGAAACCCACCTTCGGATGAAGAAGCGCCTGAATGGCGCTGTCCCCGACCTGGCTTCTCCGTACTGGCGCCACTACATCATCGAAACAGCTGTTCTTGCTGTTAGCTCTGGCTCGGTGAATCTTTCACTTCCAAGCGAATTCGACATTCTCCACAGCCTTGTGGATGAGGCCACCGATCTGCCGCTAAGGCCATTCGATATAAATCAAGAGCACATCCTGAGGCGTTCGACCAGGTTGGGTACGATGCGTGGGCACGGGTACTACGCACTTCATCGTGGAATCAGGGTCCTGCTCTTTCCTGGTGCTGAGGGGGTACCAAAGGGCACCAGGAATCTCAAGATGATCTACTTCAGGGTGTGTCCAAGATACCCATCCAAGTCTTCGCTGACCCTTACTCCAGACGAGTATTGCGAGCCCGCTGTGAACTACGCTATTGCGAAGGGTCTGGCCAAGCATCGGGACTCTCCTGTAGAATTCTTCCAGGCGTTTGCTCAGGGAGTTGAGGCCATCCCTGACAGCTGACCGCTTTAAAGGCGAGGGATATGGCAGAGCTAGATCGAAACGACCGGGGGAACTACTGCGCTAAGTGTGGGTATCTCTTGCCGCGGCATCATAACAAATGCGAAGAGAAGGCCGTGTCGCACGAAGCGTTGAAAGAACAGGTGGGCACCCGTGACCCTAGGTGAGCTCCAATACTTCGTGGCCGCTCAGCTTGCCAACGGTGGCAGGACGTGGACGCCGGCAGAGATCGACAACGCTGTTCTCTGGGCACTGGACGTCCTGGCTTCGAAGGCAGCGGAAGCCTCAGGCCCCAGGATGCTCTATGAGTTTTTCCTGGACACAGAAGTAGAGAAGAAGCAGTACCGCCTGCCACTGGAAGTTCGGGTTGTCAAGGAGGTCTTCGACGTGGATGGTCTGGAGCCATATTCACGGATTCCTTACAGTGCGCAGAACTTCCTTGACAACCCGGCAGTCTTCGCTCCAGCAGCTCCGAGGGATGACAAGGCATTCTGGCAGGCTCACCGCGATCTGTTCATCCATCCCACCCCGGTGAAGGCCATCAAGAACGGGCTGAAGATTGCGGCCTACGCGAGGCCACCGCTTCCTCGGATGCCTGAAGAGGACGTGGCCATTCCCTTGGAAGCTGAGCGTTGGGTCATCGCTAAAGCTGCGGCCATGATTCTGCCGCCGCCTTCACAGAATGTCGTGGAGACGCTGGCTGCTCAGATGACACTGGCTGCCAGTGACCTTGAGATGTGGCTCTGGAACCATCACGCTGGTGTGCCCCCAGGCCCAATGGAAGATGGTGTCTTTTAATGCCGTCGAGCAAGGAACGTGCGATAGAATCGCTGACGAACGCGATCCTGGCACAGGAGTCTGGCGGCAGGTTTGATGCGCTCGGTCCAGAGATAACGGATCCAAGGAGTTCGCATCAGGGGGACAGGGCGTTGGGCGCCTTCCAGGTCATGCCCAACACGCTGCACGGTTTTTTCAAAGACCCAGATTTCAGAATCCAGGCCAAGATGTTCTCCGATGCGCAGCCATCGAATCCCATTCCAGCGATAGCTACCGAGCCTGAGCTTGAGCAGGCGTTCCTCAGGAGCGAGCCGTTTCAGAGATTCATCATGGGTAAGCTTTTGGAGAGCAACGCGGGGTCAGCCGGCGTGAACCTCGATGAGCCGAGTGAAGACGCGATGCGGGCCTTGGCTTTGGCGCACTACGCTGGCGCCGGCAAGGCTTCGAAGTTCATGCGGGGTGGTGCCATCAGCAACGAGCCGGTGATGACTGCCGGGGGAGTTACGGCACCCTCACCTCTTCAGTATGTCAATGAAGTCATGGGGAGAATCCCATGAAGATCGGGCCAGCTGACGGGAAGCTCGGACACGGCTTCGCCTTTAAAGCGAGGAAGAGCTTCGCCGGGATTTCCATAGAGCTCGCGCCGTGGGAGTCGTTTGAGATTGCCGACCCCATTGGCCAGGAGATCATCAGGAGCAGTGACGGTGCGCTCGTGAACTTCCTGGGCATGACGATGGACTTTGTTCATCCCTACCAAGTGAGGGTGCGGCTGTGCCCCTGAAGAATGCTGAAAGACCAAGGCAAGCGCTCATCCTGGCTGACCTGTCAGGCGGGCTCAACATCGATGCGCCTCTGCCCTTGATTCCACAGAACCAGGGGCGGAGCGTCGGTGGGTACTACGTTAACAAGGCTTTCAGGAAGAACCCCGGGGCGCGGGTAATCGCCACGCCGCTCGGGGGACCGAACGATGATTGCTTCGGGATCTTCCAGTTCAAGAAGCACGAGACTGACGGGACGATCACGCGGCAACTCTTGGTCCTTTTCAGCACTTCTCTCTATGAGCTGACCGGAGCGTACCCGACGCACACGTTCACTGGGCGTGGGACCATGACTGGCCGCAAGCACGCAACGGCTGCGCAGCTCGTGAACCGCATGGTGATTTCCAACGGTACTGCTGCTCCCCAGGTTTGGGATGGGACCAGCATGCAGAACGTCGAAGTCCCTGACCCTGACGCGATGACAGGGAACGCAGACGCCAACACCGGGGGTGCGCTCACCATCGATGGCACGTACCGGATTGCGTACACGATGTACTCGACCACGACCACCGACGAGTCCAATCCCTCGCCAATCATTGATCATCCCTTTACCCTAGCAACGCCGGCTGGGGCGGATTCTATTCAAGCAACTGTCCCGGCGAATGCGAGCGTGCCTGCCAGGTATGATGTGATTCGGCTCTACCGTAGCCGCATTGACCAGCAGGACCTGAAGTTCGAAAAGCAGGAAGCCATCGACCCAGCAGTGGGTGGGCTGGCTACGTTCGGCACCAAGACCGATGACCAGCTCGGGACTTCCATGCTCTACAACAATGATCCGATGCCGACGTACCAGATCCTTTGGACCTACGATGGGCGTGTGTTCGGGCTTGGGCACCCGGAAAGGCCAACGGAGCTGGGGTGGTCCAAGCTGACTCAGCCTACGATCTGGGACCTGGAGGATTCAATCGAGCTGGACAGCAAGGACGGCTTTGCTCTCACTGGAATGCATGACCTGGGCGGCAGGCTCGTTGTGTTCAAGAAGACCAAGGCGTATCTCGTCTCTCCCGACCCTTTTTCAATCTACGGCAACAAGCCCATTCCTGCACCGTATGGGCTACTATCACATTGGGGCAAGTGCCTTGCCAAGAATGTGCTCTGGGGAATCGGTGAGGGTGTGTTCTGGAGGTTTGATGGTGCGTTCTTTCAGGACATCAGCAAGGACAGGTACTCGGGGCTCATCTACGATGTCAAGGGTGCGTCCAACGCTGCCCCGGTGTGGGTGATTGCTGACACTGCTGGCGATAAGAACCGTCTTGTTGTTGGGCTTCGAGAGCCGGGACAGCTCGACGGGCTTGGCACTGGTGGCTTCATCTCTCTTGGCACAATGGGCTTCTTTCATCATCAGCATCTGGATCGGTTTCTCTTTCTGGCGGAGCGTGACGATGGAACGGCCTACCTTTTGGGGTCGAAGAAGGGCAACATCCTGGAGCTGTTTGAAGATGATAGCCAGAACGTTCACGATGAGTTCGATGGCACTGGCATTGACCAGAGCTACCGTTCTGGCAGCATCGACCCTGAGATGAGCATCGGTCACAAGATGTTCGAGCGTATCGATTTCCTCTTGGGTGATCCCGGGGGTGCCATCGCTGCCGGGGACACTTACCGTTGGCAGGTACGGTACGACGATTCAGATACGGTTGTTGGTGAGTTTGGAGACATAGGCCCATTCCCTGACACTGGGATTCCCGGGGTTGTAGAGTTCCCCGTGCGGTTGGACAGCCGGATGGCAACCAGGGTCCAGGTCGAGCTGTACAACACGAACGCCAATAAAAAGGGATTCGTGTTGATTGCGATGCGGCTGGTATGGAGAGCCCTTGGTGACATGTACGACCTATGACCACCATTCGAACTCAGCGCATTCCTCTCACAGAAGCCTTCGCTACGGGCTCTGAGGAAGAGCGGGTTGCCGCTGTAGGCGAGCTGAACAATCAGCTTGACGAGCTCTACAAGCTTGTCACCCAGGGTTCCACTACTCCGAGCTCAGTGGGTGTTGCCGCTGAGGGCGAGCCGTTCGTTGTGCATGGCGACACCGTTCCCTCAACGCTGAGTGGGGCGGAGCTTCATAAGAACCTGGCCGGCACTGACCTCCATGTTCCGAAGGGTCACGCCACGTCTCACGAGCAGGGCCAGTCTGATGCTCTCTCCGTAGGTACCCCAGAATTCATAGGTGTGGCCAACTCTGCTGGGGCTTCCACTGTTTATCCCAGGCTTGATCACAACCATGGGCTGAAGGAGAGTGGTG
>JBDGYV010000075.1:0-10627 GCA_039588915.1 Gemmatimonadota bacterium
GTCGTCCGCTCCGCAACCAGGCCGGTCATGTTGAGGGCCTGCGCGTGGTGCGGGATCATCCCGCGCATAAAGCGGACATCGGCCTCGGTGTACCCGTTCGATACCGGGTAGCTGGAGTCTACGGACGATCTCGCGCCCGTGCCGCAGGCAACGAGCGTGGCCGCGAAAAGGAAACCTGCCAGAAGAGGAACTGGAGCATGGTCGGGATAGATGGACATCATCAGTGAGACGCCAGGAGGAGACGTTTCGTTCAGGTCGGACGCATCAGTTCTCATGAGCAATCGATGAAGGAACCCCTGAGAGTCCTGAGATTTCTCGTAGCAGGGCTCTTCAAATCATCGTGCTTGTTACCGTTTTTGTCACCATGCACCTACGTGACGGCTCGTTCAGTCCGCACTGGAAGCTGGCTGCTCGGGCCCCTGCTCCGCGGCCCCGGCCGCCTCGACCTCGTCCGCCGTGTAGGCCGCATGGATGAACGGAAGCGTCTCGAGATGAGTCGCGATGTCGGCGGTTGTGAGCTCTAGCTCGGCGTGGGTGTGTCTGGGCCTGGGTGGAGTCTATCGCTGCTTACCATCAGAACGATCACAGGAAAACCTACGTGACTGAAAACCTATCGATAACCCATAACCAGGTTCCGTCGCTTTGTCGTCGCGCAATCTCAGCCGTGACGGTGCCATCTGAAAGTCGCGTTGAAGTCAGCGCTAAATCGCCGCAAATTATTGCAGCCTGCTGAGTTCCTAAGTCGGCGACCAAATCCATAAACACTTTGCGAATGGCTGTTTTGCCTATCGCTAGACTACCGCTGCCGTCATCAAGAATGGCATTGGGTTCATATAGATCGACCATTCCGTCTACGTCTCCCTCCCATTGTCGAAAAACCAACAGTCGTTCCAGTTCTTGAGGGTGTTGGGCCTGTTTCACCATCTTTGTCATTAATAATTTTACTTCGTACCCCATAGGCAACAAGCGACGACGCTTTTGATTTCGTAAGGCCTATGGCGGTAGGTGATTTCAATACCCTCGGGTGGGCGCTTGTCGGGTGTCCCTATGCTACGGAGCGCCTCATAAAAGCGTTATGTAAACCTATTGCCGCCAACCTCACCTCACGGCGCGGGCCAACAGGTGCTGCATCAGGAACGCTCGTGAGCGATCGTGAGCCGCTGGATAAGGCATATCGTGCCCCGCCCCATCATGGAGTTGAATCGTGAAGGGTGGAGCTGACGCACCCCGTCCCTCTAGACGCCTAGCGAGAACTCTACCGTTGACCGCCGGAACGCTCCGATCTTCAAGGCCATAATGAAGGTTGCTGACGGGCAGTTGATCCGAGAAATAGAGTGGTGAACTAGCGAGCATTCGGAGACGGATCCCGCCTACGTCTGAGTTGCCATTTTCGATGGACTGCTTTAGGTACCGCTCGATGAACTGCGCTGCACTACCTTCCCCTTCTCCGGGCTTCCACCCCTCCCGAAGGCCGTCGGCGACTTGCTCTTCAAGGGTCCAGCCATAGGTACCCATCTGCTCGAACCAGTCTACGGGCCCCGCCCAGTCAACCACACAGGTCACGCGTGGATCACGAGCGCCGACAAGCAACGCGACGGTTCCACCGCGGCTCTTACCATACACGCAGACCCGGTCGGTGTCGGCTTCTGGCACCCTATTGATGACCACGCTTAGGAGCGCAATCGCATCGTCTGCGGCTCCGTCCCAACCGTCGGTGCGATCTCCCTCGGAGTTGTACGACACTTGATCAACCCGTAGCACTTCGCCCCGGAACGAGGGCACAGCAAAGATGAACCCATTGGCATCTTCGCGAAGAACCTGGGTCGTCCGAATACCGTTTGTGATGTCGAGCGGTGGATAGTCCCAACCGATTCCTCGCAGATCAAGTACTACTGGGCAACACCCGACGGTCGCTCCATCGGGAATGAGAATAGCGCCATAGTGCAGAGAGCCGTGAACACGGTGAGAGACGACTCGAGCCGTGAACCTACCATGCGGCAGGTCGAGCACGTGCGTCGCGACGTCTGACACGTCGTGGGGGATAAGATTCCGTGCTGCCCAGTCACGGTGAACGGTCGCTATCTCCTCAGACGTAGGCGGTCGGAATAGATCGGCCAACACGAATGGAACGCGCCATACGGCATCCGGACGAGCATACGCGTCATCCAGTCGGCCGAGCGCCGTTCGGGCTTCCGAAAGCTTGGGATTCAGGACGAGCGCTCGCCGGTAGGCCGAGAAGGCTTCGTCTCGTCGACCAGCTAGGACCAGAGCATCGCCTGTCGCCAATTGGACCTGTGCCGACTCCGGGAAGAACTCAGTGAGCCGTTCAAAGAACCGGCGCGCAGCATCGGACCGGGACTGGAAATTGGCCATTAGCTTATGACCTAATCGAAGCGCACGGTCGGGGGAATCAAGGCTGCCCTGATCTTCCAAGTGCTTCAGGGCTTGCTCGGAGTTTCCAGCAAGCAACAGTTCAGCGGGCAGCGAGTCCACTTCATCAAGACGTGTAGCTCGTCCGCTGATTTCTCGGTGGCCGGATACTATTACCTCGCTGACATGGTTAGTCTGGTCTCGGAAAAACTGAAACTCGATCTCTGGGTGCAGGAGAGATCGGAAGTGGTCGCTGCCAACCGGCTCTAGGATTTGGGTGGTACGCCAGAAACTTGGGAGCAACGTCAACAAGCCTTCCTCGTTGTTGACGACTAGCACGACATCCTCACTCAGTTTGTATCGTCCGAGGTAGTCGTCACTCGAGCTCGAGGGGCCGTCTGCTCCCCGGTTGTCCTCTGAGCACGCGAATACCAGAGTCAGGAACAGGAACGTGAGCGAGGGTCTGATACCGCTACGTTGCATCGGTACTCCGTTTATTATTGAGCGTCAAGAGTAAGCGCCACGTAACTAGCACATGTTACTCTTAGATGTCTCTGGGCGCGTAAAGGTTGGAACGGCCCGCGATAACGCCAGGGGACCGTGAGGGATCAAATCCTCCCTCGTGCCTCGGGCAGGAACTTTTTCCACAACTCCTCGCCCAGTACGAGTAGGAAGACCGTTCCACCAGTCTGGGCATGCAGGCTCGGGTCTCGGAGTCCGATCGGGTTCTCCCAACCGTGACCGGAAGAGCGGCCGAGCGAACCGGGCGAGGCGGCCTCCCACATCGCGTAGCGGCGCGCCACGACCCGTCCGGGCCATCGGCGCGGCGTGAATGCACGTCATCGCAGAACTCCGAAGATCGTGCCGACCATCGCGGCCGCTCCCAACGTGACGAACATCCCTGCGCGGAAGCGGAAGAGCGCGATCACCGATGCGACTGCGATGGCTAGCCCGCCCACGTCGAGCGTCGACCACACCGGGGTCAGCATCCGCATCGGCCCGAGGCCGCGCGCTGCCAGATCGCCGAACAGGGTGTGCAGCGAGAACCAAAGCGCCAGGTTCAGGATCACGCCGACCACCGCGGCGGAGATCCCCGCCAATGCGGCGTTGAGAAACCGTCGGTCGCTCAGATACTCGACGTACGGCGCACCTACAAAAATGAAGAGGAAGCATGGCAGGAAGGTCGCCCACGTCGTGACCAGCGAGGCGAGCACACCGGCCGTGACCGAGTCAAGCGCTCCGGGGTTCCGATAAGCGCCCATGAAGCCGACGAATTGAACCACCTGGATCAGCGGCCCGGGCGTCGTCTCGGCCATGCCCAGCCCGTCTAGCATCTCCCCCGGTAGCAGCCACTGATACACCTCGACGGCCTGCTGAGCGAGATAGGCAAGGACCGCGTAGGCGCCGCCGAACGTAACGACGGCGGCTTTGCTGAAGAAGAACGCCTCCTCGGCGAAGACGTGCTCCGACCCCAGGGACCCGACGAGGACACCGATCGGCGCGAGCCACAGCGTCAACCAGACGGCAGCGGTGCGGAGCGTCTTCCGCGTGTTCGGCCGCGCGGCAGGCTCGCCCCCGGACTCGGCATCCATCAACCCGACCACGGGACCGAGCAGAAAGAGCCCGCCAAAACCGGCGCCCAGCACAACGAGCGGAAACGGGACTCCAAACGAAAACATCGCCACAAAGGCCAACGCCGCGAGCACGATCCTGAAAGGGCTGGTCAGGGTACGGCTTTTCAGTCGGACGACGGCTTGCAACACGATCGCGATCACCGCCGGTTTTAGCCCGTAGAACAGGGAGCTCACGAGAAGGGACTCGCCGTACTCGGCGTAGACAACGCTCAACCCGAGGATCGTCAGGAACCCGGGCAGGATGAAGAGCGAGCCCGCCACGAGACCGCCCGGCGTCCCGTGGAGCGTCCATCCGAGGTACGTAGCGAGCTGCTGCGCTTCCGGTCCCGGCAACAGCATGCAGTAGCTGAGCGCGTGCAGAAAGCGGCGCTCGGAGACCCACCCCTTCTCCTCCACCACCACGCGGTGCAGCACAGAGATCTGCCCGGCGGGACCCCCGAAGCTGTGAGCCGCCACCCGCACCCACGCTCGCGTGGCTTCAGCAAACGGCACAAACCGTGGAATCGGTCTCTTCCGGGTCGCGCCCGCATCAACCAAGCTGGTTCTCGAAATGGGAACAGAGACCGTCGAACACGTCCGCCCCGACGCGGATGCGCTCGGCGTCGTGTTCGTGGGCCAGTGCGATCCCGCGAATCACGCTCGCGATGCCGGCCGTTTCCGGGCGGCCGAACTTTTCGTCCTTGCAATCGATGTCGTGCACGACTTCCGCAATCGCCTGGAGAGCGGGGTCCTGGAGATCGAACTCGGCGACCAGCGTCTCAAACGTGCAGCGACTCCCCTGGTGGGTGAACTCGCCGTCGAACATGTCGAATCGAAGCTCGCCCTGCTCCGGCTCGTAGCCATCGGCCGGAACGAACTTGAACGCCGCGGACGGATCGATCGAGCGTCGGATGAGCCACGCGCTCGCGATCCGGTCCACGCGCACGTCCACACGGGTGACCCAAGTGAGACCGCTCTCGATCTTCAGGCGAGGTCGGGCCGGCTCTTGCGGCTCGAGGCGCGTCTCCAGCGTGCGAACCGCGTGCTCGGCCCCCACCCGGCCCGGCGCATCAAAGAAGTCGAGCATCACGACCTCCTCCAACCGATGTCGCACCCGCTCGACGTCGGCCGCGGTCGCTTCTCGCCCCTCGAACTCCTGCGCCATCTTCACGATCTCCTCATAGACCACGTTTCGCTCCCACCGAAACATCTCCTCCATTTCCGTTTCCGTGACCCCGGCGAGTAGCGATGCGCCGCACACCGTGGCCTCCCCGCCTTCCGCCTCGATCTCGCGCTGGAGCCACTGGAAGTCCTCGAGGGATTCCGCGGTGTTGGGCAGGACGTAGACCGAGCTCTTGAGCGCCAGGGCTCCCATGCGGTGCAGGCGACGCGACACCTTCACCCGAAAGTACGCCGGTTTGGAGGGGATTCGGTGGATTAGAAGCAGCCACGGGTTCCCGGTTGCTGATACAGCTGCGTCATTCATATATTGCAAGTGTATCATGCTCGTCATACAGACGCAACCACAGGAGATATGCGATGCAACCATCCAAAACCCTGCTTCTGACCCAGAGCGACGTAGCGCGTTCGCTCGATCCCGAAACGTGCATTTGCGCCGTCGAGGGCGCCTTTCGCGCCTACGGCGAGGGCCGAGCGAGACCGCCCGCACTTTGCGGGATCCACGGTGACCGCGGTGCATTTCACGTGAAGGCCGGACTGATGGACCTCGGGCGTTCGTACTTCGCCGCCAAGACGAACGCCAACTTCCCCGGCAATCCGCGCCGGCACGAGCTGCCTTCGATCCAGGGGACAATCGCTCTGCACGACGCCGACGACGGCCGGCCGCTCGCCATCCTCGACTCGATCGAGATCACGAGCCAGCGCACCGCAGCCGCTTCGGCCGTTGCAACCCGGTACCTGGCGCGAGAAGACGCGAGCGTGGTGACGATCTGTGGCTGCGGCACTCAAGGGCGAGCCCACCTTTGGGCTCTGCGGAGCGTTCGCTTGATCGAGAAGGTGTTTGCGTTCGACGCGGAGCCGGGGCTGGCTCGCAGCTTCGCCGACGAAATGGCGGCCGAACTGGCGATCGAACTCTCGCCTGTGGACGATCTCCTCGAAGCGGTGCGTGCGAGCGACATCACGGTGACGTGTACACCATCCCGAGATCCGCTGCTCGACGTCGGGAGCGTGCCGCCAGGCGCTTTCGTCGCCGCGGTCGGCGCGGACAATCCCGACAAGCACGAGATCACGCCAGCGCTGATGGCTTCAAGCACCGTCGTCGTCGACGTGCTCGACCAGTGCGCCGAAATCGGCGACCTCCAGCACGCTCTTTCGGCCGGGACGATGTCGGCGACCGACGTTCACGCCGAGCTGGGTGACATCGTCAGCGGGAAGAAGCCGGGGAGAACGTCGGTGGACGAGATTGTCGTTTTCGACTCCACCGGTATGGCGCTGCAAGATGTAGCGACGGCGGCGCTCGCCTACGAGAGCGCGGTGCGCGAGGGCTACGGCACGTGGGTCGATTTCTCGGCGTAGGCGGACGCCGCAGGCGCCGCGCCAAGGGCCTTGCTCAAGTTTCTAGACCTTCACGCGCGCCAGGGAAAACATCAGTAATCCCCCCCAGAGAAGCGCGGGGGTGGGTGGAACGATGCGCCGCGTCCGTTGCAGCGCATGGTTAGCTGGCGCTCCGGTGTCAATCGGTGACCGCGATGTCATAAACCGGCCGCAAACCGAGCACGGGACCATCCGACGTCGGGATGATGTACGCCTGTTCCGCTCGCACTGTTTCGGCTTCAAATGTGGCACGAACCTCGTCGGCTCTCGCAGTAAGTCCCGAGAGCCACCCCCTAAGTCGAGCCTCTTTCTCTGGTTTCACTCGTCGGATGGTAACTCGAAGCATACTCCGCCTTTCTCGCTTTTCTTCACGTTCTCTTGACCCTTACCGGCGCGCGGTCCGCGACCCAGTAGCGCGGACCGGGGCCGAAGCGGGCTGCCCGGTCCGCGGGATTGGCTAGCCTGCACCGCTCAAGCGAGAGACACCCGCACCCGATGCATTCGGTGAGGCCAGCCCTGAGGCGCTCGAGTTCGGCGATGCGCTCGTCGATCCGCGACGTCCAGGTTCGCGTGAGACGCGACCAATCGCGACGCGTCGGCGCGCGGTCCGGAGGAAGCTTGGCCAGCTCCCCCCCGATCTCATCGAGCGTCAGTCCGATCCGTTGCGCAAAGACAATGAACGCGATCCGACGGAGCACCGATCGCGGATAGCGGCGGTGGCCCGAACCGGTCCGCTCGGACCGGATGAGGCCCCTCTCTTCGTAGTAGCGCAGCGCCGATGCCGCCACCCCGCTGCGGCAAGCAACCTCACCGATCGTGACCATTTGAGCCATGCGACAAAAATACTCAAGGAGGGTCTTGACTTCAAGTTCACTTGAACTTGTATCATGTGGTGTCCGCCTCTGAAACCGTCCGACTGACGCTAGGAGCACGATCATGAACACGCCCTACCCCTCCTCCATCTCGTCCATGCACAGTCTCTGCGCGGGCTCCGGGATGCGTCGCTTGCAACGCGTGATCGTATCCGTCTTGCGGGCTCTCGTCACGGATCGAGAGCGCGGATTGCAACCGCCCAGGCTCGCCAACCTCCGCTTCCCGCTCTTCACGCGAGACGATCAAGCCAGGCCGCGCGAGCGGGAGAAACCAACTCACGACGACCACCTGCCTCCGCCGTGTTGAGGTGCAGGGCCTGCTCGATCGACCTTCACGCGTGCGCGAGGCAAAAACGTCAGGTCCCCTGACGGAAACGCAGGGGTAGGTGGAGCGGTCTACGCAGGGAAGGGTGGAACGATGCGCCAAGGAGAGGGCTTAGAGCAAGTGGGTTGAAGAAGGTCCTAATGATCACGGGAGGGATAGTTCGAGTCCGTGCGGTGGCTCCAGTAGGAACACCGCTTACTGTTTTACCCCGACAGCGCGGAGGTTGTACTCTCCCACGCACCGAGCCACCTCGGCGGTGGTGCGGCGCTCTTTGGGCGGTTGTTCGAGCCAGCGGTTCACGGCTTCATGCACGGCACCCACCCAACACCAAGCGGCGATCTCGTTCTCCTCGCGGAAGGGACTCTTGTCTACGCTCGCGATGGTCTTCGCGACACCCATCGTGTGGCGGTGGAAGATCGCCTTTCTCACCTCGTCGACTCGCCCTCCCAAGCAAGACGATTCGATGACGAGAATCCGTGCCGCATGGGGATCATTCGCCAGGTATAGGAAGAGACCCTCGACAGCGGCTCTCATTTGTCCCTCGGGATGAGCGAACTGGCCGATCGCGTCGTTCAGATAAAGAGCAAGATCGTTCCCGACTTCGTCGAGTACACTGATAAAGACGTCCTCCTTGTTCTCGAAGTAGAAGTAGAAGCTTCCGGTGGAGCTGCCGGCCGCTTCGACGATCATGGGCACAGTCGTTGAGTGGTACCCGTGTTGGCCGAATAGCCGTTTGCCGGTGTCAAGAAACCGACGCCGTCGATCTGCCTTGCGCTGCGCCATCTTCGGAGTCGTTCGATACACCATGTGATCTCCCTTCATTGTGCTCGTGTGCACCTCGAGAGAGTCGCAACCAACGAGGAGCGTTTCGCTCGTACTGGGAATACGCTGCGCCAAACCGCTCGCGCATGCTTGGTTCCTCAATCAGTCGTACATAAGCCACACCCAGAGCGATGACAAGCGCGAGCAGGACGAGCAAGGTCGGTGAGCGAAGCACCAGGGCTAGTCCGATTCCCACCGACCAGGCTCCGAGCATCATCGGGTTGCGTGTGCACCAGTAGGGCCCCTTTGTCACCAGTCGTTGCGGGGGCGCGAGCGGATTCGGCGTTCCGTNAGCGAACAGCCAGATCGTCCATAGCGAAACACCGGCGCCCACAGCCAAAAGGGCCAACGCGGGCCACTCAACCCATTCGGGGAGCGAGGCGAACGCTAGTCTCCGGTCGAGTTGGATAGCGGCAAACGGCAGCAGGACCACGTAGACCAAAACAGCCGGTGCGGCCCAAACTGCAGCTCGTACGAGACTCTTCATCGGTTCATCGCATCAGGGGGTCCTTGATCCCACCGCTTCCTGCAGCCCGCTGCGGTAGTCGGGGTACAATAGATCGAGGCCCAGCTTCGTTCGTAGCTTGGTGTTGGACATCGGTTTGGCCGTCGTCAAAAGCTTGACGATGTTCCGCGTGACGGTCGGTCGGCGTCTGCACAATCGATCCAGGACAGTGCTCGCCGTCGCATAGGAAAAAGAGACCGGCAAAGGCAACCCGATCGGGCCACGGGTCCCCAGAAGACAGGCAAAATGATCCAGAAACTCGCGCCACTCTGCTGGGCGTTCGTCGGCCACGTTGACTACATGGAATCCGGTGTCGCCGTTACGCGCGGCAACGACGAACACGCGGGCGACGTCGTCGACGTGGACAAAGCTCACCGGAACCCTTCCGCTCCCGAACCAGGGGCAGAGCCCCTTGCAAAGCCGTTGGCGCAGCTCCTCGATAAGGGGCCCGTCCCGACCGTAGACCTCTCCGATGCGAAGCACCACGACTCGACTCCCCGGGATCTGCTCGGCGAGCCTGGCGAACTCGCGCTCGATCTCGAGCTTCACTCGCCCATAAGGGATCACGGGAGTTGTAGGTGCATCCTCCGTGACCGGTTGCGCGCAGCTGCCGTACACTTCGGCTGCGCTGGCGAAAACCCAGGTACGAACCCCCGCTCTCGTGCCCCAGTCGATCAGGTTCTGCCCAATCCTAAGATCGCTGTCCTCAAGGGTCTTGAAACTCGCCCCCGCGTATCCGCCCGCGAGGTGGAAGACCGCGTCGGCAGCTGGCAGCCGATCGATCGATCCCGTCAGATCGAGGGTCACCGACTTGCCCGGCAGGGGTTGTCGCGCAACCGAAAGGACGTCCAAGCCCTCATCGACGGCAGCGGCAACAACACGACGGCCGATGAAACCTCCGGCGCCTGTAACGAGAACGGAAGTCATCGGTCACCTCCATAGGCACGCAAGAGACTCACCGACACGTTGGCTTCCCACTGCAGCATCTCCGAGAGGATCCGACGACCCTCGTCGACTCCAATTCTCTGGAAGAGCGCCACGTAGTGGGGGAAGGGGCGGCGATGATCGAAGAAAGCGAATGAGTCCGCGTTCAAGATCAACATGAGGTCGTACGACTGACCGGGAACAACGGCTTCGTAGTAAGTGAAGTCGCTCAGTTGGCCGTTCTCGATTGCCGCTTGAATGGCCGGCGTGATGTGAGTCTCGAAGGCGTCGAGCCAAGGTCCTCGGCCTCCGGGTACGAATTGGATCTGCACCACCACTGTGGGCTTAGGTTCAGGTTGGCCGGTACTGTCCTGGGCGATTGAAGGCGCGCCGAGAAGCAGCGCGGCTGTACCGAGGATTGCTGCCACTTTGTAGCGGCAATGTCGAATGGATTCGGGTTCTTTAGGCTCGGCGTGTTTTCTCATGATGTGTACACCCCCGGCGTGGAATGGGGAAGGAGGTTGGTAGACAAGCATAGAATGACACATCATTCTATTCTTGTCAAGGTATAGCTCCGCCCCTTCCAGCGAGCCCATCTTCTCACGGTCTGGGGTCCTGGCTTGTTACCGTTCTTGTTACCACA
>JBDGYV010000076.1:0-8012 GCA_039588915.1 Gemmatimonadota bacterium
CGGACGCCGAGCTGTTGGAGTTCTTGTCCAATGGAAAGGGTGCGATGCCGGGGTTCGCGAAGATCCTTTCCAAGCAGGAATTGAGTGCTATCGTCGGGGTGTTGCGCGATCTGAATGCCGTGGAGTAAGGCCGCGGACACACTCGGGCGCTGAGTTGAACTCTAACCAGGCCACCATGAGGAAGCCCCGTTTCGGCGGGGCTTCCTTTATATCCGGAGACCAGCGTAGATCGTGGGGGCGCTGATCCCCAGGCTCCGCTAAACGAGGTCGCTGCCTAGCGAGTTTGCACGTCAAGCGGAAGGCTGACGATGTCTGCGAAGCGTTTTCTTCTTACTGCACTGAGCGTTCTCTTGGTCGCAACCTCATGCGATCAAGACGATGCCCCGCTGGGACCCGACAGCATCGATCCCAATGCCGCGGCGGCGGCAGCAGCCACAATCACCGCCGACGACATGCACCAGCTGATCGCACACCTGGCGAGCGACGAAATGGCTGGGCGAGACACTCCCAGTCCAGGCCTCGACGCGGCGGCCAGTTACGTGGCCGGCGAATTCGCTGCGCTTGGTCTCCTTCCGGGAGGGGGCTCGTTCATCCAACGGTACCCGATCGATGTGGAAGTTTTTGACGCTGAGACCGGCCAGATCGCCATCGTCACCACGGGTGCACCCAACGTCGTGGCGGTGCTAAGGGGAAGTCATCCGACGCTCCGCAACACGTACATCATCTTCAGCGCGCACGTCGACCACATCGGTGTGGGAACCGCCAATTCCGCAGGGGACTCTATCTACAATGGGGCCGACGACGATGCTTCCGGAACGGCCGCCCTGATCGAAGTTGCTGAGGCCTTTGCGTCGTTAGAGACCGCGCCGTCCCGCTCGCTCATATTCCTGGCCGTTAGCGGAGAAGAGAAGGGGCTGCTGGGTTCCCGCCACTATGCCGATCACCCGACTGTACCCATCGAATCAATCGTGGCCGACGTCAACGCTGATATGATCAGCCGAAACTCTCCCGACAGTATCGCCGTGATCGGGCAGGAGTATTCTTCCCTGGGTCTGCTCATCCGCCGCGTGGTCGACAACCATCCCGAAGTGCGGCTAATCGTGACCGGGGATCTCTGGCCGGAGGAGAGGCTTTTCTTTCGGAGCGATCACTTCAACTTCGTTCGCAATGGGATCCCAGCGCTGTGGTTTTTTGCCGGAACCCACGAGGACTATCACGAGCTGTCAGACGAAGTCGACACGATCGACGCCGACAAGGCGGCCAGAGTAGCCCGGCTGATCTTTTTCACCATCTACTCGATTGCCAACGCCACCGATACCCCCACCTGGACCGACACGAACGTCGAGCTATACTGATCGAGTAGCTTGGAACGGTTCAGATCAATCACACCAAGGGGGGATTTCATGCAGCGTTTGTTCGCGTTGGTCATGGTGCTCGCCGTCGTGGCTTGCCAGCCCGCGGCCGAGGCGCCACCCGAAGCCCCAGCCCAGGCCACGTTCACAGCAGACGACGAGGCCGCCATCCGCGGTATGGTCGAGAAGTACGCCGTTGACGTGATCGCGATGGATTGGGAGTCGAATAACAGCTATTACGATGCCGATGCGGTGCGGATGCCGCCCAACCAACCCATGATGCAGGGCGTCGCCGCGATCAGGGAATGGCAAGATGCTCGGCCGCCGATCACCGGTTTCACCCTAACGCCGCAGGTCATTGCCGGTGACGGCGACATGGCCTACGGGCGAGGCGCGTTCACCATCGATTTGGCCCCGCCCGATGGTGATCCAGTGAGCATGGTCGGCAAGTGGCACGCGATCTACGAGCGGCAAGCCGACGGCTCGTGGCTCTGCGTGAGCGACATCTGGAATACCGATGCACCGGTGGGGATGTAGCGCTCAACAACATTTACGACAGCTACGTTACTAGCCGCCTTTAGCCGGCCGCGCCTTGAGTACGAACCTGCCGGGGCTCACAAACGCAAGCAGAGTGGGCCCCGACAGGATCAGCAGATCGCTTGGGCACTAGCAGCTCCCTTTCCTCATCTCTAACCGACCATTGCTGGTCGCAAGAGCCGGTGGTGTCTCTACGGCGATCACCGTAATCGGACCAAGCTCCGCCGTGAGTTTTCCTTCCGACGGGGCGGCGGGAACGGTCATCGCCAGTAGGGCTGCCAGCGAGAAGGCGCTGACGGCAGCGGCAATCACAGAATAGAGCACTCGCATTTGGCCTCTCCTTTCGGTCGAAACCCGTGTAGGTTTCGGTTCGGGTTCGTGACCTAAAAAACGGCTCTAGATCTGGGCCTATTCCTCGCGTCGGCCTCGCAGCGATGTTCTGACCAATCCCGGACAATTGATGTGCCGGGTGGCTTCCCATGATATCTTGGACAACGGTGTTCCGGCCGACCTATCTGATGTTACCTCGCGAGGATCTCCGCGAGCGCGTCGCGCGGGGGGTTGCAAGCCTCGAAGACTGCCGAGCCTGCCCCCGCGATTGTGGCGTCAACCGGCTCGAGGACAAGTGGTCGGCCTGCAAGACCGGTCGCTACGCGGTCGTGAGTAGCTACTTCCCGCACTTTGGCGAAGAGGACTGCCTCAGGGGCTGGAACGGCTCCGGTACGATCTTCTTCGCGCACTGTAACCTGCGGTGCGTCTTCTGTCAGAACTGGGACATCAGCCAGGCGATCAAGCCCAAGCGGTCCCCTCCCGGATCCACGCCGCGTGAGATCGCGAGCATGATGCTCGAGCTCCAACAGCGCGGCTGCCACAACATCAACTTCGTGACGCCGGAGCACGTCGTTCCGCAAGTGCTCGAGTCGGTTGCCAAGGCGATCGAGATGGGACTTGCGATCCCGATCGTGTATAACACCAGCGCCTACGACGCGCTCGAGAGCATTACCCTCATGGATGGGATCGTCGACATCTACATGCCGGACTTCAAGTACTGGAGCCCCGACAAGAGCCGGAAATACCTCAAGGCGGCTGATTATCCCTCGACGGCGCGCGCCGCGATTGCGGAGATGTATCAGCAAGTCGGCGAGCTGGTTGTTAACGCGGATGGGGTGGCGAAACGAGGGCTCCTCCTCCGGCACCTGGTGATGCCCGGAGAGCTCGACGAGACGCGTGCGATCCTGGAGTGGGTCGCCTCCCGGCTGGGCCCCGAGACCTACGTGAACTTGATGGACCAGTACCACCCGGCTGGTTCCGTGAGTGACGAGAAGTGCCCGGAGCTCAACCGCCCTATGAGGTCGGAGGAGTTCCTTGCGGCGATGGAGATCGCGCGCGAGTTGGGGCTTCGACGGCTGGATGAGCGGCGACCGATGGCCCGGCTCCGGAGACGACGGGCTATGGCGAGGTAGCGGGCGTATGGTTAAACAGGCAGGATCTCCCGTGAAGGATGCTCGAAAAACTCGACACTGGCACGCGCTCGACGACGGTAGGGTCCAGTGCGACATCTGCCCGCGCTTCTGCCGCTTGCGCGACCGCCAGCGCGGCTTCTGTTTCGTCCGCGCCAACGAAAGTGACCAGATCGTCCTTACTACCTACGGGCGCTCGAGCGGCTACTGCGTCGATCCGATCGAGAAGAAGCCGCTGAATCATTTCCTTCCTGGGACTCCCGTTCTGTCCTTCGGCACGGCCGGGTGCAACCTGGGATGCAAGTTCTGTCAGAACTGGGATATCTCGAAGTCGCGGGAGATGGACACTCTCGCGGACTCGGCCGCGCCCGAGACGATCGCCCGCGCCGCGGAACGCCTCGGGTGCCGAAGCGTGGCGTTCACCTACAACGATCCGGTGATCTTCCACGAGTATGCGATCGACGTGGCTCAGGCGTGCAAGGATCGAGGTATCCACCCGGTGGCCGTCACGGCTGGCTATCAGTGCTCCGATCCGCGAACCGAGTTCTACCGCAACATGGACGCCGCGAACGTCGACCTGAAGGCGTTTAGCGATGAGTTCTACCGGAAGATCTGCGGCGGCGAGCTGGAGTCGGTTCTTGACACACTGCGCTACCTACGCCATGGGACGCAAGTGTGGCTCGAGATCACGACGCTCCTGATTCCGGGGGCGAATGACTCCGATGCGGAGATCGAGCGAGAGACGGAGTGGATCGCCGAGGAGCTGGGCCTCGACGTGCCGCTTCACTTCTCGGCGTTTCACCCCGCTTGGAAGATGTTGGATGTGCCGCACACACCGGTCGAGACTCTGCGGCGGGCGCGCGAGATCGCCCTCGCCAACGGCCTTCGGTACGTGTACACGGGCAACGTCCACGATAAGGAGGGTCAGAGCACCTACTGCCACCGGTGTGGCGAGCTCCTGATCGGCCGCAACTGGTACGCGCTCTCTGAGTGGAACCTCACGAGTTTGGGGTACTGCCGGCGGTGCAGTGCGAGCTGTCCGGGTGTCTTCGACGCGCACCCGGGGTCTTGGGGCGCACGGCGCATCCCGGTTCGCCTCGTCGACTACGCGGCATAGACCACGCGCGGGTATTTCCCCACAGACATCCGCGTCAGAATCAGGCTACGCTAGGTCAACAGAATGACATTTGATCGAAAGGAGAAATGATGCCAAAGGAGCGTGTAAACGAGTTCCAGTTGTTTTACGATTCCGCTCGGCACAACGAAGTGCTGAGCGAGCAGACTACCGTCATGATCCATCTTGCCACGGCGATGGCAGTCGCCTGCTACCCGTGAATGGAGAGTTACCTTGGCGTGGCCAAGGATCTCGGTATCACAAAACAAGAAATCGCGACCGTGCAGTCGATCGTCATGGCCGTGTCGGCCGGTCGTGTCGCGGCTCAGTTCAGGGAAGTAAAGCAGAGGTCTGAAGTAGGCGGGGAGACCGAGGGATAAGATCAGGAGTTCTAGGGTGCTCTTTCAAGGCGACAAGATTGGATTGGGGATCGGTTTGGTGCTCGTTGGCCGGCTCTTTATGCTGGGTTGTAGTGGTGACTCGAGTGGTGGCGACGGCCCAACGGCGACCTCGGACCAAACATGCATGGATTTCGCTGTCTTCGGCGAGCCAGCGCAGTCAGACTACCGGCTGCCGTATCCCGTCGGTGATGCCTGGTTTCTCGTGCAGAGCTACTGCACTTCACGCGGCTCGCATAGCAATCAGCTGGCCTACGATTTCAGGATGGACTTTGGCGCGCCGATTGCGGCCGCACGATCAGGCGTTGTCGTCAACCTGATGGATGACTTTCCCGACGACGGGATAGACTCGAACAACTTCAACTTCCTCATCATCCATCACGACGTTGGGACGTACGGCTTCTACGCCCATCATCAACAGGGAAGTGCCCAGGTACAGATCGGCGAGACGGTCACTACCGGCCAGCACATCGCAAACGCCGGTCAATCGGGAACCGGCCTGCCGTGCGTCCCCCGCACTTGTGCGATCCTCCACTTCCAAGTTTCCCACGCCCGTCGCTTCGTGGCGCAGGACGACCTCGGCGTCAACTTCCCTAATGCGCAAGGGAACCTTGATCGACGTGTGGTCTTGCGGTGGGTGTGACCTATCTAGCGCTTCCCGACTGAGGTCTCCCGCCGAGATCCAGGATTGGCAGCTCGCGTATCCGCTTTCCGGAGGCGGCGTAGATCGCGTTCGTGATCGCCGGGGCAACCGGCGGCACGCCGGGTTCTCCAACACCGGTCGGCAGGGCGTCGCTATCGATCAGTCGAACCTCCATCGTGCGCGGGGCTTCGGGCATCCGCACCACAGGATAGTCGTGGAAGTTGCTCTGCTCGATGGCACCTTCGCGGGCGGTGATGCGCCCGTGGAGGGCCAGGCTCATGCCGTAGATGACGGCCCCCTCGACCTGAGCCCGGACGCGGTCACGATTGACGACGACACCACAGTCGAGTGCGCTGTAGACGCCATGCACAGTGGGCAAGCCGTCGTCGTCGACGGAGACATCCGCGACGACGGCAACGTAGGTGAGGAAGGTGCGATGCGCGGCGATTCCGAGCGCCCGTCCGTTCGGTCTCGGCGAGCCCCAATCAGCGGTCTTGGCAGCGACTTCGATGACGTTGCGCAGACGCGCCGTGTCGAGCGGGTACTGATCGATCGGCTCCCCGTAGTTGGTGTACTCTACGTCGTCGGCGGCGAGGTCGATCGTGCGTCCGGGACCGATTATGTCGAGCAGGTACGCCTTCGGGTCGCGCCCGGCGGCGGCGGCAAGCTCGTCGACAAACGAACCAACCGCGAACCCGTGGTGGATGTTGGACACCGATCGCATCCAGCCGATCCTGACGTGCGCCTCAGCGTCGCCGTTCTCGACCCTCAGGTTGGGAACCATGAACGGCACGTCGATTAGTCCCAGCCCAAGCTCGCTTGGACTGGCACGCCGGGCGCTTGCGTTGAACGTGGCGATGATTGTCGGAAAAACACTTCGATGCAGCCACGCGACGCAGTTGCCTTCGCGATCGAGGCCACCCTCTAACTGTTGCGCGCTGACGGCGTGGAAATAGCCGAAACGAATGTCGTCTTCCCGGGCCCACACGAGCTGGACCGGCACGCCGACATGGCGAGCTACAAGCGCCGCCTCGACGACGTAGTCGGGTTTTGATTTGCGACCGAACCCACCGCCCAGCAGCGTAACGTGAACGGTGACATCATCCGGCCCGATGCCAAGCGCGCGCGCCACTTCATCGCGCGCTGCCATCGGGGTCTGGGTCGGAGCCCACACCTCGCAGCGTCCGCCTTCGAATCGCGCCGTGGCGCACGGCGGCTCCATTGGAGCCTGAGCGAGGTGGGGCACGTAGTACGATGCGCGGACGACCCGGTCGGCGTTGCGCAGCGCGCCATCGACATCCCCGCTCTCACGCACGACGTGGGCGGGTGCGTCGGCCGTAGCTTCGAGTCGCTGCCGGTACGTCGCGGAGTCGTAGGCTGCGTGCGGGCCGGGCTCCCACTGGATGGCGAGTCGCTCGCGGCCCTGGAACGCGGCCCAAGTCGTGTTCGCCACGACCGCGACCCCACCCAGTGTTTGGAAACCGCCGCCGACACCGCCATCGCCAGGGACGTCAACCACTTGCTGAACGCCTGGCACCGCGAGCGCCGCGTCGGCGTCGTATTGGATTGCTCGGCCATTCACCGACGGGCAGTGGGCGATCGCCGCGAACACCATGTCGGGGAGCCGGACGTCAGCCCCGTAGATCCCCTGGCCGGTAACGAAATCTGGGAGATCGACAACCGATGTTTCCGAGCCTATGTAGCGGAACTGATCGCGTGATTTGAGCTCAACGCTCTCGGGAGAAGGCACTGGCAGAGTCGCGGCGTCCGTAGCCAGCTCACCGAATCCTAGTGATCGCTCGGTCGGCTTGTGGATGACCTCGTGCAACCGCGCCTTGCACTCGGTGGCGTCGACACCCCAGCGTGTTGCCGCGGCGGCGACGAGCATGTGACGAGCCGTCGCTCCCACCTCTCGCATCGGTTGATAGAACTGGCGCACGCTCCGGGAACCGTCGGTGTTCTGGCTCCCGTACCGCTCGTCACCGTCGGCCTGCACGATGACGACCCGATCCCAGTCCGCTTCCATCTCGTCGGCGACCACGATCGGCAGACCGGTGCGGCTGCCCTGACCCATCTCGGAGCGGTGGGCCACGATCGTTACTGTGCCGTCGGGAGAGACCGCGATAAAAGCGTTGGGCTCGAACACCGGGCCAGCCATCGCGCGGGCGGTGCCGACCGCGCCCTCGGCGTCGACCCGGTAGCCAAGCACGAGCGCGCCTGTCCCCATCCCCATGACCTTGAGGAACGATCGACGGCTGACGTTCTCGACCCGTATCATGACGCGTCCTTCGCAGTCCGTGGGATGGCGGCCCGGATTCGCGTGTAGGTACCGCAGCGGCAGATGTTGCCGGCCATGGCTTCGTCGATCTCGTCGTCGGTCGGATTTGGATTGCGGGCGAGGAGCGCGGCGGCGGCCATGATCTGGCCCGACTGGCAGTAGCCGCACTGCGGCACGTTGAACTCTTGCCACGCCCGCTGGAGCGGATGCTCACCGTCCGGCGAGAGCCC
>JBDGYV010000077.1:0-8001 GCA_039588915.1 Gemmatimonadota bacterium
TCCGTGCCGAGGCGAAAGGAGGACTGACGCACATCGGTGACTTCGGCCTGCTCCCAGGTGGTGCCAACGGCATTGCCGCCCGGTAGTCGGGGTCCAGGCTCGAAGTTCGCGTCGACGCTCGTAACGGAGCCGAGATGGCGGGGACGCGAACCTCTTCGCGGAGACCGTCCGGAGGACGAGCGATGAGCGCCGCGGGCGAGGTGCCGGTTCGGGAGCGAGCTGTCCGCACCGGTGTTGACGAGCGCCTTCCGGTCGTGAAGGCCTCGTTTCACCTCGCGCGCGTGAGGGTGCTTTCGCATCGTGTTCATCGGTCCCGAAGCGGTCTGGCACACGGGTTGGCTATGGGTCGTGCGACGAAGCGGGAATTCAGTTTCGGTGGACATATCAAGACATCTGAGTCACTCGCAGGTTGAGAACGCAAACATTCTCGAGAGGGAAAAAGATGAAGCAGTTGTTTGAGATGGGACCACGTTTCAGTACTTCGGTTTTGGCCCTGGCACTCTCCGGGTTTCTGGTCCCCGCGATAGTCCTTTCACAGGAGACCGCTGGTGGCCAGGATACGGCCGCAGCGGAGGCGATCAAGACAGGGACCTTTCGAGGCGTGGACTCGTTCCACAAGGGGAGCGGTCAAGCGACCCTCTTGCGGTTTCCGGATGGTTCTCTCGAGCTGAGACTCGAAGACTTCATGGTTACGAGCGGACCGGAACTCCATGTCCTCCTGGCGGAACATTCAAACCCTTCGATCCGGGGCGATTTGAAGACCCAGGGCTACGTGGACCTTGGCAAGCTCAGGGGTAGTCGAGGAGACCAGAACTATGAAGTACCTGGCAACGTGAACGTGGCCAATGAAAAGAGCGTGGTCATCTATTGCAAGCCGTTCCACGTCGTTTTCAGCGTCGCACCGCTGCGAGACGCCACCGGACAGTAGTCAAGCAGAAGGCGCGGCGACGCTGCAAGTCGAGAGTCCTCCTGCGCGGAGTGACCCAGTCTCGGCGGAGGCGTCGTCCGCGCCTGCAATGCTGACAGACAACTGCTCACGAGGAAACTACGATAAGACTGGGCGGAGCATGTAGGAAAGCCCTGTGTCTGGAGAGCGTGGATCTTGACAGAGTCAGTAACCAAGGAATATGGCGTGAGCTATCCAGTACCAACGAATGAAAAGGAACGCGTCGAGGCTTTCCGATCGTACGAGATTGCTGCGACGTCACCAGAGCTGGCGTACAATGACATCGCTGAGCTGGCTGCCGAGATCTGTGGTTGCCCTGTCGGCTTGGTGAACTTGATCGAGGACGAAAACGAGTGGTTGAAGTCGAAGTACGGCCTCAGGTCGCCGCGGCAGCAGCTGCCTTCACGGCGCAGTTCGTCTACATGTTTCAGGAGTTGCGCGTCCTTGGTTCGTAATAAGTGTTGCCTAACAGGCGCCTGCAGCTGGCGCGCGGTAACAAGAACGGTAACAGCGGCGGTTCGCTCTAACTAACACACATAAGTATCGTGCCCGGGAGGCCTTTCCTTCGAGTATTCTGTCGCAGCCTGATAAGCGTGAGGTCGGTGGTTCAACTCCACCCAGGCCCACCATGAGGAAGCCCCGTCACGGCGGGGGGACTAAGGCTCCGTCGACGTCTCGCTCGCCCCAGCACCGCGAACGAGGTGTTGATAAGGCGGATGGGTTCGCAGGCGTGGGTCGTCGACTGCCCCACCCATCGTGAAGTGGTACAGCACCTGGAGCCGATCGCCCTCGAGTCCAAAGACGCGATGGGTCAGGTCGTCGAAAAAGCATCCGATCCCCGTGCCGCGGATCCCGGTTGCCTCCGCCTCGAGGTAGAGGACCTGGCCAACGACACCTGTTTCCCAGTACAGCCGGCGGTAGAACCAAGGACCGAAGGCCTCGAGAGGCTCGCGATACTCGGCGAGCATTGCGACGGCAAACGCGCCGTCCGCAGCGATTGCCTGGTCGCAACTCGTCTGCTGGGCCGCGCGGCGGGTGTCGCCTTCCTCGAGGAAGAACAACGCTAAGGAACTCGGACACCCGTCGCTCCTGCTCCACGAGAAGCGTGGGTCCATCGAACGTCGAAGTGCCTCCTTGCGCTTGGGGTCGCGCACTAGCACGTAGAGTCCCGGCGGCAGGGCCTCGACCCTGTGGACGAAGAGCAGGAGGTCCACACACGGACGCCATGGCAGGGTAGTGAACGGGACCTGGTTGGACCCTGGCATCGCCTTCAGAAGGATCTGATAGAACGCTTCTCGCGTGATGCCGGTGCGTCCGTCGAGCGCAACCGCGCTGCGCCGCTGATGGATCACACTGCGAAGAGAAAGGGGCGACTCGCCCAGCTCGAGGGAGTCGTTGTGGTAGGAGAACGACGACCAGAACTCGTCGCTGGGCGGCGCATGTTTTTCCGTAGCAGCGGCGACCTCATCGATGGCCGGCCAATCGTGGTGGTCCTCGCTGAGCGTGTTCCTTTGGCCTGTCCAACGCGCGGCGCGGGGAGCTGCGACGAGATCGGTCTCGAGCCGGAAGCTCTGCTGCCTCTTGGCTTCCGAGCAGCGACTCTGCGGGAACACGGCGATCAAGCAGTCGGGGTGCTCGGCCTCGACTCCGGTCTGAAGGTGGGTGCCAAGGAGCGTGGCGAGTCCCTCGTCAACGACGCCTTCCAGCAACCGGGCGTCCCAACCGAGTCCAGCAGCTGCCACTGAGACGCACGCGATCGCGTGCCCCACATCGTGGTGGCAGTACCGAAACGCCCGCTCGCCGTATTTCCACGACTCGCGCCAGTGGATGGAGGTGAGGCCGACGAGGAGCGCGTCTTTGGGGAGCTGCGCGGAGATGGCGCGCCACGCCTTTTGGGACAGCTCGCCCCGGAGCTCAAGCGCATGAACAAACGGCGCGTAGTGGTATACGGCCGGCTTGTCGTGCAGGCCCGGGAGAGGTCCACCGACCAGATAACCCTCCGTGGGATGGAGGTTTCCGCTCGACGGGTTGACACGCAGCGACCAGCGGGCGCTCGGGATCTCCTTCCACGCGGAGAGCGCCAGCGCATCGTAGAAGAGCCGAGCGACGGTCGCCGCGTGAAGCGGGGCTGGATCGACTTGCCCAAGAACGAAAGCAGGCTCGTAGCGCGGGAGGGGGCCAACGGGTTCGAACCCCAAGGGAAACCTGTGGGCCCCCTCGAATCGACGGAACGGATCCGGTTGTGTCTCCCAGTCCAGGTACCCGAGCGAGGGCGCGAACCGAGAGGGGAGGTGCTTCGAGCGTTGGTGGTATGCAAGCGTGACGTCCAATGCCGACTGCACCGTGTGGTCCCGCGCACTATATGCGCACTTCTCACTTTCGTACTTCACGAGAATATCAGAAGCCTTCCATGTTCATGCTAAGCCTCGAATCATCTACTCCCCAGGAAGTGCGATCTCATGGCGGCGAATGTGAAAGAAAGCTTTCCCCATCGAGAGCAGAAAAGGCGCCCCAGCCAGTTATTCCTCAGATTCTGGTTAGAAGTAGTGCCAATCAGATCGGTCGCTTGAGTTCCCCGGAAAAGAAGTCCGCATTCTTCTTGAGGTAATGCGCCGCATCCGGCGGCAGGTCTTCCTCGACAAAGATCGCTTCGACCGGACACTCTGGCTCACACGCGGCGCAATCGATGCACTCGTCTGGGTGGATGTAGAACATGTCATCCCCTTCGTAGATACAGTCGACGGGACAGACATCGACGCAGCTTGCGTCCTTCACGCCGATGCAAGGCTCGGTGATGACGTACGTCATGGGATGGCCCCTCTGAGGACGTTTAGGTAGATCGTTCCACCTACCCCCGCGTTTCGCTCAGGAGGGACTTGACGTTTTTCTCTCTCGCGCGGGTGAAGGTACAAAAACGTGAGAAACAGCATCGTCTGAGAAAGAACCACGACGACGCCTAGTACGTAGGCATCGTTGGGTCGATCTCCTCCGCCCAAGCCTGGATGCCCCCGGCCACGTTCTTCAATCGCGTGAAGCCAGCCTCCTGGAGCTGCTCGATCGCTTGTGCACTCCGCACTCCGGACTTGCAGTGGACATAGTACGTGCGGCTCGTATCCAGCTCGTGCATACGCGCCGTGAGTTCAGAAAGCGGTATCAATTGCCCCGCCTCGATGTGGCAGATTTGCCACTCATGAGGTTCACGCACATCGAGCAGCGTGACGTCGTCCCCGTCATCTAACGTCGCGCTCAACTCATGAACGGTGATTTCCTCGATGTTCGAGTCGATCCACGCATCGTCGTCAGCTCCGATTCCGCAAAACTGCTCATAGTCGATCAACTCCGTCACTATGGGGTTGTCCCCGCACACCGGACAAGCGGGGTCCTTTCTGACTTTCAGGGTCCGGAAGGTGAGGCCCAGTGCGTCGACCAAGAGAAGTCGACCGATGAGAGGCTCCCCGATCCCGAGAATGAGTTTGATCGTCTCGGTGGCTTGAATCGTACCCAGTAGGCCCGGCAACACCCCGAGCACACCGCCCTCCGCGCACGAAGGGACGAGGCCCGGTGGCGGCGGCTCCGGATACAGACAGCGATAGCAGGGGCCTCCCGGCGCACCGAAAATCGACGCTTGTCCGTCGAACCGGAAGATCGACGCGTAGATGTTTGGCTTGCCGGATAGTACACACGCGTCGTTGACGAGATAGCGGGTGGGAAAGTTGTCGGTCCCATCCGCTACGATATTGTAGTCGGCGAGCAATTCGAGCGCATTTGCACTCGTCAATTGCGCCTCATAGGTATCAATGACGATATGCGGATTGACGTCCTGCAATCGATCCCGCGCGGAGGCGAGCTTGGAGCGGCCGACGTCGCGAGTGCCGTGCAGGACCTGTCGCTGCAGGTTCGACTCGTCGACAACGTCGAAGTCGACGATTCCCAAACGGCCCACACCCGCAGCCGCGAGGTAGAGGGCTAGTGGCGACCCGAGGCCGCCGGCCCCCACCATCAAAACGCTCGCCGCTTTTAGCTTCCTCTGACCATCGAGCGTCACCTCGGGCATGATGAGGTGGCGGCTGTATCGACGAATCTCCTCGTTCGAGAACTCGATTGGGCTCGCCTCGGCGAGACCTTGAAGGCCGCCGGCGACCGAGGGCACGATCGAGATCTCCTCGTCTGGCTCGACCTTGGTGTCCTCGCGCTCGCGGTAGCGGATGTCATCCTCACCCACGTAAACGTTGACGAAGTTGCGCAGGGTGCCGTCTTCTCCATAGAGATGCAATCTGAGCTCTGGATGTCTTTGGATGAGCTCGTCGAGCGCCTGGCCGACGGTCTCACCTGCGACGCGCAGCCGAGCTTGATTATCCGTGTACGGTCGAAGTGGTGTGGGGACTAAGACTTCAGGCATGTCGCTCCTTCCACGCGAGACGTTGATAGCGTCGCACCGTAAGCCGAGAACTCCACTCGGGCAAACGACCGGCGGTCATTTGTTAGCATCCAACCTGTCAAGTCGCCGACCGCGCCCTGCTCGACTGAAACGATGAGATAGACCTGATTCGGCCAAGCGTGGGCCAGATCGAATGCCGACGGCTCCGCCGAGGCGTCAGGATGAGAATGGTAGACGCCAACGATCTCCATGCCGTCGTCGGCCGCTTGACGCTCTGCCACACGGTATTCCTCGGCATCGATCAAGTATCGGTGGTGGGCAGCGTCGACCCTCCCGTTGACGGCGAGGCGACTGCCGCGAACATGAATTTCACGCGCGTCCAGATCGAGCGAGCCGAGTAAGAAACCACAGATCTCCAGCGGGTAGCCCGACGCTGCATGCGCCCAAACCTGCTCCAAGAGCTCGCTCCCGACCTTTAGTTTCATCGCGTATCCTGCTCTTCCCAGAACGCTTCATTCAGATAGTTATCGCCGTGGTCGCAAAGCACCGTGACGACCACTCCATGGGCCAGGCTTCGTGCGAGCTCCAGAGCCGTATGCACATTGGCGCCGGTTGAAGTTCCGACCAAGAGTCCCTCCTCGCGCGCCAACCGACGCACCATAGCCTGCGCGTCCTCGGTGCGGACTGTTCTCACTTCGTCGGCCAGCTCGGAGTCATAGATGCCCGGGCGGAACGCGGTCTCGAGGTGTTTTAGACCCTCCAGCCCATGAAGAGGGGAGTCCGGTTGGACCGCTAGGAGCGCGACGTCGGGTCGCTGCTGGCGGAGAAATCGACCGACCCCCATCAACGTCCCGCTCGTGCCGATCCCAGCCACGAAATGCGACACTCGTCTCTCAGATTGACGCCAAATCTCCGGCCCCGTTGCAGCGTAGTGAGCGCGCCAGTTCTCGGGATTGTCGTATTGGTTTGCGTACCAGTACCGGTCCGGGTAGGCGACAGCGAGGCGCTGCGCTTCTCGGTACGCCCCGTCGTGTGACTCTTGCGGATCGGTGAGAATCAACTCGGCTCCCAGCGCGCGGAGAGTTCTGAGTCGTTCGGCGCTCGCGTTACCCGGTATGCAGAGCGCAACCTGGTAGCCGCGTGCAGCGCCGATCCACGCCAGGGCGATGCCTGTGTTTCCGCTGGTGGCGTCCAGTATCGACTTGTCAGGGGAAAGCGTGCCGTTTCGTTCAGCCACGAGAATCATGTGAAGCGCCGGGCGATCCTTGACCGAGTGACCCGGGTTGAGATGCTCCGCTTTGGCATAGAGTTCCACCGGGGCGATCTCGGTCTCGAGCGACCGAAGACGCAGAAGTGGCGTGTTTCCCACGCGAGCGAATTGGTCCACATCGCGTAGACGAGTCCGGGCGACCGTATCCATAGCAAGACATCCTTGCCTTTCGGGCTGGCGGCAAGGAACATACTTAAACCGGATAAAGTTTGTCCAGTATCCGCGGTCGCTACTAAACAGGAATGGAAGAACCCGCCCGGCGAGGGAACGGGGCTTACTGTGTGGACTTGCTGATCGAGGGAATCATGGCCGAGAAGGCCAGTCGCGGGCTCACTTGGGAGTCGCCAGTTTGACCAACTTGTCTTAATGGATTGAATGCCTGAAATGTAGGAAAACCCCCTACACACCTACGTGTTTTACAATGCTGAGCCTGTTGCCGTATACTCCGAGGAGCAGGGACGCGCCTCCTTTGAGAGCATGGTGACGAACAGTCCGGCGGGGAAAAGCCGGTATCGCCTAACAGAGCCGCGCGTCCCTGCTAAAGAGACGGTTAGGGGTTCCACGGGGGTTCGTTGGAGTCGGCGGGAGTGATCTGCCGACCCCAACGGGCTTTGGGGGTTTGCCCCCCGCTCCATAGAAGGGGCTGCCATAATCCAGTGGCTGATCGGGCTGGTGCCGGTCACTCTGCTGCCACGGCGTCGTGATCTGGCGGCCCCTTCTTGTTTTGGGGATAGAGCGCCAGCCTAACGCTGCTTTCAACCGGCGTTGTGCTGGGATCTCTTGGTCGACGAACTCATGAGCGAGGTGGCCCCGGCGCGGTATTCAGTGGGATTCATGGGAGATAGAATGTCAGAAGTTATGGAGGCACAGGGTCAGGAAACGATCCTTTCCGCCACCACTGCGGCGACCGCCAAGATCAAGGAGCTGCAGAAGCGAGAGGGGCATGACAAGGGCTTGCGCGTCCGCGTCGTAGGCGGTGGCTGCCACGGCTTTTCGTACGCTCTGGGTTTCGACGAGCGAAAGGAGAGCGATGCTGTCCTGTCGATCAACGGGGTCGATTTTCTCATCGACAAGTTCAGCATCCCATACCTGATGGAAGCCAATGTCGACTTCGTGGACGGCCTGAACGGCGCCGGGTTCAAGATTGCCAACCCAAACGCCAAGTCGACGTGTGGCTGCGGAGAGTCGTTCGGCGCTTAGCCGGGCGGGCCACGGGTCCTCGCTTCCTCCGCGGACTTTGAAGTAGCAGGGACGCGCAGGAGGCCACCGATTGGCCAAGCTCAAGAGGTTATCCGAGCAAGCGGTACCGGCGGCGCTCAAGCGCGCGGTCCACTATCGCCTGCTCAACGAGCCCATGCAATCGGAGAGCATTTGCCGCGATGTTCTGCGCGTCGACCCCGACAATCA
>JBDGYV010000078.1:0-12284 GCA_039588915.1 Gemmatimonadota bacterium
AAGACAAAGGCCGTAGTAACAACGTTGTTGGCCTTTTCGAGAATCGCATAAAACACATTACCAGAATGACTTAGGGCCATTGAGGGCCAAACCCCCAACCAATCAAAGGAGTGCTAAGGCGCGTGGGATTGACCCATCCATTTCTCTCTGATCGGCACTTATCTTGCCGTCGCGAAGCTTGATGGAAGATCCACAACTCGTATCAGGATCGACGAACCCCTGGCTCGGTCGACAGCTTTCCCGTGTCTTGGTGTGGGGCGAGCGCGGCTTTTCAGCGGTACTGGAACGGGGACTTGTCTCGATCTCAAACTTCGTGCTGAATGTTTTCCTGGCCCGTTGGCTCCTGACGGCGGACTATGGGACTTTCGCCGTCGTCTATTCCGCATTCCTCCTTTTGGCAACCCTACACGGAGGTTTTCTCGAGGAACCCTTGTTGGTGTTTGGTTCGGGCCGGTACACCAACGATAAGAGCCGGTACCTCGGTACAGTGCTAAACGGCCAGCGGTTATTCGTGGCCGGCCTCAGCACGATCCTCGTTGCGGGTGCGCTGGCTGGATTCCTTTTCCCTCATCCAACCGCAACGGCCCTGCTGGGGCTGGCGATAGCGGCTCCCTTCATTCTCTACCGTGAGTTGGGACGAACAGCAACCTACATGATTCTCAACCCTCGGTTGGCTGTATTCGCGGCGGCTCTGTACATGGGATTGATGCTACCCGGCGTTTTTTTTGTTTATCGGGCTGGCTGGCTCTCCTCGGCCATGGCATTCTTGCTGATGGGACTGGCGAGCCTGATATCCGCCCTCTGGCTCTTCCATCGCCTAGGACCCACCCGCGTACCGATCCGAAATAACCCGCTAACACGGGACGTACTCAGCGATCATTGGACCTATGGCCGCTGGGCCGCAGCCACCGGCATCCTCGTGTGGATACCAGGTCAGATTTACTACTTCGCTCTATCACTTTCGGTCGATCTCAATGCGACGGCACAACTCAGGGTAGCAACGACGCTCATCATGCCGGCATCAGCCGCGCTCAGCGCAATAAGCACACTTTTTGTTCCGGCTTTAGTTCGCCTCCGGAGTCGAGACTACTTTCGCCGCCTGCTCGTCGCTGGAATGGCGCTTTTCATGCTGCTGGCAGCTCTTTACTGGCTGATTCTGGGCTTGTTCAGTCAACCGATCCTACTCTGGCTGTATGGCGAGCGTTATGTCGATGTCGGCCCGGTTATATGGATTGTTGGATTGGTGCCAATTCTCGCCGGCAGCGTGACCGTGCTCGGTCCTGCACTGCGTGCGCTCGAACGACCGGATCTCGTTTTTCGGGCGCACGCCTTATCCAGTATCGCCACTGTTACCATTGGTCTAGCACTCATGAAGGTCTACGGTATTGAAGGAGCAGCGTTCGGAATGGTCGCGGCGTCCGCTACCACAGCGCTGACGATGGTGTGGTTCCTCTTTGTGGGTAGGGGCAAACAAGCGCACTTCGCTTCTCACCGGACGGAAACATGACCGCGCTTGAAGCCGCTGGCTTGCTGCTAGTCTACAACCGGTGGTGACATCTCACCTAGACTCGACGCCTCAACGTAGCAGTTCTTGAGTAAAACGCCGACGTTGGTGGAAGAAAGTCTCTTCGAGAGGCTCTCTCGCTCCCGCTGCGCTACTTCCATGTTCCGCATCGGCTCCTCAAAAGTCTTGAGAATGGCTTTAGCCCAGGCGTTCGGATCCGGCGGTACATTCAGTATGGCCGCCTCGTCGCTCATGAACCCGGAGACGCAGGCACCTTCCCCAATCAGCACCGGAATACCGGAGTAGAGGCCCTCTATGATCGACATACCGAAGGACTCATACCGAGAAGGAACACAATAGACGTCGCATTGGGCGACCACAGCTTCCTTCTCCTGTCCATACATCGGACCTAGGCAGTCTACGTGGTCGGCCGCACCCATTTGCTGTACAAAGTTGCTTAGGCTCTTTGCGGCCCCATCTCGGTCGTATCCGATGCAGCGAAGCCGGACCGCGTGACCTTGGCGATTGAGTTGCAGAACAGCCTCGATCAACAGATCGAGTCCTTTGGTGTGAATATCGTATCGACCGACTGTGCACAGAAGAATGTCATCGCTTTTTTGTTGCTCTTTCAAAAGCACACTGTCGCACCAAAGGCCTACCGGTTTATCTACAACCAAAGGAACAGTCCAAACCCGCGTGCCAGGCAACCGCTCTTCGACTTCTCTCGTCTCTCGTGGGGAGTTGCAAATCACTCCGTCAAGCCTTGCAAAAAGCCATCGATCGACGAACTGCCAGTAGAGGAACTTCTTGAGCCGTTCTGTGGAGAAAACGTGTTTAGATAATGCCCCATGTGGAGTAAGAAACAGCTTTAAGCCCCCATCAACCGCCGCACCCCTGGACCGACGCCACCGCACGAAAAGCGCCATCGCCACTACAAAACTAAGCGAGGGTGAAAAGGCACCATGGAAGTGGATGACCGCACACTCAGTGACAGCATCTCTGATCTGCGTGTAGAGGCCTCGGACGGCAATCGGCGCTGCTGTCAAACGGACATCGACCCCGGCAACCTGAGCCTTCCGATCTCCAGAAGCTGATGCGAGCACCCGCTGCTTCATCCCCGCCCTGGCGAGGGATTCTGTCCACCGGTTTAGCGCTTGGCCAGTACCAGTCTCCGTCCCATACTGGGGCATTACTTGGCAAACAATGAACTCAGCCATGACTTAGCGCCCTACTGATCAGAAGTGACCGCTTAGATAAAGACGATTCTGCGTAACCGCGTTGTCCTCGACTAGTCCGTTGTCGGGCCACCCGGTGATCCCCCTCTGTCCGTTGTGGTGGATCTGAGCACCGACGAACGATCCCCTGGTCGGCGATGGTGATGCCAGCGCCGTTGCTGTAGGAGATCTCACAATCTTCGACCAACCACCCGAATCGATACGATCAGAATGTCCGTCACGCCGTTTCTGGCTTTTGACCGTGGCCTGTGACCTAGAAGCTTCCTACCTTAGCAATGGTTGCGTCAGCCGCCCACATCTACCATCTCGGCCGATCAGGCGTGTGCTCCGCGGCTAGTTAAAGGTTCCGTTAGGATCCTGGCCGTCGGCCTGCCAGGCGTTGTAAGTGTTGCGGTAGGACGCACCTCTATGTGATCACGATGCCAAGTGGTAAAATGTCGGTTCTGAGTGTCCCTACGTCCAGTAGCCGCGCAAGACTGGAGGCCATCGCTAGGGAATGGTGAACTTACCCGTGACTCGCATAACTCGCATTCCAGCAATGTGTTACCGTGCCAACCAGCAAGCGATTTTCGATCCTTTGGTGCACCTGTATACGTCGACCCATTCTCAAGAGGTTCCCTGTCGTTGGTCGAGTGTGGTGTATGGGCGGTGCTCAACCAGGGCTGTTCGCAACATCGAATTTCGTAGTGAGCATTTCATTTTCGTGATCACCCTCGTTTCCGGCATCTCGTTTTGAGCGGAATGGTGTTCTTCACAGCGCGAGCATCTGTGTACTGGTTGCTGCTTGGTTTGTATCACCAACCGATCATGTTGTGGCTTTACGATGGCCAGTACTTGGCGTACGACCGCGTCCCGTGGATTCTCGGTCTTGTGCCAGTCGTCTACGGTAGTGTCACCGTTCTCGGCGCTGCGTTGCGAGGGCTGAAACGATCTGACACGCTCTTCTGGGCCTACGCTGCATCCAGCCCGGTGACGGTCACCCTCGGAATCGGGCTTATGATTCGACATGGACTCGAAGGAGCTGCGTGGGGGATGGTCGCCGCGTCAGCAACAACGACGCTGACAATGGGCTGGTTCTTCTTTGTGAAGAGAGTGGCTCCATCGTGATGGTTGTTGAGGTGGCCGAGGCGCTCTTCTCCCACTTGGAGTCCAGCGGTTTGGACTACGCGGTCGTTGGCGACTCTCGTGACTACGGTCATGCCATCCCAAGCGATTTAGACATCATTATCGATCAAGGCTCTCTCGACCGTGTTCGGATGACGCTGGTTGAATTCTGCGAAAAACACGACCTGGCGATGCTTCAGTGCATACAGCACGAGGCGAACAGCTGGTACTACGTGATAGCCTGGTATGATCAGCAAGGTCAGGTGACCTACCTCCACCCAGACGTCGGCGGTGATTACTACCGAAATGGACGCCTACTCCTACGTTCGAGAGACGTCCTTGAGAATCGTATTCTGGCGCTTGACGCGCGTGGGCAAGCATTGGGATTCAAAGCCCCCGCGCCAGCCCAAGCCTTTATCTACTACCTGTTGAAGCGGATCGATAAGGAGGCATTGGGTCAGCGACAGGGTGAGTACCTGAGAAACCAGTGGAGCAGGGATCCGGAGGGAGCTCGAACCCAACTGGAGCTTTGGTGGAGCAAGGCACAGGTGGCTCTGCTCGCAACGGCAGCAGCCAGTAGTGAGTGGTCACCGGTCGTTGACGCGCTCCCGAACCTCAGGGAGGAGATCCGAGGCCACTCACCGATCGTCCCCCGCGCCTACCTGGGTGAATCGGTTCGCGTGGCCCGTAGAATTGCTCACCCAACCGGGTTATGGGTGGCTTTTCTTGGTCCCGATGGGTGCGGAAAGAGCTCTGTCATTTCGCGTGTAAGAGACGAGCTTGCACCTGCATTTCGACGTACTCGACGCTACCACTTGCGACCCCTGCGACCCCACTTAGAGATTCACGATGCGCACGAAAAAACCGTCGTCACCGACCCACACGCTGAGCCGCCGCGGAGCAAGGCGACGTCGACATTAAAGCTTGGGTACTGGTGGATCGACTATAGCCTGGGCTATTTGATTTCCGTACTTCCTGCTCTCGTTCGCTCCACGTTCGTTCTGTTCGACCGTTACTACTACGATCTAGAGGTCGATCCGCGGCGCTACAGGTACGGGGGCTCGAGACGATTGGCGCGCCAACTCGGTCGGCTAATCCCTAGACCCAGCTTGATCGTGGTTCTCGACTTGCCAGCGGATGTGGCCCATGAGAGAAAGAAAGAGGTCCCACGTCCAGAAATCGAACGCCAGCGCGTCCTGTACCAGGACATCGCTCGGCGCTACAAGAACGGTCATGTAGTAGACGCATCCCAACCCCTGGAAGACGTGGTTCGAGACGTGACCCAACTGATCCTGCGCGCGCTCGAACGTCGTATCGCGACAACCCCATGACGCTAGACGGTCCGAAGGAGCGACTGCAGATACTGCTTTCCGCGTACGCTTGCGAGCCAGGGAGGGGCTCCGAACCAGGAGTCGGTTGGAACGCCGCGCTCGAAATCGCGAAGCACCACGATGTCCTGGTGATCACGAGGGCCAACAATCGGTCCGTTATTGAGGCCTGGCTGGAGTGCAATCCAGTCCCCGGCCTTCGGTTCGCGTACTACGATCTCCCCAAGTGGGCGATGTGGTGGAAGCGTGGGGGGCGGGGCGTTGCGCTCTACTACTATCTATGGCAGATCGGCATCTACCTTGTCGCGCGCAGGCTGTTGCCCACGACCAGGGTCGACGTCATCCATCACGCCACATTCGTCAAGTACTGGGTACCGTCCTTTCTCTCCCTGCTGCCAAGACCGTTTGTTTGGGGACCCGTTGGGGGAGCGGACTCGACGCCTCGAGTTTTCTGGGCCGATCTCAGCGGGCCCGGTCGGTTCTATGAGTTAGCGCGCTGGATCGCCCAATGGATTGCCGAACATGATCCATTCCTGCGTCTTACTGCGCGCCGAAGCGCTATCGCCCTGGCGACCACCGAGGCGACCGCCTCCCGGCTCAAGACCCTTGGAGCTGCGGATGTTCGCCTTCTTGGCGCGATCGGCCTAAGTCGGCACACCCTAGAATCGATCAGCACTGGCATTCAGACGAGCTCGGACCGACATGGGTCATTGCGGTTGATTAGCATCGGTCGACTACAGGACTTCAAGGGGTTTCAGTTCGCACTCAGGGCCCTCGCTCGAGCCGCAAATAGCGACGTGGAGTACTGGATAGTCGGCGATGGTCCAGCGCGTCATCGGCTGGAAGACGAAACATCTGATCTGGGCATCGCTGAGCGAGTTCAATTTCTTGGCCATCTGACGCGAGAAGAAGTACTGACCAAGCTCGGCCGCTCCGATGTGCTCGTACATCCGAGCTTGCACGAATCCGGGGGGTTGGTGTGCATCGAGGCGATGGCCGCCAGCGTACCAGTCGTCTGCTTGGACCTCGGCGGGCCGGCCACGGTCGTGACCGCTGAAACCGGGATTAAGATTGGCGCCGACAGTCCGTTACAGGTCGTTCAAGACTTGACGGATGCGATCTCCCAGCTCGATCGGGATCGAGCGCTACTGTCACGGATGGCGACCGCCTCACGGGCTCGTGTTGAGGCCGAGTATCGCTGGGAAAAGAAGGGTGAGAAGCTGGCCCTGCTACACCGTGAAGCCTACCAGAGGATGCACAAGACCGGGACGTGACAGTAGGTTTTCTCGGATCGGCTGTGCAACCTGCGCCGGGGTGGCGGAACCGGTAGACGCGCGGGACTTAAAATCCTGTGGGCGAGAGCCCGTGCGGGTTCGACTCCCGCCCCCGGCACCAACCGACCCACTCAAGCCGTGATCATCAAGAAACGGCTGCCGGCTCCGCTGGAGCTTGCTCATCCGGGGTCGGCCGCTCGGGCTCAGCCTCAAGCAGGGCTGCCTCGAGCACATCACCGATCATCTCCGCGTACACAAAACGGAGACCCTCCAGCAGCTCCGGCTCGATATCTTCGACGTGTTGACGGTTCTGCTCAGGAATAATGACCGTCTCAATCTCCGAGCGTCGAGCAGCCACCAGCTTTTCCTTGATACCACCGACGGGTAGGACCTGGCCGGTCAACGTGATCTCGCCTGTCATCGCGACCTCGGGGCGGACCCTTCGCCCGCTCACCGCCGACGCGATCGCGGTAGCCATCGTTACCCCGGCTGATGGCCCGTCCTTGGGGATCGCACCTGACGGCACGTGCAAGTGCAGGTCAATGTCGTCAAAGAACCGCTCTTCAAGCCCCAACTCGGCCGTATGGGAACGGACGTATCCCAGCGCCGCCTGAACTGACTCTTGCATCACGCTCCCCAACTTGCCAGTCAGAGTCAGCCCCTTTCCTCCGGGCATCGTTGTCGCTTCCACGAACAGGATCTCGCCTCCGGCCGCAGTCCACGCCAACCCGGTCGCTACGCCCGGCGTGGCAACTCGCCGGGCCACCTCGTGGAACGCCTTCTTTGGCCCAAGGAACGTGGCGATATCATCGGGTCCGATTTGGGCCTTTTCGTCATTCCCGCCTGCTACTTGAGCGGCGACCTTGCGAAACACCTTGGCGATCTCCTGCTCCAAACCCCGAACCCCGGCCTCTTGCGTATAATCGGTGACGATGCGCTGGAGTGCCTCCTCTTCGAGCTCGAGATGCTCTTCTCCAAGCCCATTCTCCTCCAGCTGTCTCGGAACCAAGTACTGCTGCGCTATGTGGAGCTTCTCACGGTCGGTGTAACCAGCCAGTCGAATAATTTCCATTCGATCGCGAAGCGCAGGTTGAATCGTCTGCAAGACGTTACCGGTGGCGATGAACAGCACCTTCGAAAGGTCAAACGCGAGATCCAGATAGTTGTCACGAAAGGTGTTGTTTTGCTCCGGGTCGAGCACTTCGAGCAAGGCGCTCGAAGGGTCACCTCTAAAATCGGAGCCGATTTTGTCGACCTCATCGAGCATGAAGACAGGGTTGTTGGTTCCTGCCCGCTTCAATGACTGAATAATCCGCCCGGGCATGGCGCCGACGTACGTCCTTCGATGGCCGCGAATCTCCGCCTCGTCATGCATTCCACCCAGCGACATGCGTACGAACTCGCGTCCCATCGTCCGAGCTATCGATCGCCCGAGGGAGGTCTTGCCGACACCCGGCGGTCCAACGAAACAGAGGATCGGGCCCTTCATCTCGTCCTTGAGCTTTCTCACCGCCAGATACTCGAGGATCCGATCCTTCACCTCCTGCAGATCGTAGTGATCCTCGTCCAACACTTGGCGCGCGTACTCTAAGTCGAGGCGGTCTTCCGTTGACCGAGTCCACGGCACCTCACACAACCAGTCCAGGTAGCTCAGAATAACCGAGTATTCAGGGCTCGCGGCTGGGATGTTAGCCAGCCTCTCGAGCTGCTCTTCGCCCGCCTTCATCACGTGATCGGGAACTTCTTGGGCGCGTAAGCACTCGCGAATGCGGTCGACCTCGTCCTCCTCGTTTCCCACCTCCCCGAGCTCTTCACGGATCGCTTTGAGCTGCTCACGCAGGTAATACTCGCGTTGCTTCTTCTCGAGCTCTTCGTCAACCTGGCTCTTGATCTCACCGCCAATCTGGAGGACGTTCAGTTCCCGCCTCAACGCAGCCAACACGATGTCGAGTTTCTCTTCTACATCGTCGCTCTCGAGGACGTTCTGTTGTTCAGCGGTATCGAGTTTGACCATCGACGCGATCATGTAGGCAAACTGACTCGGGTTCTCGAGCTGTCGCACGGCGTGTTGCAACTCATCCGGCATGTAAGACGACTCCGAGATCACCCTACCGGCCAGCTCGTACCCCTCGCGAAGCAACGCCTCCACGCGGTCGCTGTACTCGTCTGAGGTCTCGGGCAAAACCAGGATCGAGGCCTCGACAAACGGCTCGCTCTTGACCAATTCGACGATCCTGAACCGACTCACGCCCTGAACCAGCAACCGCATTCCCGCCTCTGGGTGCTTCACCAATCGGTGGATGACCGCCACTGTGCCGACGTCATGCAAACGCTCGCGACTCAAGGTCGGTACGACCTCGTCCTCTGTCGTGTTACGCAAACCAACGACTCCCACGATGCGGGGCCCGCGCATCGCCTCGTCCACGGCCGCGATCAACGGTGGGTCCTTGAACGCTAGCGGAACAACCGCGAACGGATACAGAACACCATTCCGGAACGGCAACAATGGGATCGTCTCCGGAATCGACGCCGGATCGAACTCCTCGCTCAACCCTTCGCTCGGGAGCAACGCCTCCGATGACTCCGTCTCAGTTTCCTTCGATTGCTGCTCTTCTGCCATCTATTCAGCCTCCCGCGTCCGGTCCGCGTGTTTCCACCCCGCAAACCAGAGTTTGTTTCGAATCGATCCTATGCGCCAGCGGACTAGCTACGACCGCTGTACATCAGCGCGCGCTTCCCATACGAGAACGTGGACAACCCGATCGCGATTAACGCAAAAACCGTCAGTGCCTGATAGAAGCGCTCGCCATCGAGAACATAGGCCAGCACAAGTAGGCTCAGGGCGAACGTGGTCACCTTTCCAGTCCAGTCCGCCTGAAAGACAAGTCTATCCCGCTTCAGGAAGAGTATCGTCCCGGCCACGAGAGCCAAATCCCGAAGCACGATGAACACCAGCAACCAGATAGGAAACCCACGGGTGAGCGTCAGATAGATGGCCAACCCACCGATCAGCACTTTGTCGGCAATTGGATCCACGATCTTGCCAGATGGGCTGATCCATCCACGCCAGCGAGCCAACGAGCCATCCAAGAGGTCGGTGATACCAGCCACGAACAAGAGGGCAACTCCCGCTACGCGGCTCGCCTGATCGGGGCGATCGATCAAGATCAGAATCGGCAGCAATAACACGATCCTGAGGATCGAAAGAGCGTTCGGTAGGGTGAAGAAACGAAGCCCTTCGGTGACCTTTTCGGGTGCCGACGGATGGTCTGGCTGGCGCCTCAAACCCGACCGCCCAACAACTCCTGAGCATGCTCGCGAGACACCTCGCGTTCTGGGTCGCCGCCCAGCAACCGGCTGACCTCGAGCACACGCTCCTCGGACTCGACGGCGCGAACGCGACTGACCGTGCGCCCGTCGACCGCCCTCTTATCAATCACCAAGTGGCGGTGAGCGGCAGCAGCGATCTGTGCCAGATGGGTAACAACGATCACCTGGTGGTGGCGCGCCACCGCCGCTAACTGACCGGCGATTCGGTGGCCCACGGCACCGCCAATCCCGGCATCGATCTCGTCGAAGATCAATGTAGGGGTGCGATCGGCGCTCGCGATGGCGGCCTTGATCGCCAGCAGGATCCGCGACAGCTCGCCGCCGGAAGCGATCTTTGCCAATGGCCTCAATCCCTCACCCTCGTTGGGCGCGATCAACAGCTGAACATCTTCCAATCCTCCACGGGTCCAGGCGTAGCACTCGTCTCCCCAGTGGATGCCGGCTGCTTGTGGCCGACGGTCGATCGCCACCCGCAAGGTGCCATCGCCGATTCCGAGATCCACGAGACGCTCGCGGATCGCACACTCGAGTCGCACGGTGGCAGACTCACGGACGTCAGCCAACTCGCAAACCGTAGTGGCCAGCTCGGACCCTGCCTGCTCAAGCTCAACACCCAGCTCGGCATCTCGTCCGAGCCGAGCCTCGATGCTGGCTATCTCCTCGATCATCCGCTGTCTCTTCTCGAGCACCCCGCTCAGGTCTCCCCCGTGCTTACGCTTGAGATCGAACAGCACTTGGCGCCGCGCTTCGACCTCGGCCAACCGCTCGGGATCGTGTTCGATCGTCTCGGCGTAGCGACCAAGCTCCAGCACCACGTCGTCCAACTCGTATCGAGCATCCCGCAGGCGATCGGCGAGGCCACCAGTCAGTGAGTCCAATCCGGCCAGATCATCGATTGCCCGCTGAGCAGCACCCAGAGTCCCAGACACGGCGGGCGGGTCGCCATCCAGGGCCGCCCTCAGGTCCGCGGCCAGTCGCGCCCGATCGAGCGAGCGCGTGAGGCGCTGAGCCTCGTCGGCCAACGACTCCTCCTCCGAAGGGTCAATCCGTGCGGCCTCGATCTCCTGCGACTCATGCTTCAGGAACTCGAGGCGATGCCGCTCATCATCCCTTCGCTTCTCGGTCTCGCGCCGTTCCAACTCCAGGGCCGCCAGCCGGTCGGCGGCGGTCGCGGTTTGGGCGGCCAACTCCTCTGCACCGGCAAACGCGTCGAGCAGCGCTCGCTGATGGGCCGGCCTGAGCAGCAGTACGTCCTCGTGCTGGCCGTGAAGCGCGGCCCAACCTGCAGCCCGGTCCCTCAGCATGCGCAACGTCACCAACTCACCGTTCACCGAGCAGCGACTGGTCTTGTCACGTCGGATATCGCGACGCACGAGCGTCTCACTGTCGCCATCGATGAAAAGGCCTTCGATCGTGGCCTGGTCGCAACCGGGACGGATCGTCTCCACCGACGCCCGTGCCCCCAGCAACAGCGCCAGTGAATCGACGAGCAACGATTTTCCGGCGCCAGTCTCGCCGGTGAGCACGTTCAGGCCATCGCCAAACTCGACCTCGGCCTCGTCGATCAACGCAAAGCCGGTGACTCTCAGGCGCTTCAACATGCCAGGGCGGGTGCTATTGATCCTCACGTGCGGCGCGGCCGCCCCACATGAGTTTTGATCTCAGTCGTTCGAAGTAGGCGCCGGTATCGAGACCAGACAGCGCCACGCGGTAATCGCCACGTCCAACCTGCACCGTGTCGCCGATCGAGAGGCGAACCTCAATCTGGCCGTCGATGATCAGAAACATCCCCTCATCGCCAGCTTCGACGTCTACGTCGATTCGCTCATCGGGCGCCACTATGATGGGCCGAATCGCTAGTGTGTGGGCGCAAATCGGCGTTACCAAGAGGATGTCGAGGTCGGTCACCACCAATGGCCCTCCGGCCGAGAGGTTGTACCCGGTCGATCCGGTGGGGGTCGACAAGATGAGACCGTCCGCCAGGTACGAACCCAATACATCCCCGTCGACTGCCAGTCTCAACTTGATCGTGCGCAGCCCTCCGCCTTTGTGGATCACCGCATCATTGAGACCATGGTGACGGCAAATGACGTTTCCGTCGCGGACGACCTCGGCGGCCAGCGTCATCCGCTCCTCGATTGGGGCGTGTCCTTCTAGCGCGGCGTCCAAGCGATCCCACATCTCGTGATCGGGTGCCGCGGCGGTCAAAAACCCGAGCCCGCCGAGGTTGATGCCGAAAAGTGGGATCGAACGACCAGCGACCCGACGAGCGGCGCTCAACAGAGTTCCGTCGCCGCCGAGGCTGATCACAAGCTGCGCTCGTGGATCGGCCCAATCGAGCGCTTCTGCCTCGAGATCGACCCCCGAGAGCAGAGTGGGGTCGAGGACCGGTACCCAGCCACGCGCCTGGAGACCGTCGATGAGGGTAGCGAGTGCTTCGGGCACCCCCGTTCGGGCGGGGTTCGCGACGATCGCCGCGCGGGACGCCACTAGCCGATGTCTACGAGCC
>JBDGYV010000079.1:0-7465 GCA_039588915.1 Gemmatimonadota bacterium
ATGTTGCTGGTTGCTGATGGCGCTTCTCTTCATCGGTGGCGTGATGAACCTGCTCTGGATCGCGGCCATCGCATTCTTTGTGCTGTTTGAGAAGGTGATTCCTCATGCACCGGTGGCCGGCCGGGTCGCTGGTGGCGCGATGATCCTGACCGGCCTTGTGCTACTTGCGACATGGACGCGGGCAGGCGGCTAGGCGGCTATAAGCGTGAGGTCGGTGGTTCAACTCCACCCAGGCCCACCACTTAGAAGCCCCGTCACGGCGGGGCTTCTTTGCTTGGTGGCGGTTCCGGCAGCGTGCTATGATGGAATCATGGTGACAAAGACGGTGACAAGTTCAGCGCTGCCCGCCCCTCCCGTTGATCAAGCCCGACGCCGCCGGGAACGGTTCTTGAGATAGGATGTTGCCGCTATGAGGCCCCCACATTTCCCTTGTGTCGTCACCCTGGTGGTATTCGGACTGGTGTCCACTAACGAGTTGACGCCTGCTCTGGTGAGCTGTCGAGGCGGTGTCCTGGAATGGGTTCAGCGTCAGCGCACGTTGGCGATGCGCTTCCAGCGGAAGGTAAGCACGTTGCCGTCGTCACCCTCCGCGCGCGCCGTGAGTTCGTCCTCCGACCGCTCGTAGACAATACGTTTGGGAAAGTCGTGATCCGGATTGGCGAACACCGCCCGGTGTTCGCCGCTCTCAACGAGCCGAAAGTCGGTCGCTGGGCCGCCACCCGGGCTAGCCATGTAGAACACGCCATCGAGACGACTCTCGATGCGCAAATACTCGAACGAGGCCTTCGCCTGCCCGACGACCGTTGTTCGGCCGACACCGAGCATCACTCCGCCTCGCGGCGGGAGCCACAGCTCCTCCGCGTATTGCGAGTCTTGCTCAAGGGCCCAGTGGCCTGCGAGCCAGCGCAGGGACTCGAGCGGATCGGCCGGTTCCTCGGTGTTGGGCTTCTGCGCGCCGGAGAGCAAGACGACGAAGAGAAGGAGCGCCGCTAGAGCGACGAGGACAGGACGTTGACCAGGGGTTTGCGTTGTGAAGCGTTGCATGATGGACTTATTCTCGTTCACCGGTCGACGCCGGCGCTTGAACAAAAGCGACAGCGGCGTCGGTGCTAGTGACGAAAGCGTCCGCGATCGCGTGCTGCTCGCGACGGAACCCGCTCGCCGGGACACCCGCGAACTCGCGGAAATCCCGCGCGAAGTGGGCCTGGTCCGCGTATCCGGAGCGGTGCGCCAGACGCGTGAGCGTCTCGTGCCAGCCCGAAGCCATCCCGAGGCGCAGGGCTCGCTGGAAGCGTGCGATGCGTGCGAGCAGTTTGGGGCCGATGCCCACCTCGGCACGGAAACGGCGCTGGAGCTGTCGGGCGCTCAGTGCGCAGTCCGCGGCGACCGCATCGATTGGGACGCCGCGACAGATGGAAGCCGCCGCGCCGACGAGCGGCGTGCCGCGCGCGGCTCGTGCGCGCTCGCTGAGGAAAGCGTCGAGCAACCATACGCGCTCCCCGCCTGGACCGACAGACGCGAGTCGTTCGGAGAGTTCGACCAGGTGCAAATCGGCGAGGGCTTCCAGTGGAGCGATCACGTCGGTCCATCGGTCGGCCGGCGGCCCGCCGAGGAAAGCGGCACCCCCGGGACGGAAGCGGACCCCGATCACGTTGCTGCGCTCTGAGGGGGAGAGCACCACCGCCCTCGTCGTAACCCCCACGAGCAGCGCTGTTTCCTGGGGCCGCAGAATACCGTCCGTTCCCAGACGCCGGAAGGGAGTACCGAGGTGAAAGACGAGCTCCATGCAACCATCCGGTAGGACCCGCTCGAGGGCCGCGGGCTCGTTCGGTCCGCCGACCGCCTCGAGTTCCCAGATGCACTGGACGAAGGGAGCCAGATCAGGCGACGGTGTATGTTCTTGGTAGCGCACGGTCCTCGATTCTCGCGCGCCAGCGGGCAGTGCGCAAACCAGGAGGCCCACGATGAGGAAGCCCCGTCACGGCGGGGCTTCTTGCATTTAGGTGAGGGTGGGGGGATCTTCGCTCGAACGCGTGGTAACAAAGACGGTGACAAGCGGTTCGCCTGTAGCAGAACAAGACACGGCGCCGCAAGCATTTCCCGACAGACGAGGCCCGGGGCATTAGGTTAGTATGGAGCCAATGATCAGTCGCTACGGGATGTTCTCTACCATTGCGCTGCTCTTGATTGCGCCAACCATCGTGATGGCACAGGAGAGAGCCGCGATCGATTCTCTCGCACAGACCGCCGAATCAGGTTCTCTCGAGGATTTTATCAACGAATATGAGGAGACCTGGCGGTCCCATGATGCTAAACGCTTGGCGGATTTTTTCGCTGAGGATGCGGACATGATTTTCGGCATCCAGCCGAGAATTGTCGGGCGTGCCGCGATTGAGACGTCGTGGGACCTGTATTTCTCGCGCATCGACAGTGGTCGCGCGGTTTCAATCTCGATTGACTCGATTCGCAATCTGAGTCCCCGTATCGCGCTACTCAACGTTCACACGACAACCGGCGGAACCCACTCGGAGACAAACGAGGAGCTGCCATCTCGAAAGGCGCGCGGGACATGGGTAGTGACACGTGTTGGTGGCGACTGGAAGATCGCCGCATTGCGAATACACTCTCCGGTCGGCGAGCAGCGACTGGGCCCGGGCACGGACGACTAGATCACGGGCAACCCGTAGTGGCCGATCTGGGAACGCTGACACGCGTCGACGCCAGGCCCACTACTTAGAAGCCCCGTCACGGCGGGGCTTCTTTCGCACTGGCCGATTCGTTTACCTCCCTTAACTGAACCGGTTCAATTAGAATCACCGCATCGAGTTGGGTTGAAGGCCGGGGATCTGCATCAATCGCGTCTGAACAGGAGAAACACAATGGATCGGCGTGAGTTCGAGGCCTGGTTGGATCGCTACGGTAGGGCATGGGAGACTCAGGATTCGGGGATGGCGGCCGAGCTCTTCTCGAAGGATGCTGTTTATTTTGAGGCTCCCTTTGACGAACCGATGTGCGGGCGATCTTCGATTGTGGATTACTGGAAAGAGGGCGGGGAGACCCAGGAAGACATCGGCTTCGGGTACGACGTTCTGGCCGTGGCCGAGAGTTCGGGAATTGCTCGCTGGTGGGCGCGATTCACGCGCATTCCTTCTGGGTCCAGAGTGGAGCTAGATGGCGTCTTGGTCGCTTCCCTGGACCCGGACAACCGGTGCGACGAATTTCGCGAATGGTGGCACCGGCGAGAGCGGAACCCTCAAGCGATGGTCTAAGGATCCACCGCCGGGCGCGATGTCAACCCTTTGAACATGACGAGCGCACCCGTGCCAGGTTCGCCCATGCCGTCAACGGTCACATAGGCATCGCCACCCGCGTTGAAGTCGATCGATGTCGGGAAGGAGAGCCCGCTCAATATCTCCTCGGACTCTGTTCCTTCCTTGACCCGGATGATCGCACCCGAGTTCGGAACGGGCCCTTGCTCGCTGAACCGGCCGAACGAGACGGCATACAGCTCGCCGTCCGGGCCTGTGCGGAGGTCGGTGAGCATCGTTAGACCGGTCGCATGATCACTGACATCACCATCGGTGGTTACTTTCACGACCTTGGCCGATCCGGGCAGAAAAGGAACGCCGGGGAGTAACGACACATAGACGTTGCCGTCCTCATCGAAGGTGACTCCGGTGGGTACCGGGTCGGATTCCATTGCGTCACCCCGACCGGGATTGGGAATTGGACTAGGCACCCCGTCGAAGACCGCCACGACCTCAATCTGCCCGGTATCCGGATCTATCTTTAGAAGATCGTTGCCAGCAGCATCGGCGACCCACAGGTTCCCATCCGGACCGGCAGCGAGCCCATAGGGGTTGGATTCGAGGCGGAAACCGTCAGGGTTCTGATCGCTCTCGAAGTCCCAGACGTTGACCACCTCGGTCACCCGACCGGCTTCGATCCTGACGACGGCGCCCATCTCGGGCGGCCCGTCGCCACTCAACGCACCGATCGTCGCATAGAGGGTGCCGTTCAGCATGGCGAGGCGGGAACCACCAGCGCCGTCTCCTGGGCTCGTGTACACGGAGGGAAGGATGGCGACTTCCGCCTGAGTCCCCTCCGCATCGATTCGTATGATCCGCGCCGTCTGGCCGTACTTGTAGACTGTCAACTCTCCGCTCAAGGGGCTCGGAAATTCGACTTCCCTGTCGCCCCCCACGCCGGTGTCAATCACCCACACACTCCCGTCCGAGGTCACGAGCACGCCCATGGGGCCATTCAAACCGGTGGCTACCGTCGTGCTCATCTCTTGGGCGCTGACCACCGCGACGCCAAACGCGAACACGGCTAGTGCCAGCGCAAGTACGGTTCGCGACCCAGCGATCGCTTTCTTCTTCATCCCGCGCTCCCTCGTTGAAGTGGGATATAGATCAAGCTACGTAGTGTGTTGACGCCCGCTTCGCATCAAGTTTCCTGGAGCAACATCTGCACCAGAGCGTTGACACACGCCTTGCTGACGTTTGTATAGGCAGGCATTTGGTATCTCGTGTGCCCGTAACCCAGAACGATGTAGACGGCTGGATCGATAATGCTCTCGCGGATATAGCCTTCGGCCGTTGTTGCCATGCCGGTGTACTTCGGATCACGGATGCGTTGTTCAGCCGTTGCACCCATGGCGTTATGGGTCGGACCGAAAAGGCCGCCCGCCTCGGCTGAGTCGAGCACATGACAAAGGCCACAGTACTGGCTTCGATACACCTCTAACCCGGATACGATCAGTTGGTGGTTGTCCGTGCTGTCACAAGACATGACGGTCGACGTCGTCATGCGGGGATTGCTGGGCGCCAGTTTGGCGAGATGCGTGGGCGTGAGCGTGTTGATCGGCGTGTCCGGTGGTCTACTCGTCGCTCTGCAGGCCAAGGTCAGTCCAAGGAGCAGAAGCGTGTTAACGTACAACAATCGTTTCATCTGACTTGGCACACTTCTGAACGATGGAGAGCAGCTATTCCTGGCGCTTATGCGTTGCCCACAGCGACCAGATCCCACTCCAAGATGCGACGCCGGCACGTGTGGTGCAACTGGGCGCCGCATGAATTTTTCGGAGTCGACCGGTAGAATGCTTAGCAATCTATGCCCGCGTACGCTCCCAAGTTCATTCTGACAATACTGACGGTCGTCGGATGCTTGCTTCTAGGTCGGGGGTCCCCGTTGGGTGCTGCAACGGTACAGCAGCCGATCGATCCATTAGCTGAAGGAGAGACCGAAGCAATCTATTACACTGCCCCCACCTTGCAGGTTCGGTACCTCTCGTCTGCTACGGCAGCTGTCACAGTGATCGATCGCCACGACATCGAAGTCTCGGGAGCACGGACGATTGGGGAGCTGCTGCGCCATGCACCGGGCGTTTACGTGAGTAGCAATGGTACCAGAGGCGGATTCAGCGTGGCCCAAATCCGCGGTGGAGATCCCAATTTCACTCTCGTTCTACTCGACGGCATACCGCTCAATGACACTACTGATCAGGTTGGAGGAGCGTACAACTTGGAGAGTTTGTCCACTGCGGACGTCGAGAGGATAGAGATCATCCGCGGTCCTCTCTCTCACCATCTCGGTTCGGCGGCGCTTGGAGGAGTGGTGAACATCTTGACTCGCCGTGGCGAGTCCGAGAATCCGCAACAGGGGCTTGTGCTCAGTGCTGGAAACGCCTCTCTGCTAAGAGGAGCCGGGTTTGTCTCTGGTGGTAACAGTGCCGAGAATCATTTCCTGGGGGCGTCTTGGGAAGAGGAAGAGGGTCGCATAGCCGACGACAGCTTCGAGCATTTTGATATCAACGGAAATCTCGGGGTTCTTGTGGGCGACCGAGCGGACCTGATGTTTAGAGCCCGCTTCTCGGCGTGGGAAGCGAACGATTATCCCGAAGCTTCCGGGGGACCGATGTTCGGTTCCGGAGACGTGCGGCGATCAGACAACACCGAGATCAGCGTCGCTGTCGAGTTCGCGTTTGGCGAGGTTGATCGTAAGCGCCAGAAGCTCACCGCCGCAATGTACCGCCACGACTTGAATCGGGTGAGTCCCGGGATCGACTCCGTAGTCCCGGCTGCAAGCGAGGAGACCGAGTTCACGAGAGCGAGAATCGGGTGGGTTACGACGTTGTATTCAAGCGCGCAGACCCAGGTAAGTATAGGGACCGATGTCAGTCGCGAGACGGGGACAAATGTCAGCTCCCTAGATTTCCCGCCGGAATTCGGGGGTAGCATGGCGGGCGACTATACGATCGATCGGAACACCGGTGGAGTTTTTGCTGAGCTGGATGCTGTCCGGGGTGACTTGGTCGTTGAGATCGGGTCGCGTCTTGATATGTCAGAAGGGCACGGAGCAGAGTGGAACCCCCGCGCCGGTATCAGCTTCCGCCCGCAAAGTGGCCACACTCGCTTACACGCGTCGGTTGGCCGTGCCTTCAAGTTGCCGAGTTTCTTTGCTTTGGCGAGCCCACGGGAACTCGGAGGCAACCCTGACCTAAGTCCAGAGACGACTCTTGGCGGGGACCTAGGAGTCGAGCAATCCTTCCTGGGTTCGAGAATAGAGACGAGACTCATCTGGTTCTACAATCGGTACAAGAATCTCGTCGACTTCGATTTTGACACCTTCCAGCACGTCAACCGCTTGGACGTCGAGTCGCAGGGGATCGAGCTGTCCCTGGTTTGGAACGCCACTCCCGGCGTAACGGTCGAAACCGACATGACGTTCAACCAGGTCGAGAACCTCGGCTCTTCGGAGGATCTGCTCCATCGGCCCACGTGGTTTGGTACCGCAAGAGTAACCTGGCAGCCGGATCAAGACATAACTCTATCGCTAGATGGCCAAACGGTTTCGCGAAGTCTTGATCGCCAGATTCCGGTGCCTGACCGAGATTCGGTGAAGGGCTATCAACTCGTTGGTCTTTCTGGTTCCTGGCGTTTCAAAGACGAGTGGGAGCTCGAAGGAAGGATAGACAACATCTTGGGCGACGTCTACGAGACCTTTATTGGTTTTCCGGGCCCAGGACGTTCGATACGCCTTGGTCTGGGGTACCGATGGCGCTAGAGTCGTTAGCTGAGACCGAGGGGCTAGGGTGGGGCTCCACCGGTTTAAGAGGATGGTAACAAGAGCGGTAACAGAGTTGCCTCGCGCTAACCAGCACGAACAAGCATCGTACCCGGAAGAGGTTTGTTCCGAATACTCTGTTCCAGCCTGATAAGCGTGAGGTCGGTGGTTCAACTCCACCCAGGCCCACCATGAGGAAGCCCCGTCACGGCGGGGCTTCTTTGGTTCTGGTGGTGGGCGTTTTGATGGCCTCCTCAGAGGCGTGGTAACAAGCGTGGTGACTGGAACTTCGGCCTGAGATCGCACCAGTACACGTCGTTGCGAGGGGATTTCCCCACGGTTGGAGCCCGATCTTCGTGACGGCCCGCCGTTCTGGATCTTCTCCTGGAGCTTGATG
>JBDGYV010000080.1:0-7331 GCA_039588915.1 Gemmatimonadota bacterium
AAGCGTCGCCGGGACTACGAGCCGGAGCTTCTCCTTGGCCCGTTGCATGTACTCAAATTGCCCTGACCACTGGAGCGTGTATCCAGCCGGCAGCTCGACCATCTCGGCGACCATACTCTTCGCATCCGTCACATAGCTGCCGATGTCGCGTCCAGCCACGTCGACAAAGACCCAAGCCGTGGGAAAGGCTCCCTCAGTCTTGATCGCCATCGGCCCGCTGACTTCTCGGATCGTGGCTACCTGACCGAGTGGGACCTGGGCACCACTCGCCTCGCCTCGGCGCGCGGCCAGGGGAATCAGAACCTCGGCCAGTTTTTCCGGTTGATCGCGCAGCTCGTGCGGGTAGCGCAGCCGAACGCCGTACCGTTCGCGCCCTTCGACCGTCTCGGTAATTGTTCGCCCACCGATCGCCGAACTCACCACGGCCTGAATGTCTTCGACGTTGAGGCCGTACCGTGCCGCCGCGGCGCGGTCGATGTCGATATCCAGATAGTACCCTGACACCGCGCGCTCGGCGAACACCGATCGTGTCCCAGGGACACTCTGCACCGCCGACTCGATCTGCCGGCCAATTCGTTCGAGCGTCGCCAAATCAGGACCAAAGATCTTTATCCCGACTGGAGTGCGAATTCCTGTCGCCAGCATGTCGATCCGCCCCTTGATCGGCATCGTCCAGGAGTTCGTGATCCCTGGGAAGCGGACCGCGGCGTCCATCTCGTCGACCAACCGCTCCATCGTCATCCCATCTCGCCACTCCTCTTCCGGCTTGAGCGTGATCGTCGTCTCGAACATGTCGAGACCGGCGGGATCCGTCGCGGTACTGGCACGACCGGCTTTGCCGAAGACGCTTTCGACTTCGGGAATCGCGGCCAAGAGGCTGTCCTGGCGCTGAAGGGCAGCGCTCGCACGAGACACGCTGATGCCCGGTAACGTGGTCGGCATGTAGAGCACCGAGCCTTCGTTCAGAGGTGGCATGAACTCAGAACCGATCCGTTGAAACGGGATCCATGTCAGGATCAGGATCGCCACCGCCCCGGCTAGAACCGGCCAACGATTGCGAAGCACAAAATCCAACACCGGCGCATAGAGCCGTTTCAGGCCGCGCGAGATCGGGTTCTTCTCCTCCGGGCGAATCTTGCCGCGCACGAACAACCCCATGGCCACGGGCACGACCGTGATCGAGAGCAGGCTCGCGGCCGCCATCGCCAGCGTTTTTGTCCATGCCAGCGGTTTGAAGAGACGTCCTTCCTGGGCTTCGAGCGTGAAGACGGGTAGAAAGGAGACCGTGATAATGAGGAGCGAGAAGAAGAGCGCCGGCCCCACCTCTTTTGACGATCGGACGACAATTGCCCAGCGTTCCGCTGGTGGGATGGTATGTGCGCCATCTCCCTTGCCTTCAATCGCTCTCTCGAGGTGCTTGTGCATGTTCTCGATCATGACGATGGCGGCGTCGATCATCGCTCCGATCGCGATCGCGATTCCACCCAAGCTCATGATGTCGGCACCCAACCCCAGACCGCGCATGGTGATAAAGGCCATCAAGATCCCGAGCGGAAGCGTGAGGATGGCTACAAGCGCGCTACGGGCATGAAAAAGGAACACCAGGCAGACCAATGCGACGACGATCGACTCTTCCAGGAGCTTCTCCTTCAAGGTGTCGATCGCCCTGTGGATGAGATCGGAACGGTCGTACACGGGGTGGATGACGACTCCCGGCGGGAGCCCCTTTTCGATCTCGGCGATCTTGTCCTTGACGCGCTCGATCGTCGTCAGCGCGTTCTCGCCGAAACGCATGACCACGATGCCGGCCACGACATCTCCGCGGCCGTTGTAGTCCGCTACGCCGCGGCGCACCGCGGGGGCCGGTTGAACCGTAGCGATATCAGCGACCCGGATCGGCGTCCCGCTCATCGTCGACCCGACGACGACGTTTTCGATGTCGTCGATACCTTCGAGGTAGCCCAAACTACGGACCATGTACTCGCGCTCCGACAGCTCCATCATTGTGGCTCCGACGTCCTCGTTGGAAGCCCGGATGGCGTCGATGACTGTCAGAACCGGCACACCATATCCGCGCAGCTTTAGCGGGTCGATCGTCACCTCATACATCCGCTCGAACCCACCCACCGAAGCGACCTCGCTGACACCCGGCACGGCCGTCAACTGGTATCGCAGGTACCAGTCCTGGAGGGACCGGAGATCGGCCAACGATTTCGTCCCGGTGGTGTCCTCGAGGACATACTGAAACACCCAACCGAGACCTGTGGCATCTGGCCCCAGCTGAAGCTCGGCATCCGACGGCAACTCGCCGCGAATGGCGGAGATGTATTCCAAGACCCGGCTCCGCGCCCAGTAAAGGTCGACCCCATCCTCGAAAATCACGTATACGAACGAAACGCCGAAAAACGAGTAGCCGCGCACCGTCTGTGCGCCCGGAACCTTGAGCATCTCGGAGGCCACCGGGTAGGTGACCTGGTCTTCGACGATTTGCGGAGCTTGGCCCGGATAATCGGTTTGGACGATGACCTGCACATCCGACAGGTCGGGCAACGCCTCGAGCGGGATGCGCTGCATCACCACGACCCCGCCAACAAGGACCGCCGCTACGAACACCAGCACGATGAACTTGTTCTCGACCGACCATTCGATCACACGGGGAAGCATCTCTACTCCGCTCCCTTCCGCGCCGCCGGCTGTTCCATCTCCATCCCCGGCATGGCCTGGATCGCCGAACCCATGCTCGATTCAGCATCGATCAAGAAATTGGCTGACGAAACGACTTGCTCGCCCTCCTCGACACCGTTCAGGATTTCGATCTCCTGTCCGGATGCGAGTCCGGTCGTGACCTCGCGGGCCGAGAGGACGTCGTCGGCCCCGCGAACAAAGACGTATGCGTGTTCTCCGGTGGCGTGAACCGCGCTTCGTGGCACGACCAGCGCTTCTTCTCTGGCTGGAGACTCGAGACCGATGTTTGCGTACATGCCGGGCCTGAGCTTGAGGTCGGGGTTTGCGAGCTCGATGCGTATGCGACCGGTCCGCGCCTCCAACGACACGGTTGGGTAGACATAGGTGACGACGCCCGTGAATTCTTCGCCCGGGTAGGCATCGATCATAACTCTGGCGGCCTGACCTTCCCGAACGAGGGACAGGTCCTTCTCGAACACCTCGCCTTCAATCCACACCCGCGACAGGTCGGCGATCATGTAGAGATCCATCCCGGGAACGACCCGCGCGCCATCGACCACGCTCTTCTCGATTACGATTCCACTCGCTGGAGCCTTGAGCGTCAGCGTTTTTTGCGGTGTGCCGCTGCGCTCAATCCGTTCGATTTGGTCTCCGGGGATGTCCCAGTACTCGAGTCGTCGGCGGGCTGAAACCAACAGATTCCTCGCCCGTTCTGCAGCTCGGCTATCGGGCTCGGCGATCGTGTCATCCACCAACCGTCGGGCGAGGATCAGCTCTTCCTGAGCCGACACGAGGAGCGGGCTGTAGAGGTCGAGCAGTGGCTGGCCACGCCGAACCGGGGCACCGGTGAAATCGACGTACAGCCGTTCGACCCACCCCTCGATCTTTGGGTTCACTTTCGTCAGTCGCGTCTCGTCATAGTTGACGGTGGCAACCGTGCGAACTGTCAAGACGAGCGGCTTTCTTTCGACCGTCGAGTACGCAACGCCGATGCGAGCGGCGCGTTCTGCATCCAACTGGACCGGCGATCGTTCATCGTCCGCCGCACCCGTCATCGCAGCGTGGTCATGACCTTCGGGTGTTTTACCCTGATCTCCGTCGTTGCGACTGGCATATACGATCACGACGACCATGGCCACTACGACCAAGCCGATCGATAGCATCCGTTGATTCTTCCTGTTCATGGGACCTCCAGCAGCGCTCGAGTCATCGGCAACTCGCGTCCTACTGTCATCTCCAACTCGGCGATGTCCGTACCGTATCGGGCTAACAGCTGGTAGTACTCTTGTTCAAAGCGATTCTGGGTCGTCTGCGCGTCGACCAGCGTGAGAAAGTCGACGTCGCCGATGCGATACAGTGAGAACGCCGACTCCACGGTGGCTTCGGCCTCAGGCAAGATCTCTTTGCGATACAGATCGATGAGGGTTCGTCCCTGATCCAGATCCGCGATGAGTTGCTCGATCCTCGCGTCTACCCACGCGCGGGTCTCGTCCAACCTCGCCTCGGCCACACGTTCGAGCGCAACCGCTTCATCGCGCATGCGCAACTGTCGACTGCCCGCGAACACGGGGAGGTTGAAGCCCACCAGAAAGCTGGCCATTCGCCGGGTGTCGTCGTCCACGTCTCGCTGACCGTAGTGAACGCCAATCGCCAGATCCGGCCACACCTGCTTCCGCGCCAGGTCGTACCGGCTCCCGGCTCGCTCGACTTCCGTTCGCGCTCCGTGGATGAGAGGCCGCGATGTCTCGGCCCAATCACGCAGGGTGTCGCGGTCGGGCACCTCTTGTGGCAATTGCGGCAACTGCGGCGAGGGCACCGAGGTCGCTGCCGGTAGATCGAGCAGGGCGTTGAGTCGCGCCGCCGCGCCGATTCTCATCGCCTCCATGCGAGCGATCTCGGTGTCCATTCGAGACACCTCGACGTTGGCCCGCAGTACATCGCTCTGTCGCCCCGTGCCGGTTCCATACATCGCTCGGGCGACCGCCTCGAAATCGTGCAACAAACGGAGGGTTATTCGCATGACTTCCAGTTGGCGGTCAGCGCCGTAGACCTCGAAGAACGCCGCTGCGACGGCGGTCCGAACCTCCCACCACGTTTCGTCGGCATCTGCGCTCGAGATCGAGGTCGATTGACGGGCGATCCTCTTGCCCAGGGACAACTTCCCAGGGAAAGGAAACGTCTGAACGACCTGGAGCGATGGCGCCATAGAGTTTGGCATGTCCGCGGTCAGATCGGGCAAACGAAGGTTTCTGGCGCCGATCTGGAACATCGGATCGGGCGGCAAACCGGCCGACGGTTCCAACTGCTTTTTCGCATCGACCACCGCTTCGGCCGACGCGAACCTTTGGTTCCGTTCTCGCGCCAGCGTGATCACGGCGTCGAGCGTCAGTTCTTCACCGACGCTTGTGTCGTTTTGACCGCGTGCGCTCCTGGCCGTGAGCGGCAGCGTGAGCAGCAGCACGATTGCGAAACTTCTATTGAAGTGAGAGTTCACTGAACACCTCTTCAAGCGATTCGTTGACAACAGGACGTGTCCCGCGCATGACGTTCAGTCGTCACGTGCGGACACAGAACTCGAAAAGGCGCTGCTAGATACGGAGTATCGTGGAGGGGTTGAGGCGTATACCCGAGGAGACCGACGATCCCAGCAAGCCGATGCGAAGCCGGTCACCGATGTCATCGACCGCGGTCGAGACGGAAACCGTCGGTCCGATGTCCGCGTTCGACCGTTCTGTCGTCAGCGAACTCTTTGCCATGATCGCCGAGGCGGTGGCTGGGCACTCGCTCGGGTGAGCCCCGTGATGCGCTCCAGCACACGGCGTTATCGCGCCTACCGCGGAATCGGTTTCAACATCGCCCGCAACCCCAACCGAAGGACAGGTCAGACATGGGTTGGCGATCTGAACAGCGAGTGCGATTGTGAGGAGCGTCTTCATCGTCGCCTGATTATACCCCCACAGGGTATACGGGTCAATAGGGAAACTCCCGCAGGGCGTGTAGGGTTTTGCACGACTCAGTGCTACCTTCTGGGCCGGAGATATATGCGGAAATGACCCACCCTACGTTGCGCCTGCCAACTGCCCGACGATTCGCGGCCAGCATGGCGGCAGCCGCTCTGCTGCTCCAAGTCCTGGCCCCGGCGGCAGGAGTCGCGATCGAGTCGCATCATGACGACACGTCGGCGACGCATTCGTCCCACCATCCGGGTTGCCCATTCGACGGAAAGGAAAACTGCCCTCACCACAGGGCTGCGGCCGGTGAACCGTCGTTGGCCGAGTGCGGCGATGGTGACGCGTTGCTAAGCGGACCGGCGAGCGCAATGCTTCGCCTCTTGGTGGTCAGGCCCGTCCGACTTTTCCCAATGCCCGACGCGAGCGCGATTCCGACAGCGACGATGCTGCCGATGCTCGCTTGGCACACAACGACCCCTGAGACTCCACCGCCCCGCGTTCCAGCCTCGCCATAGCTCGATCACAGCTCATGTAGCCCTGTTCATGCGACCCCACTTCGCATGGACGCGGTCGTTGGTTACCATCATTCGAATACGGAGTTGAGAATGGTTCGCATACTCGTGATTGCGTTCGTAGCCCTGGGAGTGATGCTCCTCCCGAGGACTCTTCATGCCCAGGACCAACACCACGACCACCACGGCGGCTTTCCCGAGTTCGTCGACGTTTTCTTTACCCACCACGCGTACCTCGAGCGGAAGCTCCATCTCCGCTTTGATGCAACTGTAGAGAACGAGGTCAATGAGTTTGAGGAGTCAGCCGAGATGGCGTGGCAAATCAACCGCTGGCTCGGTGCCGAGATCGAAGTGCCGCTGATCCAAACCGACCCCGACGAGGGCGACGGCAACAGTGGGGTCGGCGACATCGAGGTCGCACCGATCGTGTCGTTCTACCAGAACCCGGAGTCGATGACGATTCTGTCGGTGCGTTCGGGTTTTGTGCTGCCCACTGGGGACGAAGAAGAAGGTCTCGGCGTCGACGGCTGGGTTTGGGAGCCGGGCCTCCTGCTCTGGCAGGGGTATGGCGAGAGTCGCCGCGGGGCGATCCAGGCCGAGCTGACCTATGAGCGCTTCTACGCCAACGAGGAAGAAGACGAAGAGGAGTTGGTCTACAACATCGCGTGGTCGCACTGGTTGCCGAACAATTGGATCCCGATCGCCGAGCTAAACGGGGTCACCCGGCTCGGAGAGCACCACGAGGAAGACAACGAGGGACTCATTGCGCTAAGGCTTGCCAGCGGTGGTGCGGAGAGCGAAGAAGACACTCTGATCTCGGCGACACTCGGGCTTCGCTACGCGTTCGGCAACGGACAGCAGTGGGGCGCGGGTGTGCAGTTTCCGATCTCCGATTCCGAGGCCTACGACTACCGGTTGGTGATCGGCGGGATCATCCACTTCAATTAGGGTGAGGCCCACAAACGCGAGCCACGTGGATTAACTTTACTGTTATGATGGTCGGTCCAAACGACATGCGACGCTGCCTGACCGCCGTCACCCCGCTAGCGGCGGCCCTCGCCATCGCTTGCTCCAGCTCGGACGACGTGACCGGGCCTGTGGCCGCCGGCGCCTGGGGCGGGGTCGGCATCTCGCTGGTCGCTACCGAGCAGGGAGCCCAACTCGAGTTCGACTGCGCGTTGGG
>JBDGYV010000081.1:0-9856 GCA_039588915.1 Gemmatimonadota bacterium
GAGCCCCCGGCGCTTCGTGACTTGGTGGCGAAGCGCGTCTCGGACATGCTGGCCGCCTCGACGCCCAGGTAGCGGCTCAGAAGATGAAGCCGGCGGAGACCCCGAAGGCGAGGTCCGAGTCGTCGATCGTCGTTATCCCGACGTCGAACGAACCGAAACCGCTGTTCCCTGCGAACGTCACCCCGAAATTGACGCCGAACTCCGTTTCTGTCTCGGAATCGCCGAACCCGCGCGCGTGGAGCACCAGAAACTGTGGAACCACGAACGGGATGATGCGCAGGCTGCTGGTCGTCTCGATCGCGCCGCCGAGGCCGACGCCGATCGGGATCGTGAAGAAGTTGATGTCGATGTCTTCGATCCTGAGGTAGCTGAGCCCGGTGACGGGGCACACCGAGACTGGAGCCGTCATGGCTTCGAGACTCAGTGATCCGCCCACGCTGAACGCGTTTGTGTCGGTGTTTTCCAAGTCGATGAAAGCCGCGCTAAAGCCGAAACCGACCGGACCGCTCGGGTTGGACCCGATCCCCCCGCCGTACGAGATCGCATCGTCTCCGAACCCGACGGCGCCGGCGATCGTGCCCTGGCCGGGCAAGGCTGGATCGCCGACGCACGCCTGAGTCGCGACCTGGTCCTGCGCCATGCTGCGTACCGGCACCAGAGCGATCAGCGCGAAAACGCCGAGAACAAGATGAAGCTTGCTTACGTGCGTCATTAGCCCGTCCTCACTAAGTCGAAGGTGCGCACGATCGAGCACGTGTCCCCGGCTGCCATACCGATGACGGTCTGGCTTGCCGTGAATCGGCCACCCGAGAACGAACCCTCCATTTCGATATCGAGTGTGATCGTGATACCCTGCTCGGAAAGCGTAAAGCGGCCGGTACCGCGCCAACTCCCGTTTGACTGGATGTCGCCGGAAACCGTTCCGCCGGTCAGCAGCACGCTGACGCGACGGCCGGACTGCGTGACGACGACGACCCCGTCGGTGTCGATCCCAACGTCGCCTGTACATGTGTCGACGGAGGTATTCTGGACCCCTCCGTAGCGCCCGGCGACCTGTGGCGTGGAGTCGCCCGGTCCCATGGGGCCGGACTCGCCGCCGCACGCGACGACGAGGGAAAGAAGAATTGGTAGAACAGACCCACGCTTTGATCTCATCGCCGGGTTCCCTCCCGAAATGCGCTCTGGTTGCCTCATGGCCGACCAGAATGAGCATACCGGAGGGGTCTGACAGTGGAGGGGTGCTAGAGAGGGTGCGTCAGAACCGGCGGGGCCGGGCCGAGGCGATCCGGTCGGGCGGCGCGATCAACCGGGTGACCTTGACCACAGATCAAGCGACCCCGGTGACCGTTGAGGAGCTGACAACCGTTATCGTTCAGTAGCCGCGAGACGCGTATGTCGTGGATCTGCACGAGGCGCCGGGCACGACGTCGTACGCGCGGAGCCAGGGGTGATTCGGAGCGGGATTTGTGAAATCCGTGCGGTTGAGTGGCTGGGCGAATCCCGACCTAACGTCATGGAAACCTTGAGTTTAACCTAGGGTTGTCATGACAGACTGACTTGATAGTCATGCTTATATTGAATATACTTCAATGTATGCATGACACTAGATTCCAGACGAAGAACAAGCCCGATTGGCCTCGCCTTCTCCGAGTAGCCCAGGAGCAGAAGGGGTACTTCACCGCTGCACAGGCGAGGGCCGCGGGATACGATTCGAGCAACCTGTCGCACCGCGCGTCAACCGGCTCGATTCGGCGCATCCAGAAGGGTCTCTATCGGCTGCCCGACTTCCCGCCCTCACCGCGAGAGGAAGTCATGGTGGCGTGGCTCGCGGCGGGCAAAGATCAGGCGATCCTCTCCCACGAGACGGCGCTCGAGATCCACGGCCTCTCGGACATCATTCCGAAGTCCGTGCATATCACCGTCCCAAGAGAGCGACGGTGGTACAAGGGTGGATCGGGGGTCGCGGTTCACACGACCACGAATCCGATTCCAGAAGAAGACATCGTGGTGCGCGAGGGGATACGCGTTACCTCGCCGGAGCGCTCGATCGCCGACTGCGCCGAGTGGGGGACGTTTCACGAGCACATCGAGACAGCCGTGCGCGACGCGCTCGAGCGGGGTCTGACAACCGCGGTCCGAATTCGGGCGCAGGCCGAGTCGAAGGGAGGAACGGTCGAGGCGCTACTGCTTCGTGCCCTCGAGCGGGCGAAGCATGCGGTTTGAGTCCGCGGCGGCGCTGCGCGCATCGCTGGAGGAGCGTCTCCGGAACGAGAGTGTCGAATCGAGCGTCTCCGTCGCCTTTCTTCGCAAGCGCGTGGTCTTCGAGCGATACCTGGCGCGTCTGGTCGTCGTAGCGCCCGACTCGTGGATCCTCAAGGGTGCTCTCGCGCTGGACTTTCGCGCCGGTCGATCCAGAGCCACGATGGACATGGACCTGTCCCAGCAGGCGAACCGAGAGGATGCGGTCGAGGTGATGCTCACAGCGGCTCGTGCCGATCTGAGCGACTTCTTCGTATTCAGGATCGAGATCGTGGACGCGAGAGGCGCGAATACAGCGCTCCGATTCCGGGTACACGCCGAACTCGCGGGTCGACCTTTCGACACCGTAGCCGTCGATATCGGGCTCACTGATTCATTCCACTGGGAACCGGAGTTTGTGTCCACCCCGGGCACGCTCGAGTTCGCGGGCCTGCCGTCGATTTCGGTGCCCGTACTCCCGTTGGAGCCGCAAGTGGCCGAGAAACTGCACGCTTATACGCGGGTGTATTCCGATGGTCGTCGCAGCAGTCGGGGAAAGGATCTCTCCGATCTCTTCACGATTGCGCTGGAGTTTCCGCTCGATGGTGATCGCCTTGGCCGATCCATTGAGATCGTGTTCGAGGAGCGGGGAACGCACGAACCGCCGGCTGCTGTGCCGGAGCCTCCCGATGAGTGGCGACGGAGCTTTCACCGGCTCGAGCAGGACGCGGGTCGAGACACCGGCTTGGACGACGCCTATGAGCAGGTGGCCCGGCTTCTCGATCCGATTCTGGGTGGTCGGCGCACCGGTCGATGGAATCCCGAAACGCGCGATTGGGAAGGTTGATCCGACCAATGGTTGATCGTGATTCTGTGGCGCCACGAATCGCACTGCTCTTGCCACCGGCTGTGCTTCTGCATGTTGTGGAGGAGTGGTTTGGCGGATTCCCGGCGTGGACCGTCGCGGTGCTGGGTGACGGGGTGAGCCCCGAGCGGTTCCTGGCTGTCAACGCTGTCGGATTGGTGTTGTTTACGGTGGGTACGCTGGCGGCGTTGCGTTATTCAGGCGCCGCGTGGCTGGTCGTCTCATTCGCGGCTCTGTTCATTGTAAACGCAGTTCTGCACACCCTCGCCACGTTGGGCTGGGGACTTTATTCGCCGGGGCTGATCACCGGGCTGCTTGTGTACATCCCGCTGGGCATTGTTGTATTGCGAAAGTCCGCGAGCAGGCTTCCCAAGCCTGTCTTCGTAAGGGCCATCCTTTTTGGCGTCCTGTTCCACGCGGTCGCCACGGCGACGGCCTTGAGCTGAGGCCACTCGAGTCTACGTCCTCACTGAGTTGCACGGCACGAATCTTCCAGTCTCGTAGGATCAATATCATGGGAGGAATCGGCCGGAACCGCGCCCAAGGAGGGTCAGACATGGCCACGAAGAGACTCTTGCTGAGCCTGTTGTTCGCTCTGGTCATGGCGTGTAGCGACAGTGATGGTGGTGGACCCGTGGGGCCCGCAGGCTTGACCCTCAGTAATCTGGTGGGGGTCTGGAACATCACCCTGAGTCTCACCGACGATTCCTGTGGTTTTGGGGCCCCGGCGGATGCGAACGATGTGTGGGAGTTCGCAGCGCCCGGTGAGATTCCCAGCTTCGTTTCGGACGGCGTGTCTTTCAATACAATCTTTGATGATGCTTCCGGTTTTTTGACTTTCACAGCACAGGTCGAGGGATTGACAATCACGTTCGATGGGAGATTTACCTCTGCGACACAATTCTCCGGGACGTTTCAGGCTGTCAATGAGGGATGCACAGTTACTTACAGCGTCGAGGCCAACAAGCGCTAATCCACGGGGTTTCCCTGCCAGTCGAAGCGCTGGATAAGCCACCACCCCCCGAAGATCAGAAACGGTGCCAGCGGTACCATGAACCATATCAGTCTGCGGTCGGAGTGGGCGAGTCGCTCGTAGTCGATGATGCGCCGCCCGCCCTGCTCGGCCTGCCAGACACGCTCACTGTCCAGACCCATGATGACTGGCGCGACCCACAACACGATCTCCTCGCCGATCGCGATCTCGTCCGGATCGGTCTGAGCGAAATTGTAATTGCGTGCGCCTTCGTTGTGACGAGCCTGAACGACTGTGTGTGCGCAATCGCCGCCGAGTGAGCGTCGGCAGAACCAGATGCGATCGCGCCGCACGTCCTCGACGACGCTGACCCGGCGCTCCAGTTCTTCCAAGTCGGGTACCGGCACCAGCCAGTAGGCGAGCACAAGAACGACGCCGACGAGTAGTAGGCCGACTCCGATGCCGCGTTTCTTGAAGAAGTTCAACACGGGCTACTCACCGCCCATGGCTCGCTGAACCTGCGCCGTGTCGGTGTACTGTTGAAAGCTCACCGCTTTTCGATCCCGCACTTTCCAAACGTGGACGAATTGCGCATTGATCGCACCGCCGGTCTCTTTGTAGGTGCCGGAGTAGCGACCGGTCGCGACGACGGTGTCGCCGGCGTCGAGGAGCTCATCGATGGCGAGCGACCAGCCGTCCCACTCGTCGCCGAGGCGCGCGAACACACCCTTGACGACGGCGTCGGGGCCGATGTACGGGTTGCCGTCGGCGTACGGGAAGTTCTCGGCCTCGTTCCACTCGACACGTGGATCCATCTTCTCGAGCACGGCGGGTACGTCGCCCACAGCGAACGCCAAGTACATGCTGCGGATGACCTCGACGCTGTTTTCGGACATTTTGCTTCTCCTTTGGTTGACGGTCTCGGTCGACAGTACGAGGTTCGCACGATCCTAGCGATCTAACCTAAAACACGGGGGACTTCATCGTGTCGACGTTGGAGCAGCGCCTCGCAGCCATACGTAAGGCGAGCGAAAAACAGATCCCGGAAGACGCCCAGAAGATCATGCATCGCGTGACGGAGGAGCTGCAACAATCCGGATTGGCCGAAAAGGCCATCGGTGAAGGCGACCAGGCGCCCGCGTTCGCGCTCCCGAATCAGGACGGAACGATCGTTAGCTCCGACGAACTACTCGAACAGGGACCTATAGTGTTGTCGTTCTTCCGTGGACACTGGTGACCCTATTGCAATCCAGAGCTGGATGCTCTGAACAAAGTCGTCTCCGATATTCGTGAAGCCGGTGCCAATCTTGTCACCATCTCGCCGCAGCTTCCCGAGCACAGTCACGAGCTGATCGAGAAGTACAAGCTGGTGTTCGACATCCTGCGTGACGAGGGGAACCAGACGGCGAAAGAGTACGGACTGACGTGGGAGTTGCCGCAGGACCTGAGAGACGTCTATCTCGGGTTTGGCATCGACCTGCCGGCATCGAACGGCGAACCGAGCTGGACCCTTCCGTTGCCGGCTCGCTACATCATCGACTCGGCTTCGGTGGTTCGGTACGCGCGGGTCGAGGCCGACTACACCCACCGACCCGAGCCGGCCGAGACGGTGGAAGCACTGAAGGGGCTCGAATGAAGCCGTTTCTGTTCCTGGTGATCACAGTTGCCGCGCTGGTCTCCCCGCAGTTTGCGACCGCACAGGCGAGCGATCCGGAAGAGGTAATGTTTCAGGCCGCGGATGGCGTCAACGTTCACGCTGATCTGCACGCGACCGGTGACAAGAGTGCGCCGATCGTTCTTCTGTTTCATCAGGCGGGTTCCAATGCGCGCGCTGAGTACGACCCGATCGTTCCCCGACTGCTCGAAAGCGGCTACAACGTCCTGGCCATCGACCAGCGCAGTGGCGGAACGCGTTTGGGCGGCGTGAACCGTACGGCTTCGGCGTTTGACGGCGGGAGCCCATCGTACTGCGATGCGTACCCCGATCTGGAAGCGGCGCTCGCGTTCGTGATCGCGAACGGCTTCGAAGGTCCGCGCGTCGTGTGGGGAAGCAGCTACAGCGCCGCGCTCGTTATTCGGTTGGCGGCTGAACATCCGGATGATGTGAATGCTGTCCTGGCGTTCTCGCCCGCGTCCGGCGATCCGATGGGAGCGTGCAAGCCGGGCCCGTTCTTGGAGAACCTCCGAACGCCAATCCTCGCCTTGCGGCCCGCGTCAGAGATGGAGAACCCGCGCGTTCGCGCGCAGCTCGAAACGTTCCAAGAGTTGGGACACGCGACGTATGTGGCCGAGAACGGCGTCCACGGTTCGTCAATGCTGAACCCGGAACGAGTCGAAGGCGGCGTCGAAGAGACGTGGACCGCGGTGGAGCAGTTTCTCGCTCAGGTAGACGGAGTCGCACCGAGCGACTGAAGAAGAAAGCGTCGCTATGCAGACCGATGTTCGGACGCGGCCCGATGCGTCTCCAGTCATGTATCAGAGCTGGCGCGACCTGCTCTTCCTGCACTGGGAGTGGGATGCGGACGACATCCAGCGCTCGTTGCCGTCGGGTCTTCGCGTAGATCGTCACGACGGTCGGTGTTATCTGGGAGTCGTCCCGTTCAAGATGCGCCGCGTGCGTCCGCGTTTCGTGCCGCCGATGCCGGGGGTCTCAGACTTCTTGGAGCTCAACTTCCGCACGTACGCTTACGACGCCAGCGGCACACCGGGGGTGTGGTTCTATTCGCTCGATGCGAACCAGCGTCTTGCCGTCGCCGTCGCTAGGCGGTTCTTCCACTTACCGTATCACTGGGCGAGGATGCGGGTCGACGCAGACGACGATGGGGCGGCGATCCGTCATTGCGCGATCGTTATCGCTATCGGGCAATCGGATCAGAGCGGCGTGCGCAACCTGGGTCGCTGGAGTTCTTTCTGTTGGAGCGTTACGTGCTGTTTGCAGAGACGAAGCGTGGATTGCAGCCCGGTCGCGTACACCATGAACCTTACCCGTTCCGCGACGTCGAGCTGTTCGAATGGGACGAGGGGCTCTTTTCGCTCAACGGTTTCGAGCCTCCGCGACGGGCTCCGGATCACGTCGTCATTTCGCCCGGGGTCGACGTGTCGATCTACGCACTAGGAACGCCGGGGGCCGCATGACGTTGCCGCGTCGGAAGGGGCCGCGGCCCGACACCAATCTGGAGCCGCCCCACAGTCAGGTCTCGCAAAACAGTCCGCCCGAGCTTCAGGAGGAGCTCTTTGAACGCGCGCAGGCACTCCCCAGCGTTACCGTGGGAAGGAGCCTGGTATCGGTCCCCGGCGCGCGTGCGTTTCATTTGGATCGTGAGCTAGCCAAAGGACCCGCCGACGCGTTCCAGGCCAAAACCGAGTTCGCCCACCTCCATCCGCCGCATGACGGTAGCCTCCATCTGACGCTTCCGTCGGATTTGACTCGGGAGGCGATCGATCGGGGCTGGTGCGAGCCCCATCCGGTCGCACCGGGAGCGGTCATGATCTTCGGCCCCCGTGATCGAGAGGAGCTCGAGGTGGTTTGGCAGTTGGTGGGCGCTTCCTACCGATGGGCACGCGGCTATCAACCGGACGAAGCGCCTCGTCACTCTCGTTCTGAGGGAGGGAAAGTCTCATGAAAAAGCGCCAGTCGAGATTCTGGGTCGTCACGGCGGGGCTGCTACTGATCGCCGCGGTGCCAGCGTCCGCTCAAGACCCCGGCGGCCTTATCGAGAGGGCACTAGCGGGGTCTAGATGGGAATCGGTCGAGGCCGAGGGAGTGCGCGTGTTCTTCAAAGCGGGCTCGTTCGCGGAGCGACATCGGCATACGCTGCTGCGCAGCGCCCAGGTTGCGGTGAGTGAGGTGGTGGAGTTCTTAGGCGAGGCGGAGTACGACCGGGAGCTGCGCCTGATCTATGTGGATTCGCGCGAGGAGATGGACGAGCTCGTCGGCCGCCCGGTCACGGGATTCGCGGTATGGTCGGAGAACGGCGTGTTCCTGGTGGTCAATCCCCAGTGGCGCTCCTTCGAGAAGCACGAGATCACACACGTCGTGACGATGGGAGTGTGGGGATCTCCCGATCCAACGAGCCAGTGGATGATCGAGGGCATATCGGTCAGTTCTCCCTGAGTTGTTCGACAACTTTCGCTCACTCGGCGAAATCCGCGGCGGCGTGTACGCGGCCAGCATTATCGGCTTCATCCGCATCACCTATGGCACCGACGCGGTGGGCAAGCTATGGACAAACGGCACGAGAGACGTCAGCGGTTCGGTGGGCGCCACGATCGAGGAGATCGATGCGTTGTGGAAACAATACCTCGAACGAACGGTCGGAGACGTCGAGGTGGACTACGATGCGATCAAAGAGAACGGGTGCGGCTAGAGTGGAAGAAACCAAAGCTGGCGAGCGGTAACCAGACTACGGCCGATCGAACCCCTTGATGCACACGATCGTTCGGTCGGCTTCGTCGTAGTTCGGGAAATGGCTGAAGCCGAGATTCGCGGTGCACACGACGCCGTCGTGCCAGATCAGACTTGTCGGCTCGTCGAGCGGTGCGGTGCGCTTGTCCGCGACCAGCATCCGCTGCGAACCGTCCGGTGACAGGACCCAGATCTCGTTGCGCAGGATCTCGGACACGTAAATGTTGCCGCGGTCGTCGAACTCGATGCCGTCGAACGGCGAATGCCCACTCGATATCGTCGTTGTTTCACCAGCCGACCCATCCGAATTAATCGCGATCTTTACGACCATGGGCTCACCGTCGGTGGCCGCGTAGAGGTTCTTCTCTTCCTCGTCCAGGACCAGCACGTTGACCCCGATCGGCAAGCCCGAGTACGGGTTGGGCGACCAGTTGAGCAGCGGATGGGACGACCACATCTCCACGTTCTTGCCATCGGGGGAGATCTTCCAGATGCCGGCGTACGTTAGGTCGGTGAGATAGACGTTGCCCTCTGAATCGATCTCGACGTCGTCTGGAAAGCAGAACGCCCAACCGTCCGCACGCGTCGCTAGCGCTGTGACCTGTCGCGTTACGGCGTCGATCTTATAGACACCGCTCAAGGTGACCGTGGCGTCGCGGCAAGCGGCGTGGAACGGGTCGAACAAGTTGGTCGCTTCGTATCGCGGCGAATCCCCCTTGTAGGCGACGTAGATGTTGCCGTCCTGATCTAGGTCGATGCCGATGACCTCGCCCTTGCCGACATCGTTCTCTGACGGTACGACGGCTATGAGTTCCTGCGCACCGTCGGGCGTCACCTTCATGATCTTCCCGACGTGCATGAGCGCCGTGTAGATGTTGCCTTCTGCGTCGACCGCAAGTCCCTCGGGCGTATCCTCGAACGTGGCGAGGACCCACGCCTCGTAGTCGCCCGCAGGGGTTTGCGCGGTTAAAGCCGGCGGTGCAATCAGAAACAGTCCAAGCAATGTTGCAGAGAGCCTATAGATCATGTCCCCCCTCCTTCAGTCTGGTGAGTGAAAACGTAGTATAATCATGTTCTTCGCAACTCTTTCCCGGGGGTCACCATGCAAAAGCTCTTCTCCGCTCTGGTTCTGCTCGCGTTCGCCGTCGCCTGTGGCCAGCAGGCCGAGGAAGCGGCGTCCGACGAGGCTGCGGCTCCGACTGTCTCCACCGAGGCCGACGTGGAGGCGATCGCGGCGGTGCAGAATCAGGAGGTAGAGGTTTTTCTTTCCGGCGACGCGAATCTTCCCCACTTGGCCGACAACGCCGTGCTGATGCCGCCGAACGAGCCTGCGGTCGTCGGGATCGAGGCTGCGCGGGCATGGGCGACCGAGTTC
>JBDGYV010000082.1:0-6451 GCA_039588915.1 Gemmatimonadota bacterium
CTAGACCGAGCGCGACTGGAACGACTCCGAGATAGAAGCCCAGCAATCCCAACCTCCAGAACCAGCCGGCGGTCGCCTGAGGCGTCGGCGTCGCGACCTCGATCTCCGCATCAAACGTCACCCCAGTGCTCGATACGAGGACGACCTCGTGCGCCTCTCCCTCAACCCATGGGTAGGGGATTTCGATCGTCGCTCGTCGCAACCGACCGATCGTCGCATCGGGCTGGATATCGAACGCCCAGATCGCGTCGTCGATCATCAGTTGACTTACCGTCACCGGATCAACCCCACCGTTAACGAGGTTGAGCCGGATGAGCCCGGCTTGCGGCAACTCGATCCGCTGGATCGTCAACTCCTCGATCGGCGGCGTGGCACGTTCCAGGCCCACGTTTCGGCCCAAGAGAAAGGCCAGCAAACCGACCAGCAGCACGATCACCACCGAGCCAGCGATGAAACCTGCGCTACGCGTCCGTGACATCGAACAACCCCATCCAGCCAAGCTCAGCGAACTCGCTCTGATGCGCGTGAAACATGAAGCGGCCCGGATGTCTGAATTCGAACTCGAGCACGTGGCGCTCGCCCTGACAGAACATCACCGTATCGGTGAAATCATCAGGCTCGAGTGTGGTTCCCGTTCGGTACACATGAAAGAAGTTGGCGTGCAGATGGAGCGAGTTGATCAAGTCGAACTCGAGCAGGTTCACGACGTACAGCCGGACCCGCTCGCCGACCACGGCTGGTAACGGATGGCGCATGTAGTGAAAGGCTACCGTGTTGACAGCGTAGAACTCGTTCTCGGCGTCGAAGTTGGTATCGAAGCCGTTCATCACCATCACGTACTCCCGGGCCGGTTCGCGACCAGCAGCCGGATCCACGATGAAAGCTCCATAGAGCCCCTTGTGGATGTGACGCTTCAGCGGTGTCGTGTGACAATGGTACAGATGGAGCCCGAAAGGCTCGGCATCGAACTCATAGACGAACTGTTGGCCCGGTTCAACGATCTCGAACACGCCATCCATGTCGGCGGGATGGAAGCCGTGGAAATGGATCGTGTGCGGGTGGCTCCCACCGTTCCGGAAACGCACCCGAACTCGGTCGCCCTCGGTGCACCGGATCGTCGGGCCCGGAACGCGGCCGTTGTACGTCCACGCCGGATACCACACCCCCGGTGCGACCTCGATCTCTCTGTCGATCGCCACGAAATCGTACTCGCGAAGGGTCTGGCCGCTGGGCAGTGCAGACACGCGCCCCCCGTCGAACTCGGTGGCAAATGCGGTCGGGTCAAAGCCGTCCGGCTGGATATCCTTGAACGGTCCGGTGCCACCAGCGCCGTGCAAATCGGGCACCTCGGCCCGCGGCTCCAGACGCTGACCGGCCTTGGTCAACGCGGTGCCGCCAAGCGCAGCAGCCCCGGCGAGCGCACTGCCCTTGAGCAGCGTTCGTCGGCTGAGTCCCGGTTGGCCTTTCTTTGTGTCGTCTTGATCGATCATGAAATTAGCCTACGCTAAATATTGCCCTGGACGTTGCGCCGCGTCAACCCATTGTCCTCTTGATTCAGCGCTCGGCGTTTTACCCTATTGGATCGAGCGGCGAGACCCCACTTGTCGGAGGCCACTCGGACGGGCGCGATCTCGTCATGCCGTGCTGCGCCATCCAAGGCTGACCTGAGCGAGCGTCGTGGACCGACCCCACTCCGGCCTCCCGCTCCGGGTCGCGCAACACCACGTAACCCAGAACAAGGAAACCGACAAACTTGGCGTCGGGGAAGATCGTGGTCGCAGCCATCACGCCATTTACAACGATGAAAACGAGGTATGCCGCTAGAAAAGCGTGAGCCGGATTCCGAACTCGAATTACCCAGCGCAGGGCGCGGACGATGCTGCCGAAGAGAACCCCAATAAACAAGACGAAGCCGACGGCTCCAGTGCCAAGCAAGACCTCCATGTAGAGGGAATGCGCGTCTCCGACACCCCAAGCCACCAGGTCTGGCATCTGACCCGCCCGTTCCGGCGACATAAAGCTGTGATAACCGTACCCCACCATCGGGCGTTCGACGACAAAGGTCCACAAGTACTGCCACAACTCGGTCCTACCGCTCAGCTTTCGGGCTCCCTCACCAAGCACTTCCCCGCGTCCCATCAAGATGACCTGCCAAGGCGTTGAAATCGCTCCGGTTTGGATAAGAAACAAGGCCAACAGCCCGATTGCGCCAACGGACAGTAGCATGGCGATCAACCTCAACGGAGACGAGCGAACGCATGCGAAAAATACGAGCGCAACCATGGCTGCCCCGAATGCGGTTCGCGACCTCGTTAATACGAGCAGCACACACCCTATGACCGCAACCACTATGAACAGCCGGCGCCCGGCGATCCTCATCCTCGACAAGCAAAACGCTCCCAAGACGAGCCGGGCTAGATTCATCCCTTGATGGTTTGGGTGTTGAGTGCCGGAGAACCGGTATTGCGCTGAGAAGGGTTGAAAACTCCCGTGCGCCAACTCGGCCGCCATACCGATCAACGCGTATGCAAGCGACGTCAGAGTAATGAAGAGAATGACGTCGCGAAGCGAGAATTCCCGAAGAACTGCGACGACCGCGATTGTAACCATGCCCAGTACGACTAGCCGCCGAAAGGCGAGCGGGACGTCCGCTGTCCAGAGAAGGCTAAGAGCAGCCCAAGAAAGGAAACCCACCGCAAGCCAAGGGAGAAGACCGTTCAGCCGAAGCTGGTATCGGGGCCGCCTGGCGACAATCACCACTATCCCCAACAAACCCAGCAAGAGGAAGCCAACTCGACGCCGTGGTGAACCTTCGGCAATAGCCTCGGCCGCCGTGCCGAAGCTAGTAAAAGACCGCTGGAAAGAATCGGCGGTATAACCCAGATGATGGTTGATTACAAAGATGAGCGTCCCGATCAGGATGATCATAAACCATGGGACCGCTTGTTTCTCGATCGCCACCGGCTCAGGCAACAAAGGACTCCCATGAGGTCTGCTTGGCTCTAGCATCAGTGCTCTACGCTACGTCCTCATTTTGCGAGTTCCGCTCAATCGAAAGACGGTTGCTTAGCCGATCGAGATCCGCGCCAATCTGACCTTCAGAATGGCAAGCTTTGGCGGCGCGAATCCGCTCGTGGAGTAACTGCAAAGAGGGGGCCGGTGGAGTCGCGGCGTCAAGCGATGCGGCCATCGTCGTATCTTGCGGCGTGGCCGCCACGACGTAGTAGCGATAGGCGTGCCCATCCTCAAGCTGGAGCGCGAGCCGAACTGCCTCGCCGGGGTCAACTTCCACTCCCGTTAGGTCTTGAACGATACGATCAAGCATCCGTCGGCGCTCCCGAACGCGACTGATCGGCAAGTCACTATCATCGAAATGCCAACCAGCGCTCTTGAGTCGTCCCACGACGCGCAACCTCTCTGCCCGCGCCTGGGCACGTGTAGCCAGGGCCCTCCAAACTCCAGCAAGCTCTGGGCGGTCGGTTTGTAGGATCGCGAGTCGCGCATAGATCTCGCTGACCAGTGACTCGTTTCCAGTCAGCGTCTCGACGATAAGCGTGGAGTCAAGCACCGGATCCACGTGTACGAAAGCGCGGTCGATCGCCGTATGTTCCTCTATCGCCTTGCGCACCATGCCTCCAACATCGTGGGATTGGCGGGTCCGCAGCTCCTGATCGACTTCGATATGCAGTTCGACATGGATGCGATGACCGACATAGTGCCCGCGCACGTCGTGAACACCCTTCACACCGCTGACACCGAGCGCCGACCGACGCACATGCTCGAGCAGTTCCGGCGTGGGGCTCTTACCCATCAAGTAGTCGATGTTTTGACGACCAAACCGGTATCCGCCGACGACGATCCACGCACCGACGACGATCCCGGCCAAGGGGTCGATAGGCGCCCAACCAAGCGCTGAGCCAGCGACCCCAACCAGGGCCGCGAATGACGTCCCTATGTCGTTCTCGCACTCAACGGCGTTGGCGAGGATGGCCGGGCTGTCCAATGCCTCCCCGCGCCGACGGAGGTACTTCGCCAGCAACAGATTGCCGACCATGGAGACGAGCAGCGCGCCGAGGGCCCAGAGTGGCACTCGGATCTGAGTTGCTCCGGCAATCAAGCGCTCGACCGCGGCTCGTCCGACTGAGAATCCGAGAATCCCAGTAAAGATCGCCACTCCGAGCGCAGCAAGTGGTTCAGCCCTCTGGTGGCCAAAGGGATGGTCTTCGTCGGGTCCCCGACGGGCGACCGCGACCGAGTACGAGATACCGATCGACGCAGCCACATCGACCAGTGAGTTGAGGGCGTCGGAGATCAAGGCGATCGACCCGCTCGCCAGTCCGGCGGCCCCTTTGACAAGGAAAAGGAGCGAATTACCGGCGATCGCCACCCGGGTAGCTGCACGTGCCTGCTGATCGGGGCTTTTCACTCGAGTGTAGGCACCGGATGCGTCATCGGTTCCGCATGATCAGGTGGGCTCTCCGGTTCGAGTTGGATTGTCGTATGCGAGATATCGAATCGTTCGCGGAGCATACGGTTCAGGTGCGCGAGCACCATCTCGCGATCAACGCCATGCGCGCAGACCACATGCGCTGAAAGCGCCGGATACCCAGAAGTAATCGTCCATACGTGGAGGTCATGAACACCATTCACGCCGTCGAGCGATCGCAGCGCGGACAGCAGTGCCTCCACGTCGAGGTCCCGAGGAACACCCTCGAGGAGAATGTGAACCGCCTCTCGCACGAGGCGCCAAGAGGAAAAGAGGATGAGCCCGCCGATGACCAGGCTTACCAGCGGATCGGCGCGCACCCATCCAGTGGCCCAGATGATCAATCCGGCCAAGACGACTCCCACCGAGCCCAACAGATCTCCAACAACGTGCAGCAGAGCACCATGCAGGTTGAGGCTTCGCTCGCGATCGCCCACCCCATGTAGGATCCCTAAGGCAACACCGTTCACGACCAGCCCACCGACTGCGATCAGCATCATCGTGCCGGCTGCCACTGACGTTGGAGCGCGAAAACGTTGGATGGCTTCGATCCCGATCCACGCTACCACCACCCAGAGGGCAAGACCGTTGATGAGCGCGGCCAGTATCTCTGCCCGAGCGAAGGCGTACGTGTGTCGCATAGTGGGTGGCTGGCGTGAGATCCACATCGCTGCGAGTGCCAAGCCCACAGCGGCCACGTCGACGAGCATATGGCCAGCGTCGGCCAGGAGCGCCAGGCTCCCGGTCCAAAGCCCGCCAACGACCTCCGCCACCATGTACGTCGCCGTGAGGACCAGCACCAGCTTCAGTCGGCGGCGCTCGCTGGCGCGGTCCGGCGACACGCCACTGCGGCCATGACGTGGGTGCTGGGCTCGAGTGTGGTCCAAGGTTGGGTAGCCCCAGGTGGGCGGTGTGACCTAGAGGATCATGTCTTCGCGAGTCTCGTCATTGCGAGTCCACGGACGGCGATCGAAGCCACCGGTTTCAAAAGATATCGTCTGAAACTCGATCTCACAACCGTTCCCAGTGCCGGATCCCGTTGGGATACCCGGATTTGCACTCTGCGACCGAGGCTGCAAAACCCGCCTCGGATGGGCCGCCTCTCGCGACGTGGATGAAACCAAACCGCCTGATCGCGCAGCTCTGTTGGTTCGATTTAGGAAGCAGGGTTCCCTCCTAGCGGAGCCGCGTTTCCGCCCCAACCCCGCGTCTACGACCACGAATCTCCCCCCAATCCCAGACCGATAACCCGCGGAGCGGCATCGGGCTAGCCGGTTAGCCCGAAACGGTCGAAACCCGCCTCAGGGACCGCACTCATGGTGGTACAAACGCTGCGGCTGCCAACCCCCACTCGCAAGCGACCCCAAATCGAGACAGCCAGGGAGCCCAGCATGCCCATCCTGTTCCGTTCGATTATGTTGCCCGCACTCGATGCCAGACTGCGTGGTATCTCGTGTCTACCACTCCGGATATTGACGACGCTCACGTTGACCTTGCTTGCCGCCGCCTGCAGCGGTGGCTCCCCCAGCGCCCCAGACCTGTCGGGTGACGCAATGAGCATGCGACTGATCCCGCATGGCGCGGAGATCAGTATGGGCCAAGAACTGCAGTTTCAGGCCGTGCTGGAAGACGCACGCGGTCTGCGGCTTCAGAGCGAGGTCACGTGGATCGCCACCGGAGGAACGATCTCCAGCAGTGGCAACTTCGTCGCCGGCTCGAATCCAGGCAGCTACTCGGTCATTGCGCAGACTCAACGGGGTAACAACGCGATAGCGGCGGCGGCCTCGATCCAGGTCTCACCGGGCGACCCGGTTGACGACGGAGACGATGGCGAGCCGACAAACAGCACCGATAGCGACGGTGGCGGTCGCACCATCGACGTGTCCCCAAAGGTCGTCACGCTCTTCACCGGAGACGCCTTGCAATTCTCCGGCGCGGTCAAGAACAAGAAGGGTAAGACCCTAA